>NZ_JARDJI010000018.1:0-109506 GCF_039907765.1 Mesorhizobium sp. CC13 | reverse complement strand
ACCAGGACCAGCTTGCCGTCCTTGTTCTTGCGGGCATTGGCGATGAACTCGGCCGAGATTTTCGCCTTGTCGTGGCCGTAGGGCAAAAGATGCTCCGACGGGATGCCGATCTTCGCCCCGATCTCCTGGATCGGCTTCTTCTTGGCGCCGCGCGCGATCTCGATGTCGGTCTTGAATTCGGCCATGACTCTCTTCCCTTGGCGCGCACCACCGATCCCGAGGCGATTGCCCCGGGGCTCCACTCCGGACTGGCGTCCAGACAGTTTGTGCAGCGGATACTCCCTAGTGGATTGCATAACAGCTGCCAGCAGCCGAGTCAACCTTAATGCAAGAAATTTTCATTTAGAGAAAGATCGAGTCGACCGTGGAAATGCCGATGGCCGGGAATATCCCGACCATCCGGACACCATGGGTATCGACCGAAACCCGACGCTTCAGGCTTCGGCGCAGGCCTTGCGCAACTGGGCGAGCGACGCGGTCGGGCGCAGCAGCGACAGCGTCAGGCGCTCGACGCAGATGGGCATCACAAGCCTGGCGCCGTCGGCATAGAGCGAACCGCCCGACGCGCGGAAGGAGCCCTTGTCGACGATCGTTTCCAGCACGTCGCGCGTCCTCAGCGGCAACAGGTCGGTGCAGGCGCTCATGCGGGCGAAGACGTGGCTGATGGGAACGTTGTAGCCGTCCACAACCACGAGCGGCTCCTCGTTTCCTTCCTTCCATTCCTCAAGCGCCTCGAGCGCTTCATGGAAGGCATTGTGGAGGGTGATGGGGGCATGGCCCTCATAAAGCTCCGGCAGCACTTTCTGCATGTCGATGTCCCTCTTCAACGGCGTTTGTTTCGTGCTGCGGCGTGGCGGATTGCGGTATCGGACCTCACTTTCATGCGCCTCCCGTATTTGCATAACAGGCAATATAGTTGCACATGAGTTAAGATGCGTCCACTGGAAAACATGCTGGATCAACGCGTCGGAAGACACTGTCTTTCCGCCGGCGAAGGTAGTGCGGACAGGCCCCGATGATCATCGTTCGGCCAATCGCGGCACCACCCGAACGAATAGGAAATCTACCCGTCCGGGCGTTTTCAAAACCGCGCAAAGCCTGTCTGCTTCACCTCGGGAAAACAGCATTCCGGAGAAGCGGCTCGTCCGGGGCCCGCCCGGACCAACACCAGATCAACGGGGTGTCGCTTTGGAGGAGAGCAGGCCACTCAGTTTCCGCGAGGACGTCCGCAGCCTGCTGTTCAGGCTGCTTGTCTCCGTGGTCAGCGAGCGCGAACCGGGCGTAGCCGATGTCCTTACCGGCCGCCTGAACCTCGATGCGCTCGCCTCGGCACAGCGCATTGCGGCGCTGCAGGCGACCGGCATCTGGTTCCAGCTCGCGGCAATCGCCAACGAGCTGCTCGCCATGCGCTCGCGCCGCGAACTCGAGCAGATGGGCGGCGCCGACCACGTGATCGGGTCCTTCTCCAACGTGCTCGGCGAGATCGCCGCCGCCGGCTACCCGGCCGAGGACATCCAGGCTACCCTCGACGCACTCAGCGTCGGCCCGACGATGACCGCGCACCCGACCGAGGCCAAGCGCGTCACCGTTCTCGAAATCCACCGCCGCATCTACCGCAAGCTCACCGAGCTCGAGCAGCAGCGCTGGTCGCCGCGCGAGCGCGAGCAGCTGATCGACGACCTCAAGAGCGAGATCGAGATCCTCTGGATGTCGGGCGAGCTCAGGCTCGAGCGCCCCTCCGTCGAGCGCGAGATCGCCTGGGGCCTGCACTTCTTCCGTGAAGTGATCTTCGAGGCGACGCCCAAGCTCTATGACGCGGTCGAGGACGCGCTGGCACGCCATTATCCCGAATATGACGTCAAGGTGCCGTCCTTCATGCGCTATGCGTCGTGGATCGGCGGCGACCGCGACGGCAACCCCAACGTGACTGCCAAGATCACGGCCTATGCGCTGACCGAATGCCGCCAGGCGATCGTCGGCTGGTATATCGGCCAGGTTCGCCGGCTGATCACCGTGCTCAGCGTCAGCGCCAATGTCGTCGACATTCCCGAGGACTTCTCCAAGGCACTGGCGCGGGCACTGCACCGCACCCACGCCGCCTCCGAGATCGTCGGACGCAATCCCGACGAGCCGCTGCGCCAGTTCGCCGCCGCGATGCTGGAAAGGCTGCTGGCCATGCGCGGCGAGGCTGCGGCCAAGCCCTACGCACGGGCCGAGGCCTTCAAGGCGGACCTGCGCGATCTTGAGAACGTGCTTGGCAGGATCGGCGGCACCCTGGTGGCGCGCCGCTTCGTGCGGCCGCTGCGCCAGCAGGTCGAAAGCTTCGGGTTCCGCACCGTTTCGCTCGACATCCGGCAGAACTCCACGGTCGTCAACCGCGTGCTGGGCGAGCTGTTCAAGGCGGCCGACGGTGACGCTGCACCCGCTGCCGACTCCCCCGCCTGGGGCGTGCGTATCCGCGCAGCCCTGCATTCAGGCGAACAGCTCGATGCCGACAGGCAGAAGCTGTCGGAGGAGGCGCGCGAACTGCTCGACCTGTTCGACGTGATCCGCGACACCTCCGCCGGCATGAACGGCGGCGCGGTCGGTGCCTTCATCCTGTCCATGACTCGGTCGAGCGACGACCTGCTCGCCGTCTACCTCTTGGCGCAATATTCGGGGCTGGCGACCGCGCTCGACGGCAGCGGCACCATCGGCCTGCGCGTCGTGCCGCTGTTCGAGACCATCGCCGACCTGCGCGCCGCGCCCGACATCCTCGACCAGCTGCTCGGCGTGTCCATCGTCCGGCGCTCGGTGCGCGACTTCGGCAACCGCCAGGAGGTGATGCTCGGCTATTCCGACTCAAACAAGGACGGCGGCTTCCTCGCCTCCAACTGGGAGCTGAACAAGGCGCAGCGGCGCATCACTGCGCTCGCCGAAAAGCGCAAGCTGAAGATCAGCTTCTTCCACGGTCGCGGCGGCTCGGTCAGCCGCGGCGGCGCGCCGACGGGCCGGGCGATCGCCGCCCAGCCGGCGGGCACCATCGGCGGCGCCATGCGCGTCACCGAGCAGGGCGAGGTGGTGTCGTCGAAATTCGCCAATCGCGGCACCGGCCTCTACCAGCTGGAGATCCTGGCCGCGAGCGTCTTTGCCCATTCGGTCAAGTCGCAGAACGAAGCCGAGCTCAAGGACAATCCCGAGTTCAGCGAGGCGCTGGAAGCACTGACCGGCATGTCGCAGGCCTCCTATTCGGGCCTGATCAACGAGCCGGGCTTCATCGACTACTTCAACCAGGCGAGCCCGGTCGAGGAGCTGTCGCTGCTCAAGATCGGCTCGCGCCCGGCACGCCGCTTCGGCGCCCGCGACATCTCCGACCTGCGCGCCATCCCGTGGGTCTTCGCCTGGAGCCAGAACCGGCACCTGCTCACCAACTGGTACGGCATCGGCAGCGCGCTGAATTCCTTCGTCAACGTCCGCGGCGAGGCCGGCCTCGACCTCCTGCGGCAGATGTTCGAGCGCTCGCGCTTCTTCCGCCTCGTCGTCGACGAGGTCGACAAGGGTCTCTACCAGACCGACATGGACATCGGCCGCCTCTATGCCGGACTGGTGCAGGACCACGAGACCGGCGAGCGCATCTACCGCAAGATCGCCGCCGAATATGCGCTGACCCGCAAGATGATCTCCGAGGTCAATGGCGGCCTGAAGCTCTCGGAGCGCTTCCCGGCCTTCAAGCGCCATTTCGACCGCATCCGCCCGCAGATGGACTCGATCCACCGGCTGCAGGTGCAGCTGCTGCGCGAGGTGCGCAGCAAGGACGGCGCCACCGCCAAGCCCAAGCGCGCGGTCAATGCGCTGCTGCTTTCCATCAACTGCATTTCGGCCGGCCTCGGCTGGACCGGATGACCACGAAATTTCAGGCGCCCGTTCGCGCCCTCAGGAGGAGCCCAATGAACATCCCAACCAGACCCGGCATCGGCAGCCCCCGCCACTTCTTCCGCACTGGCGTGGCCCAGGCCGACCCCGCCGTGGCCGACGCGATCGGTCGCGAGCTCAACCGCCAGCGCGACGAGATCGAACTGATCGCCTCGGAGAACATCGTCTCCAAGGCGGTACTGGAAGCACAGGGCTCCGTGCTGACCAACAAATATGCCGAGGGCTATCCCGGCCGCCGCTACTATGGCGGCTGCCAGTATGTCGACGAGGTCGAGGATCTCGCCCGCGAGCGCGCCAAGGCTATGTTCAACTGCAGCTTCGCCAACGTGCAGCCGAATTCCGGCAGCCAGGCCAACCAGTCGGTGTTCATGGCCCTGATGCAGCCGGGCGACACCTTCCTCGGTCTCAACCTCGCCGCCGGCGGGCATCTCACCCACGGCGCGCCGGTCAACCAGTCGGGCAAGTGGTTCAACGTCGTGTCCTACGGCGTGCGCACCGATACCCATCGCATCGACATGGACGAGGTGCGCGACCTGGCCAAGAAGCACCGGCCGAAGGTGATCCTCGCCGGCGGCTCGGCCTATCCGCGCATCATCGACTTCAAGGCTTTCCGCGAGATCGCCGACGAGGTCGGCGCCAAGCTCTTCGTCGACATGGCGCACTTTGCCGGCCTGGTTGCGGGCGGCGTGCACCCCAACCCGCTCGACCATGCCCATGTGGTGACCACCACCACGCACAAGACCCTGCGTGGCCCGCGCGGCGGCATGGTGCTCTCCAACGACGAGGAGATCGGCAAGAAGATCAACTCCGCGGTGTTCCCGGGCCTGCAGGGCGGGCCGCTGATGCACGTCATCGCCGCCAAGGCGGTTGCCTTCGGCGAGGCGCTCACGCCCGAGTTCAAGATCTATGCCGCGAATGTCGTCGCCAACGCCAAGGTGCTGGCCGAAACGCTGCAGGAGGGCGGCGTCGACATCGTCTCGGGCGGCACCGACACGCATCTGATGCTGGTCGATCTCCGCCGCAAGAATCTGACAGGCAAGGCTGTGGAAGCATCGCTCGGCCGCGCCCACATCACCTGCAACAAGAACGGCATCCCGTTCGACCCGCAGGGGCCGATGGTCACATCGGGCGTCCGCCTCGGCACGCCGGCCTGCACCACGCGCGGTTTCCTGGCCGACGAGTTCCGTCAGGTCGGCCGCCTGACGATGAGCGTCATCGACGGGTTGGCGGCCAATGGCGAGGCCGGAAACGCCGCGATCGAGTCGGCCGTGCGCGAGGAAGTCCGCGATCTGGTCGCGAAATTCCGAATCTACGACTGATTTGTGTCGCTGGAGCGCGGGCGCAAGCCCGCGTTCTCAAGTGGAATGCGCCAGGCACGAACTCGATGGCGAGCCCATGGCGCAAAACAAGAAGCTCAAGGTTCTGATTGCCGAGCGCAATCCGCTGGTGATCTCGGCCCTTCGCGACCTTCTGGATCGCGACGAACGCTTCGCCTTTGCCGAGGGCGTGCAGGCGGGCGACGCTTTCGTGCAGGCAGTGGCCGACGGGGAGCTCGCCTTCGACGTCGCCATAGTCGGCTGGAAACTGTCCGACATGGACGCTGCCGACGTGCTGTCCGAGCTGCAGCGGCGCCAGCTTGCCGCCCGCATCGTCATCTTCTCCAACGACCACGACATCGGCATCCTGAAGCAATGCGTGCGGCTCGGGGCGCAGGGCTACTGCTACCAGTTCGACGATCCCTGCATATTGTTCGACACGCTTTTGGCCGTCGCCAACGGCCGCATCTGCATCCCCTATGTCGACGTCGCCAAGATCAACGAGACGCCGCTGTCGCGGCTGACCGTGCGCGAGCTGGAACTCCTGGCCGTGCTCGCCGACGGCTGGACAAACCTGCAGATCGCCACCCGCACGGGGATCTCGGAGAACACGGTGAAGTATCACCTCAAGAATCTCTACGACAAGCTGGGGGTCCGCAACCGCGCCATGGCGGTGGCGCTCTATGCCAGCGAGAAGAAGCGCGGGCCGCAGCTCACGGCCAGATAGCTCAAGGCCTGGCGAGCGCGGCCTTCTCGTCCGCCTCCGAAAGCGGCGCGCCGGCGCCTATCGTCGCCAGGAAGGCGTCGACCGTTTCTGCCGCACCGGCCGGCGCATAGTCCGCACCGCCCGAGGCCGCAGCCGCGACCGCAAGCCTTACCGACCAGCTCTGTTGCGCCCGGCAGGCCACCGTCACGGTCGTCCCGCCCGCCGCCTCGGCCAGCTCGAACTCGCGGCAGAGCGCGCCGGAGCCGTCGCGGAAGCTCGAAACCAGCTTGACCGCCCCTGCGGCGACGGTCGACTGCGAGCCCGACGGCGCGGCGTCGAGTACCCTGAGCATCTCCGGATCGGCGATGGCGGCGAAGGCGAGGGACGGCTGCGGCGCGTTCGCCTGGCCGGCAAGGTAGCCGCCGAGGCCGAACACGGCCGCTGCCAGCGATGCCGCCAGGGGCAGTATCCAGCTCGAACGAACCGGCCGAGCCGCCGGGCCGAAGGCGACGACGTTGTCTTTCCGTGCCGGCGCGGTCTCAGACGCTCGCTTTTCCTCGATCATCTTCTCTACCGCGCGCGTCAGCGCTTCCGGGACGGCCTCGTCGATGAGCGGCTTCAGCGCCGCCGCGGCCTGGGCGCGGCTTTCGATGAAGCTCGCCACCCGCATCACCAGCTCGTCGTCGGTCTCCATGGCCGCTTCGACGCGCGCGGACGTCTCGGCGTCCAGCTCTCCGTCGGCGAAGGCCATCAGTGTCTCGTCGTCGAAGTTGTGGCTGCTCATGGATTTCGCCCTTTTGCGGGTGAACGGTCGACCGCGGGGTTTATTCCGGCTGCTTCCGCGAGATTCTTGCGGGCGCGGGCAAGCCGGCTCATCACCGTGCCGATGGGAATGGCCAGAACCTCGGCGGCCTCCTTGTAGGACAGATCCTCGACGCAGACGAGCAGCAGCACCTCGCGGTGTTCGTCGGGCAGTTCGTCGATGGCTTCCGCGACACTCTTCAGCGTCAGCCGGGCTTCGGCCTCGCGCTCGCCGGTGTCACCGGCAATGTCGTGGCTTTCGGTGATGTCCTCGGTCGGTCCCGCAGTCTTTGCCCGGCGGACGTGGTCGATCCAGAGGTTGCGCAGGATGCGGAACATCCAGGCATCGAAACGCGTACCCGGCTCGAACCGCTCCTGGCCGGCAAGTGCGCGCTCGCAGGCGGCCTGCACCAGATCGTCGGCGAGATCGCGCGAGCGGCACAACGATATGGCGAAGCGGCGCAGATTGGGCAGGAAGGCAACCAGCCGGTCGCTCACCTGAACATCGTCACCTTTCATGCAGCCCTGTCCTGATCGTCTGGGGAATAGATCGGACCTCCGTCCGTTGCCCCAAAATGCACAAATGCCGTCGAAATGATATGGGTTGTCGGAAGTCTTATGTGGAACGCTAACAATTGCATTGCCGCCGCCTTTGCGGATAAGGAGCCGACCATGCCTGCACAAGTTTCGAGCGGCCTGACCGCGGCCCTGATTTCTGTCCTGCTTGCAACCTTCGGCGCGCCGATCGATGGCCCCTGGCAAGGGTCCGTCCTGGGCATCGGCCAGGCATTGGCCGATGACGACGACGGCGACGATAGCGACGACGACGACGATGACAGCGGCAGCGCCCCATCCGACAGGACGGGGCCTTCGGCCGGGAACGGCGGCAATCCGCTGACCATCTTCCGACGCCAGGCGATCCGCCCGCAGCCCCGACCCGCGCCGCAGCGCCAACTGCCGCGGCACGCGCCGCGGGAGATCGTTGCGCTCGGCCTCGACGAGGCGGCCGAGGACAGGCTGGTGGCTGAGGGCTACGAGGTGCGCGAGCGCGTGGCGCTGGCGACCGAGGGCGGCGCCGGTCTCGTCAGGCTCGGCATACCCCGCGGCGTAAGCCTGGAGGCGGCACGGACGCGCGCAGCAGCGCTGGCACAAGGTGCAGTGGTCGACCTGAACCACTACTATCGACCCGAACAGGCCGGCGCCGAACCATGCAGCGAGGGGCTCTGCCTCGCGCGGGACGTGGTCGGCTGGCCGCCGGCCGATACCCTGGTCGACCGATGCACGGTCGGAGGCAGGATCGGCCTCATCGACACGGCCATCAATGGCGACCACCTCGCCTTCGCCGGCGGACAGGTCGAGACGATCCGGATCGGCCAGGGCAGCCTTCCCGCTTCGGGGCGCCAGCACGGTACGGCCGTCGCTGCCCTGCTCGTCGGCTCCAGGGAGAGCCGCACGCCGGGACTTCTGCCGGGCAGCGAACTGATCGCCGTCGACGCCTTTCATCGCGGCAAGGGCAATGACGACAGGTCGGCGGTCTACGATCTGGTGCGCGCCATCGACATCCTCGCGTCGCGCGGCGTCAAGGTGATCAACATGAGCCTCACCGGACCGGCCAACCCGCTGCTGGAAAGAACCGTGCGGCAGGCCAACCAGCGCGACATCCTCATGGTCGCTGCAGCCGGCAACGACGGCCCCAGCGCGGCGCCCCTCTATCCCGCCGCCTATGACGGGGCTATCGCGGTGACGGCGATCGACCGGAGCAAGAATGCTTACAGGCGCGCCGGCTCGGGCGCGCATATCGACATCGCCGCGCCAGGGGTCCGGGTCTGGACCGCCGCCTCGGTGAAGGGGGGGCAGCCGCGGACCGGCACGTCTTTCGCCGCGCCGTTCGTCTCAGCCGCCGCGGCCATCCTGAAGGCATCGAACCCGGCACTTACCGCCAGCGAGATCGAAAAGATCCTGCAGCGCAACGCCGAGGACCTCGGCGCACCGGGCAAGGATCCGGTCTATGGCTGGGGCCTGCTCAACGGCCGCGCCATCTGCCAGGGCTGATGCGCGGCTGGCGCGTCACCACCCGCTAACCGATTGCGTTCATTCCGCTTACTGAAACAACAAAATACTTTGCCGGCGACGGAATAGACCCAAAGCACGCCCGTTCTTCCTGACGTCGCCGCCATGCGGTGAAAGTCAGGAGAACCGAAATGCGACCCACACAGATGTCGACACAGGCGCCACGGCGCCACGCCTCGCGGAAGGGGAGGGGTCGATGATCGCGCAACTGTTGCAGCACCCCCTCGCCCTCGAGGCCGTACGCTTCGGCGCGAACCTCACAGGCATGTCGATCCTTCTGTTCGGCATGTACTACCGGCGCTATCGCGACAAGGAACTTGTCACCGCCGCCGCACTCTTTAACATCTTCGTGTTCGCGGTGCTCACCGTGCTGTCGGCGGTGCAGTTCGGCGTGGCCGCCGGCTTCGGCCTGTTTGCCATCCTGGCGCTGTTCACGCTGCGCTCGGAGCCGCTTTCCAAGACCGAGATGACCTATTTCTTCGGCAGCGTGGCGATCGCCGTCATCTGCTCAGTACAGGGGACGACCGTCCCCTTCGTGGCCTCGACCGTGCTCTTCGTCCTGCTCGGCGCCTATGTGATCGATCATCCGAAGATGCTGCAGTCGGTCAGCGGCACCAAGGTGTCGCTCGACAAGATCAACCTCGCGCTGCTGGCGGATCCCGCCTCCATGCGCGCCGAACTCTCCGAAAGGCTGGGCGTGGACGTGCTGTCCTACCAGGTCCTGCAGCTCGACTACATCACGGAAATGGCGAAGCTCAATGTCCATTATCGCAAGCACTGATGCCCTGATATCCAAAGGGTTTGCTCCCATCAGCCTGAAGGCTTTGAACGACAAGGCCGCAATGCTGGAGCGGCTGGACAACAAGTATGTCGTCGACGGCTCCGTGCTGCGGCATGCCGCCGGCGACCTGGCCCGCGCCTTCGACATGCTCGAGATCGATGGCCTGCGCGCCTTCACCTACGAGACCTGCTATTTCGACGACGTCGAACGCCGCAGCTATTTCGACCACCACCAGGGCCGGCGGCAGCGGGCCAAGATACGCATCCGCCGCTATGTCGAGGCCGGCCTGTGCTTCCTCGAGGTCAAGCTCAAGGACAAGCGCGGGGTCACGGTCAAGAAGCGCCTCGACCGGGACCCGGCCACCTTCGGCACGCTGGACGCCGCCGCCCTTGCCTACGTCGACAGCGTCTTCCGGGCGCAGTACGGCATGCCGTTCCCGCATGCGCTGTCGCGGGTGATCGACATGCGCTACCGCCGCATGACCCTAGTGGCCAAGCAGGGCGGCGAGCGCATGACCATCGACAGCGGCCTGAAGTTCTTCGCCGCCGCCGCCGAGCACGCCGTCGACGACGACCTCTTCATCCTCGAGACCAAGTCGGCGAACGGCAACGGCGTCGCCGACGGGATATTGAGGGCGCTGCACCAGCACCCAACCAAGCGCTGCTCGAAATACTGCGTGGCGACGGCACTGCTCGACCCAGCCACCAAGCACAACCGCTTCCTGCCCGCCTTGCGCAAGCTGGGCACTCCCGCCCGCACGCCCGTCGCGCCGGCAAATTTCCAATAGGAGCAAGACACATGATCAAGACTATCACCGCAGCGCTCATGGTCGGCGCCTCGATCTTCGGTTTCGCGCCCACAGCCACGGCCCAGCCGCTCGAACTCACCGTGCTCGACGGCACCTCCGCGCCAGCGGCCGGACCGGGCGGCATATCCATCAATGAACTCTCCGGGCTTGCCTGGGACCCCGACGAGAAGCTGCTCTATGCGGTGTCCGACGACGGCCTCCTGCACCACTTCAGGCTGGACGTGGAAGGCGGCAAGATCGCCAGGCTGGAGCCCGTCCTGTCGGTGCCGCTGAAGGTCGGCACGACGCCCGCCGTGGTCAATGCGGAGGGCCTCGCCGCGGTCAATGGCGACAATGGACAGGGCGGCGACACGGAACTGCTGGTCGCCTTCGAGGACGGCCCCGCAATCCACCGCTTCCGGCCGGACGGCACGCCGCTCGGCCCGGTGCAGTTGCCGCCCGAGCTCGCCGACGCGGCCAGTTACAACGAACCGAACAGCCGGCTCGAGGCGGTCGCAGCCACGGGCGAGGGCATCATCACCGCGCCCGAGGAGGCGATGCAGGGAGAGCCGGGCGACACCCACACCATCCATGGCCTTGCCGGAGGCAGCTGGACGTTCGCGACGTTCCAGCCCAAGCGCAGCAATCTCAAGGCGATCGAACCCATGCCCGACGGCCGCCTGCTCGTGCTCGAACGCACGCGCGAACAAAAGGGCGGACCGAGCATCGGCCGGCTGCGGGTGGTCGACCCGAAGTCCTGCGGGGAAGCGCAGCCATGCCAGGTCGAAAACCTCGAGCCGGGATCCAGCAACCTGCTGAACGACAATTTCGAAGGCATGGCACGGCTGTCGGACGAGCTCTACCTGGTGGTCACCGACAAGACCAGGAAGGAGACGCCGGCGACGCAATTCGTGCTCATTTCCGTCAAGCCCGGAAGCTGAAGTCGCTTCGCGTGCCGCCAGCCGGAAAGGCGAGCGGCGGAGATGGCGCGGCAGTCCTCGGGGCGAGTTACAGACCCGCCCGACTCTGCCGCGCCGGCACCAGATGGTCGCGGCGAAGGAGCTCAGGAAGCCCTTCGCATCCCTGCATCAAGCTCGAATGCGACCTATCAGATAAAAATTCCGACACCAAAGGAAATTGCCAAAATCCAAGCCGATTCAAGTGCTTTGCGCAGCAACGTCCGGGCCGGATGCGACATGTGCGCACATCCATCCCTTGACAGTAATTTAAGTTTGCCGGACATTCCTCAGGGGAAATTAATTTCCCGCACAATGAAGCCGAAAACGGCCACCTGGAGGAGGAAATGGAAGCGACACTAGCTCATCAAGGCGCGGATTCGAGTCTCGACCAGCGCATCGCCAAAATGCACGGACGCGACCGTGCAGGCCTCGTGGCCTTCGTCGTGGTGCTGTGGGCGACACTGCTGTTCGCGCTGTTCAGCGTCTGGTCCTACATCTCGACACCGGCTATCGGCATCATCCTCGCCGTCGCCGGCGGCCTGGTGCTGGTCTTCAACACGGCGGCGATCGTTGCGATGCTCCGTCACTACGAGGAAGACAAGCACTTCATCTACGGCCTCGACCTCAAGCATCTCGACGAGATGCGCCGGCGCAAACGCTGAAGGGGGGCGGAAAAATGGCTTACCAACCTCCGAAACAAGGCCTCGTCGGGCAGATCTTCGACGTCGCCACGCTTCTGGTGCTAACCGTCGGCGCACTCTACATACCGCTTTACATGGGCCTCGCAGGCGCCGCCAAGGTGCCGAACCCGATCGCCAATCCGACCTGGGAAACACTCGGCCAGAACGCCACCGAGCAGCAGCAATGGGCAGCGCTCGGCATCACCGACCCGGCAGCCGCCAACGACATCATCACCGCACGCTTCGACTACAGCTTCAGCTGGCCCGCTCTCATCGTCATGGCCGTCCTGGTGATCGGCTACTTCGTCATGGTCGTGCGGCTGTCCGACAGGGAATACCGCGAAGTCATCGAAGAACGCTTCGGCAAGAAGCGCTAGGAGAGGTCGCAATGGATAGCTGGAACATTCTCGAATATGTGGCCTGGGCACTTTCCGCCATGTTCGGCGTCTTGATGCTCATCGACCTCATCCGCATCGATTCCACCTACGACAACGAACTGCTGATCTCCTCTCGCGAAGGCGAGATCGAGGCGACCGCAGAGCGCCACGAGATCTGAGGGGAACAGCGATGGCAAACGTGAATTCAACCGCGGCCGAGCCCGAACGGCTGCAGCTGCTGCGGGTGCTCGGCCCGGCCCATATCTGGGCGCTCGGCGTCGGCATCGTGCTGGTCGGCGAATATATGGGCTGGAACTTCTCGGTCGGCAAAGGCGGCATGATCGCCGGCCTGATCGCCTGCTGGGTGGCCGGCCTGCTCTATACCTGCGTCGCCATGATCGATTCCGAGGTGACCTCGACGGTCGCGGCAGCCGGTGGCCAATACGCCCAGGCCAAGCACATCGTCGGCCCGCTGATGGCCTTCAATGTCGGCCTGTTCCTGGTCATGGCCTATACCATGCTGGAAGCGGCCAACGCCATCACCGTCGGCTTCCTGCTCGACACGGTGGCCGCCATGCAGGGCCATTCCGGGCTCAACCAGCAGCCCTTCATCATCCTCGCGATCATGTTCCTTGCGTGGCTCAACTATCGCGGCGTGCTGGCGACGCTGACCTTCAACCTGGTCATCACCGCAATCGCCTTCCTGGCCATCGTCACGCTGTTCGTATCGGTGCAGTTCGGCGCATCGGCGGTGCCGCTCGACTTCTCGGCCATCACCTCCGATCCGCTGCCCTATGGCTGGGTCGGCATCGTGGCGGCCCTGCATTTCGGCCTCTGGTACTACCTCGGCATCGAGGGCACCTGCCAGGCGGCCGAGGAGGTGCGTTCGCCCGCCCGCTCGCTGCCCTACGGCACCATGGCCGGCATCATGACGCTGCTTATCGCCGCGACCATGACCTGGTACGTGTCCTCGGGCCTCGTGCCGTGGGAATATCTCGGCCAGGCCGGCACGCCGCTGTTCGACGCCGCCCGCGTCACCGGCAGCACGGGGCTGATGGTCCTTCTCTTCGTGGGTACTGCCTTCGCCACGCTGGCCTCGGCCAACGGCTGCATCAACGACGCCTCGCGCGCGTGGTTCTCGATGGGCCGCGACCGTTACCTGCCGAGCTGGTTCGGCGCAGTGCATCCGGTCTACCGCACGCCATACCGCGCCATCGTCTTCCTGGTGCCGATCGCACTGATCTTCGCACTCGGCGCGCCGCTCGACCAGGTCGTAACCTTCTCGATCCTGTCGGGCCTGCTCGGCTACACCTTCATGACCTTCAACATGGTGATGTTCCGGAACAAGTGGCCGCTCGATACGATCAAGCGCGGCTACGTGCATCCGTTCCATCCGCTGCCGACGATCGTGCTGCTCATCCTGTGCTCGACCGCGTACTTCGCCGTGTTCCTCGGCTACGGCACGCAGCTCAGCGCGATGATGTGCTTCTACATCGTGGCCTCGCTCTGGTTCCACTTCCGGCGCTACCAGTTCGTGCGCCGCGGCGACCAGTTCACCATGCCCTGGCCGAGACCGCAGGGCTATTGACGCAACCGACGGCGGCGCACACAGCGCCGCCGCTCCGCTCTCCGGCGCGCCTCCGATGATCACCACCATCGCCTTTTCCGCCTTCGTTGCCGCGTCTTGCGCCTGGATAGGCGTTCGTGCGGCCGGCGATCATCGGGCCGCGCTCGCGGGCCGGCGCGGGCTGCTCGATGCAGCTGCCGAACTGTTGCAAGAAGCCCGCATCGGCCATTCAGCAGACCAGTTTCCGATCCTGACCGGCCGCCTCGAGGACGGCAGGCCGGCCAAGATCGAGCTCATCGCCGACACCATGGTGACGCGGCGCCTGCCGCAGCTCTGGCTGAGGGTAACCGTCAGCGAGAAGACGGCCTGCGCCAGGCCGACCATCGGCGCGCTCGCCCGCCCGACGGGCGCCGAATATTATTCGCTCGTCCACGACATGCCCGTTTGGATGACACCACCCGAGACCGACGCAGCCCTGCTGGTGCGCGGCGACGGCACTGCAACGCAGCAACAGGCAGTGCGCATGTCTGCCATGTTCCACTCCCTGTTCTCCGACCCGCAGGTGAAGGAGGCGGTGATCACCCCTCGCGGAGCGCGCGTCATCCGGCAGGCGGCACAGGGCGAGCGCGGCGCGCATATGCTGCTGCGCCAAGCCTATTTTTCGCTGGCGGCGATCCCGACCGGTCTGGTCCGCCAGGCAATCGCCGAAGTCGAGACGCTAGGCGCCATCCTGGCCGACGAGCCGGCCAGCCCTGTCTGCGAAGCCGCATGAGGATGCCCATGGCCAAGCCGATCAATCCCTATCTGGTGCTGGCACTGGCGATCGTTCTGCCGGGTGCGGGTCATGTCGCGGTGCGCGATGCCATGCGCGGGTTGATCTTCGCGTTCTTCGTCGTCTTCTTTTCCGTGCTGACCTATGCGACGACCACGCCCGAGCAATCCTTCATCGGCCGCCACGCCGGCGGGCTGTTCGTCTGGGCGCTGTCGATCCCCGACGCCTATCGCCGTGCGCGGGTGCGCGCCGCGATGGCTCCCAAGGCCTGACCTCTCAGCCGGGCAGCCGGCAGTCGCCGCGTTCAGCCAGGGCGTCGATATCGCCTGCGTTGGGACAGAAACTCCGATAGGAAGCTTCGAACTCTCCGACCGCGAGCCAGGTGCTGCAACGGCGGCGCTCGGGGCAGAGCATGCAGGTCCGGCGCATGTCGCGGCTCCATTCCGGGTGGCGGTTCTCGAAGACCTCGGCGTCGATGCCTCTGGACTTCATCGCCTCGGGCAGCAGGAGCTTCGAGGCGAAGGCTTGGCGCATGGCCCATTTGAACTCCGCCTGCGACAGCCCGCATTCGGCGAGCACCCGCCCGCCCTCGTCGCGACCAAGCGCCTCGATCTCGCTCACCGCCGCACGGCGCCGGCGCCAATCCTGAAAGCCGAGCACGGCCGAGTGCCATAGTTCATAAGCTCGCGGAACCATACCCATTGCTGCTGCCTCCCTTGGGAACCTGCCTTCAGGCGCAACTGTGGCAGGCTGGGCGGCGGCATTCCTTGTCCTGGATCAACCTCGCGGCAAGAAAGAAACGGGCGGATCGCTTCGCAGCAATCCGCCCCGCAGGAGGTTTCGATGTCGCGGCTCAGGCAGCGCTCTCCGAGATCACGCCGCGGCGGATCTGGTCTTCCTCGATGGATTCGAACAGCGCGCGGAAGTTGCCCTCGCCGAAGCCTTCGTCGCCCTTGCGCTGGATGAACTCGAAGAAGATCGGGCCGATGACGGTCTTCGAGAAGATCTGCAGCAGGATCTTGGTCGTGCCACCGTCGACCACGCCTTCGCCGTCGATCAGGATGCCGTGCTGCTTCATGCGTTCGATCGGCTCGTCATGGCCGTGCACGCGCTCGTGCGACATCTCGTAGTAGGTGTCGGGCGGGCCAGGCATGAACTTGAGGCCACGATCCGCGATTCTGTCGGTGGCGGCATAGATGTCGTCGGTGCCGACGGCGATGTGCTGGATCCCTTCGCCCTTGTACTTCCTGAGATATTCCTCGATCTGGCTGGTGTCGTCCTTGGACTCGTTCAACGGGATGCGGATCTTGCCGCAGGGCGAGGTGATCGCGCGGCTGACCAGCCCGGTGATGCGGCCGTCGATGTTGAAGAAGTGGATCTGCTTGAAGCCGAACAGCTCGCGGTAGAAATCCCACCACTTATCCATGTTGCCGCGATAGACGTTGTGGGTCAGGTGATCGAGATAATAGAAGCCGACACCCTCGGGCTTCGGGTTGCGCTCGCCGAGCCATTCGAACTCGGCGTCATAGGCCGATCCCTTGGTGCCGTACTTGTCGACGAAATAGAGCAGCGAACCGCCGATGCCGACGATGGCTGGCACGTCGAGCGCCTTGTCGGCGCCGGTATAAGGTGTGGCACCCTTCGATAAGGCGTGATCGAAGGCATGCTTGGCATCGACCACCCGCCAGGCCATCGAAGCGGCGCAGGGGCCGTGCTCGTCGACGAAGCGCATGGCGTGGCTGCCCGGCTCGGCGTTGACGATGTAGTTGATGTCGCCCTGCCGCCAGACGGTGATGTTCTTGGTCTTGTGGCGGGCGACCGGCTGGTAGCCCATTCGGGTGAAGAGTTCTTCCAGCTTCTCGGGCTCGGGATGCGCGAACTCGACGAACTCGAAGCCGTCGGTGCCGGCGGGGTTTTTCGCGCTGATCCTGGCCGGCGGCGAATCGTGCGGGAACGGACCCATGGCAAATCCTCCTCAGAAAACGGGTGACGCATATTGTGCCCCCGATTTCATGCAATGTGCTTGCATTCTGGGCTCATATGGGTCGATCTATGCGCGGAACGTGCATGGATATGGAGCTGCATGCAATGAATGAGGCGCTTGACCAGTTCGACCTCAAGATCCTGCGCGAGCTGCAGCTCGACGGCCGGCTGACCAACAACGAGCTGTCGGAGAAGATCGCGCTCTCGGCCTCGCAATGCTCGCGCCGGCGCGCCCGGCTGGAAGCGGAGGGCTTCATCCGCGGCTACCAGGCGATGCTCGACCGCGAGCGGCTGGGGCTCGATCTCCTCGTGGTCATCTCAGTGACGCTCGCCACCCACAACCGCGACAACGCCCAGCGTTTCGCTCGGCTTGTGAACGACCTGCCCGAGGTGCTCGAGGCCTATTCGCTGACCGGCGAGATGGACTACCACATCAAGGTCGTGGTGCGCGGCCTGTCGGACCTGTCGCGCTTCGTCAACGAGGTGCTTTTGCCGCACGATTCCGTGCAGCACGTGAAGACGGCGATCGTGCTGAACACGCTTAAGCAGCATGGTCCGCTGCCCATCGAGTAGGGGCGGGATGCCGGACGTAGACGCCCTCCCTCCCCCTTGTGGGGAGGGATACAGGGTGGGGGTACGACGGCGCATATCGGCGATGCCCAAGACATTCGGAGGGAAATACCCCCACCCCTAGCCCCTCCCCACAAGGGGGAGAGGAACTATCGCCGCTTGCTCATCAAAGCCCGCTCGACATCCGCCAGCCCTGCCTCGATGCGCTCGACGGCGCCGGCGCCGAGCGCCTGCTCCAGGCTTGCCTGATAGGCTTGGGCGAGGTCGGATATCTCGCGATAGGCCTTGAGGCCTGCGGCGGTGAGTTCGAGATGCTCGACCCTGCGGTCCGTCTCGTTTTCGCGGCGCTTCAGCCAACGGCGCTCCTCCAGCGCGGCTACCGCGCGGCTCACCTTGGTCTTGTGCATGTTGGAGTGCGTGCCGATCTCAGTCGCGGTCATGCGGCCGACGCTGCCGAGGGCGGCGAGCGCCCGCCATTCCGGCCGCGTCATCTGGAAGCGCTGCTTGTATTCCCTGGAAAAGCTCAGGCTGATCAGTTCCGCCGCCCGGTTCAGCCGGTAGGGCAGGAAGCTCTCCAAGTCGAAGCCGTCGGCCATCGCGCAGCCTTTGATAGTTACAAAATCAATGGTTACACTTGCAACCATCTCGACATTCCCACGTCCTTCAGGGAGGTGCAAGCCATGCTGGACAAGACCATCACGCAAGCGGCGACGGCCGGCTACATGCCGGGCTTCGGCAACGACTTCGAGACCGAGGCGCTGCCGGGCGCGCTGCCGCAGGGCCAGAACAGCCCGCAGAAATGCAACTACGGTCTCTATGCCGAGCAGCTGTCGGGCTCGCCATTCACCGCGCCGCGCGGCACCAACGAGCGCTCGTGGCTCTACCGCATCCGCCCGAGCGTCCGGCACACCAAGCGCTTTTCCAACGCCAGCTATCCGCACTGGAAGACCGCGCCCTGCCTCGACGACCATTCGCTGCCACTCGGCCAGCTGCGCTGGAACCCACTGCCGGAGCCGCAGGAGAAGCTGAACTTCATCCAGGGCATCCGCACCATGACGACGGCGGGCGACGCGATGACCCAGGTGGGCATGGCGGCGCACGCCTACATCTTCAACGACGACATGGTGGACGACTATTTCTTCAACGCCGACGGCGAGCTGATGGTCGTGCCGCAGATAGGCACCATTCGCATCTTCACCGAGATGGGCATCATCGACGTCGAGCCGTCGGAGCTCTGCCTTGTGCCGCGCGGCATGATGTTCAAGGTCTCGCGCCTGGGCGACGCCGCCTTCCACCGCGGCTACATCTGCGAGAACTACGGCGCCAAGTTCACCTTGCCGGACCGCGGCCCGATCGGCGCCAACTGCCTTGCCAACCCGCGCGACTTCAAGACGCCCGTCGCCGCATACGAGGACAAGGAGACGGCGGCCCGCGTGCACGTCAAATGGTGCGGCAAGTTCTACGTCACGGAGATCGGCCATTCGCCGCTCGACGTCGTCGCCTGGCACGGCAATTATGCGCCGTTCAAATACGATCTCAGGACCTTCTCGCCCGTCGGCGCCATCCTGTTCGACCATCCGGATCCGTCGATCTTCACGGTGCTGACGGCGCCGTCGGGCGAGGAGGGCACGGCCAATGTCGACTTCGTCATCTTCCCGCCGCGCTGGCTGGTGGCCGAGCACAGCTTCCGTCCGCCCTGGTACCATCGCAACATCATGAGCGAGTTCATGGGCCTGATCCACGGCCAGTACGACGCCAAGGAGGAGGGCTTCGTGCCCGGCGGCATGAGCCTGCACAACATGATGCTGCCGCATGGGCCGGACGCGATGGGCTTCGAAAAGGCCTCGAATGTCGAGCTCAAGCCTGTCAAGCTCGACCACACCATGGCCTTCATGTTCGAGACCCGCTTCCCCCAGCAGCTGACGAAGTTCGCCGCCGAACTGGAGACGCTGCAGGACAACTACATCGACTGCTGGGACGGGCTTGAGCGCAAGTTCGACGGCACGCCCGGTATCAAGTGAAGCATCAAGTGAGGACTTAGATGAAGCTCGCCACGCTGAAGGATTCCACCCGCGACGGCCGCCTGGTCGTGGTGTCGAAAGACCTCACCCGCTGCTCCGAGGTCGGCCACATCGCCCGCACTCTGCAGGCCGCACTCGACGACTGGGCCCATGTCGGTCCGCGCCTCGCCAATGTCGCCGAGGGCATCGAGACCGGCTCGCAGCCGACCATGCGCTTCCACGAGCATGATGCTGCCTCGCCTTTGCCGCGCGCCTTCCAGTGGGCCGACGGCTCGGCCTATGTGAACCATGTCGAGCTGGTCCGGAAGGCGAGGGGCGCCGAGATGCCCGCGAGCTTCTGGACCGACCCGTTGATGTACCAGGGCGGCTCGGATTCCTTCCTCGGCCCACGCGATGCCATCGCCATGGCCGACGAGGCCTGGGGCATCGACCTCGAGGCCGAGGTTGCCGTCATCGTCGACGACGTGCCGATGGGTGCCAGCCGCGACGAAGCCCATGCCGCGATCCGGCTCATCATGCTGGTCAACGACGTGTCGCTGCGCGGCCTGATCCCGGCCGAACTCGCCAAGGGGTTCGGCTTCTTCCAGTCCAAGCCCTCGACGGCGTTTTCGCCGGTGGCGGTATCGCCCGACGAGCTGGGCGTGGCCTGGGACGGCGGCAAGCTGCATCTGCCGCTTCTCACCAGCATCAACGGCAAGCCGTTCGGCCGTGCCAATGCCGGCATCGACATGACCTTCGATTTCGGCCAGCTGGTGGCGCATACCGCCAAAACCCGGCCACTGGTCGCCGGCTCGATCATCGGTTCGGGCACGGTTTCCAACAAGCTGGACGGCGGCCCGGGCAAGCCGGCAGCAGAGGGCGGGGCGGGCTATTCCTGCATCGCTGAAATCCGCACGGTCGAAACGCTGGAGAAGGGCGAACCGAAGACGCCGTTCCTGAAGTTCGGCGACCAGGTGCGCATCGAGATGCACGACGAGACCGGCCACTCGATCTTCGGCGCCATCGAACAGACCGTGACGAAATACGAGAGGGCCTGAGCCGCCATGAGCGAGACCGTCCTGTTCGATTACTGGCGCTCGTCGGCGAGCTATCGCGTCCGTATTGCGCTCAACATGCTGGGGCAGGAGTTTCGCTCCGTCTCGGTCGACCTGCTGGCCAAGGCGCAGAAGGCGCCCGAGCATCTGGCACGCAATCCGCAGGGGCTGGTGCCGGTGCTCGACATCGACGGCCATGCCTTCACGCAGTCGCTGGCGATCATCGAATATCTCGACGAGACCCGGCATGCGGGTTTCCTGCCGTCCGATCCGTTGGGACGGCAGCGGGTTCGCCAGCTGTCCTATGCCATTGCCATGGAGATCCACGCCGTCTGCAACACCGGCGTCGTCGCCGAGCTGATGCGGATCGCCCCCGATGGCGAGGCGGCGCGCAATGCCTGGATGCAGAAGTTCATCGGCGACGGCCTGGTTGCCTTCGAAAAGCTGCTCGACAATCCGGCCACTGGCGCCTTCTGCCATGGCGACAGCCCGACCATGGCCGACATCTGCCTGGTGCCGCAGGTCTATAATGCCCGGCGCTGGAACGTCGACATTTCGGGCCTTAAGCGGGTGTTGGAGATATCGGGGCGCTGTGAGGGCCTCGAGGCATTTGCCAGGGCGCATCCGGACCGGGCCAAAGGCTGAGATGAAGGCGGTTAGCCCGGAGCGCGAACTACCCCCACCCCTAACCCCTCCCACAAGGGGGAGGGGGACTATGTCAGCTCCATTGCCTTGTCGAGGATGTGACGTAGGTCTCGTGTGGCAGGTGCTTGGCACCAGAATCCCCCTCCCCCTTGTGGGGAGGGGTTAGGGTTGGGGGTAACCTCACACAATCCCGCCCTACCGCGCCCGCCAAGCCTGCGTCCGCTTGATCAGCACCCGCGACAGGAACAGATGGATCAGGCGGGCGGCGGCGTTCGTGTAGAAGATCATCATCGCCATGGCCGCAGCGGGCGCCACGTCGCCGGCGTCGTCCATGTTGAGCACCGCGACCGACGCCAAGGTCGTGTCCTTGGAATAGAGGAACACCACCGCCGACACCGTCGTCATCGCGTTGACGAACATGTAGATCGAGATGTCGAGGATGGCGGGCAGGCAGACCGGCACGGTGACGCGCGCGAACAGCTTGTAGAAGGGCTGCTTGAGCGAGGCCGCCACCGGCTCGAACTCCTGGTCGATCTGCTTGAGCGCGGTCAGCGCGGTCAGGTGTCCCACCGTGTAGAAGTGGGTGATGGTGCAGACCACCAGGATGGTCATGGTGCCATAGATGGCGTGCAGCGGATTGGCCGGGTCGTTGAAGAAGAAGATGTAGGCGAGGCCGAGCACCATGCCGGGCACAGCCATGGGCAGCATGGCCAGGAACTGGAACGCCGTGCGGCCAGAGCGGAAGCCGTCGGTCTTCTCGACCATGTAGGCGCCGACGAAGATGATGACCGTGCCGACGACCGCCGTCAGCGCCGCCAGCCGGATCGAGTTGTAGTAGGAACCCCAGCCGCCGCCGTCCATGCGGTCGAAGGCGAAGTGCTTGAAGCTGAGGCTGAGGTCGTAGGGCCAGAGCTTGACCAGCGCGGCGAACTGGCTGGTCGCCATGATGCCGAGGATGAAGACCGCGATCAGCGAACACCAGGCAAGGCACAATGTGTCGAAGCCGCGGTTGGGCTTGGGCTGATATGGCACCGAGCGCGCCGACAACAGCGCCACCTGCTTCTTGGTCACCATGCGGTCGACGACGAAGGCGGCGATGGCGGGGATGAGCAGGATGACCGAGACCACCGCGCCCATCTCGAAATTCTGCTGGCCGATGACCTGCTTGTAGATGTCGACGGCAAGCACGTTGTACTGGCCGCCGATCACCTTGGGCAGGCCGAAGTCGGTGATGACGAGGGTGAAGACGACGAAGGCCGCCGAGATCAAGCCGTAGCGCGCGCCGGGAATGGTGACCGTCCAGAAGGTGCGCCAGCGGCTGGCGCGCAGCGACGCGGCTGCCTCGTAGTGGCGCTGGTCGGAGATGGCGAGCGCCGTCGAGATGATGATCATCGCATGCGGGAAGGCAAAGAAGATCGAGCCGACGACGATGCCCAATGGGCCGTAGATCGAGGCCCCCATCAGCAGGTCCCTGAGCATGCCCTGGTTGCCGAAGAGATAGATCAGGGCGATGCCGGGCAACAGCGACGGCACCAGGATCGGCACCATGGCGACGAGCTTGAAGGCATCCTTGAAGCGCATGCAGCTGCGGTTCAGCGCATAGGCGAAACCGAAGGCCAGACCCACCGTGACGACGGTGCTGATCAGGGCGATGAAGACCGAGTTCTCGATCGATCGGAACAGCGTCGGCGTCGAGAAATAGGCGGCGTAGTTTTCAAGGCCGAGCGCGCGCGACGGCCGCAGCATCACGCGGCGAAAATCGTTGGAGGTAAACTCCTGCCACTCCGTGCCGGACTGCGGCTTGAGGCCGATCAGGTAGGTGGCGTCGGACGTGGTGCCGCGGATCTTGTATTTCACCGGGCTGCGGAAGCTGAAGTCCGGGAAGAGCGCTGTCGCCTGCAGGCGACCGTCCGCATTGGTGGCAAGCTTGGCCGGCGGCAGGGCGTTGAGCTTCTCGTTCAACGCGGCGGCCGTGATCGCCTCGCCCCAGTTGCCGTCCTTGTCGCTGACCTGGAGCTCGAAAGTGGCGAGGTTGAAGCTGTAGGTCGAGAACGACTTGGACAGCATGATCGCCAGCGGTGCTGCCAGCGCCACCACGAGGTAGAGCGCGATCACCACCATCAGGCCGCGCTTGATCAGTTCGTCGCGGTCGAGTCTCAAGCGGAGTGCGCGGCCGACGGGCAGGGCGGTGTCGATTGCCATCGCCATGTCAGGCGCCCCTGGGGTAGATCAGCAGCCGTTCGGCCGGCAGCTCGACCGTCAGCGCCCCGCCCTGCACCAGCGACAGGCGGCGCGCGGCGTTGATGGAGAAGTCGGCGATCAGCGTCTCGTTGCCCAGCGCATGGCCATGCAGGCGGGTGCGCCAGAACGAACCCAGGAATTCCATTTCGCTGATGGTGACGTCGATGGCGTTGGCGGCAGCACCGTTGGCGAGCGAGCCCGCGGCGTGAGGGATGACGTCCTCCGGACGGATCGCCGCGATGACGGGCGCGCCATCGTCGAAGCCATGCGGTGCGCAGTGGAAACTCGCGGCACCGAAGCCGACGGCGCCTTTGTCAGCCTTCGCCTGGAACTTGTTGGCCTCGCCGATGAAGTCGGCCACGAACAACGTCGCCGGGTGGCGGTAGATCTCGGTCGGCGTGCCGATCTGCTCGATGACGCCGTGGTTCATCACCACGATGCGATCGGCCATCGACAGCGCTTCCTCCTGGTCGTGGGTGACCATGATGGTGGTGACGCCGAGCTTGCGCTGCAGTTCCTTGATCTCGTGGCGCAAATGGGTGCGCACCTTGGCGTCGAGCGCCGACAGCGGCTCGTCGAGCAGCAGAAGGCCGGGTGAAATGGCAATGGCGCGGGCAAGCGCGATGCGCTGCTGCTGGCCGCCGGACAGCTGGGCCGGGTACTTGTTGCCCTGGTCGGGCAGACCGACGAGCTTGAGCAGCTCGTCCACGCGGGCCTCGATCTCGGGGCGCGGGCGCCTGGTGTTCTCGAGGCCGAAGGCGATGTTCCTGGCGATCGTCAGGTTGGGGAACAGCGCGTAGGACTGGAAGACGATGCCGTAGTCGCGCTGCGACGGCGGCAGCGTCGAGACGTCGCGTCCGCCCTGGTGGATCGAGCCGCGCGTCTGCAGGTCGAGGCCGGCGACGGCGCGCAGAAGTGTGGTCTTGCCGCAGCCCGACGGGCCGAGGAAGCAGATGAATTCGCCCTCGCTGATGTCGAGCGAAATATCCTTCAGCGCATGGAAGTCGCCGAAGGCTTTCCAGACGTTTGCGATCTTGAGATAGGCTGGCTTCACGTTCTGGCTGGCGGCGGTCATGGCGCTCACTTCAGTCGGAATTCGCGGCTGCCCGGCGAGGGTTTCGTGTCTCATCGTAACCATCCGGCTTGGGGGCAAGGGTGCGGGCGCAGCACGAGGCGGCGCCCGACTGTCGAGGTGGCGAAGTGTCAGCTCTTCGGCTCGGACTTCGAGTCGTAGCGCTTGGTCCATTCCTCGAGGATGGCATTGCGCTTGTTGGCCGCCCATTCGAAGTCGTTCTTGATCATCTTGGATTCGATGTCGGCGGGCAGGTGCGGCACCGGCTTGGCGACGCCGGGCATGGCGACGACCGCGTAGCCGACGTTGTACATCTCGTTGGCTTTCTTCGAGACCGACCAGTCGAGCAGCGTCTTGGCCGCTTCTTCCTTGGACGTGCCGGCGACGATGGCGGACGCTTCCATGTCCCAGCCGATGCCTTCCTCGGGAATGATGATGTCGATCGGCGCGCCGTCGGCCTTCGACTTGGCGGCGCGGAACTCGAAGGAGATGCCGATCACCGTCTCGCCGGCGGCCGCCATCTTGCACGGCTTGGAGCCGGAATGGGTGTAGGTGGCGACGTTCTGGTGCAAGCCGTCCATATAGGCCCAGCCGTCCTCTTCGCCGAACAGCTGCAGCCAGCTCGATACGTCGAGGTAGCCGGTGCCCGACGATGCGGGGTTCGGCATCACCACACGGCCCTTGTATTCGGGCTTGGTGAGGTCCTTCCAGCTCTTCGGCGCGGTCAGGCCGAGCTTCTGGCCCTCGACGGTGTTGAAGCAGATCGATGCCGCCCAGGCATCCATGCCGACCCAGCTGGGCGGGCTGTCGCTGTCGACGAAATTGGGCTTCAGCTGGTCGGCGCCCTTGGGCGCATAGGCTTCCAGCATGCCTTCCGCCTTGAGAACCAGAAGCGAGGTGGCGGCGAGGCCCCAGACCACGTCGGCCTGCGGGTTGTCCTTCTCGGCGAGCAGCTTGGCGGTGATGACGCCGGTCGAGTCGCGGATGAAGTTGAGCTTGATGTCGGGGTGGTCCTGGTTGAACGTCTCGGCGTAGCGCTTGAGGTCTTCGGCCTCGATGGCCGTGTAGACCGTGAGCTCGGTCTCCGCCCAGGCCGCCGATGACATGAGCATCGTCGCAAAGGCGGCAAGCGCGAAGGTTTTCTTCTGGTTCATTGAAATGGCTCCCATTTGAATCGCTTAGGCACGTTCTGATTGGGAGAGGTCCTGCCGGGTCGCGTTGTCAGCCTGTGCCCGTTTGCGCCTCGTCCATGGTCGATAGTGGGAACGGGGGGTCAATAAGTAAAATCTATTCTTTTTATGATCTGGTAGGCTGAGCTTATGCGATGCACAGGGTTGCGACAGGCGAGTGACAGGGCCGCCGCATGCATGCGCAGCAGTGCTGAAATTCGCACCGGAGGCGCGAAAATACGTCGGGCTGTCAGCCTGAGAAGGCGAGCGCGATCACTCCGCAGGCGACGATCACAGCCGAGACGATGCGCGCCAGCCAGGGCCTTTCGCCAAAGACGAACAGGCCGATGAGGGCGGCGATGATGACGCTGGACTCGCGCACCGCCGATACCGCACCCAGCGGCGCGATGGTCTTGGCGTAAATCACCAGGCCATAAGCGGTGACCGCTCCGAGGCCGCCGATGAAACCCAGCAGGACCGTCTTTCGGTCGATGCTGAGCGGATCGTGGCGCCGCCGGAACAGAACGAACAGTGTCACCGGGAATTCGAGCAGGAACAGCCAGCCCATGTAGCCGAACGGGCTGTCGGACAGGCGCACGCCGATGCCGTCGACGACCGAGTAGGAGGCGATCAGCACGCCGTTGATCGCCGCTGCTCCTACCGCACGCGGATCGGCGTTCGCGGCCCCCCGCTGGAAAGCGAGAAAGGCGATGCCGAAGGTAATGCTCGCAAGCCCGGCCCAGCCCAGCGGCGGCAAGGTTTCGCCGATCAGCACATAGGCGCCGAACGCGACGAGGGCAGGGGCGAGGCCACGGGCGATCGGATAGACCTGGCTGAGGTCGCCCAGCCGATAGGACTGGAACAGAAAGACGTAATAGCCGTAGTGAATGATGGTCGAGAGGAAGATGTAGAGCCAGCTTGCCGGAGAAGGCGGCGTGGCGAACAGTACCAGCGCAACCCCCAGCGTGGCATGGGTCGCAGACACGGCGGCAAGCACGATAGCGCGGTCGGTCGCCGCCTTGACGACGGCGTTCCAGCTCGCATGCAGGAAGGCCGCCACCAGCACGATGGTGAGTGCGAAACCGGACATGCGATCAGGCTTTCGCAGAGGGCAGTCGAAGAAGGGAAGAGGGCGACATGCCAGTCGGAGACGCCCTGACAGTCCGCATCAACATTTCCCCTCCACGCAAATGAGGGAGCGCAAGGCCCCCTCATCGAACTCATCTGATTTGCCGGCTCAAGACAAGTGGCTCAAGCCCAGGGCAAAGAGAAGGTCTTGACGTTGGTGAAGCTTTTCATCGCTTCGATGACGCCTTCCTTGTAGCCGTTGCCAGAGTCCTTGATCCCGCCAAATGGCGACATCTCGATGCGATATCCGGGGACTTCCCAGATATTCACGGTGCCGACTTGCAGGCCGGCGATGTATTTCTGCATGCGGCGGAAGTCGTTGGTGCAGACGCCCGACGACAGGCCGAAGGCGGTGGAGTTGGAGAGCGCGATCAGCTCGTCGTCATTGTCTGGCGCGCGCACGATCGGGATGATCGGGCCGAAGGTCTCCTCCATGACCAGTTCCGAGGTGTGCGGCACGCGGTCGACGACGATCGGCGGCAGCAGGGCACCCTTGCGGCCGGGGTCATAAAGCACTTCCGCGCCCTGCTCGGCGGCCATGTAGACGCGCTTTTCGAAGAGGGTCGCGGCCTTTTCGTGCACCACGGTGCCGAGGTCGGTCGAGCGGTCCATCGGGTCGCCGAACCTGAGCTTCTTCGCCCGCTCGAGCACCATCGGCACGAAGCGGTCGGCGACGCTCTCCTGGCACAGGATGCGCTTGACCGCCGTGCAGCGCTGGCCGGAGTTCTTGGTGGCACCGGCAACGGCGAGATCGGCCGCCTTGGCGAGGTCGTCGTCGGAGAGATCGTTGAGGATGATCAGCGGGTCGTTTCCGCCGAGCTCCAGCACCTGGCGCTTGTAGCCGGCGGTGCGGGCGATCAGCTTGCCCACCGGCACGCCGCCGGTGAAGGTGATCAGCTCGATGTTGTCGTTGGTGATCATCTCGGCGCCGATGTCGGCGGGCATGCCGGTGACGACCGACAGCATCTCCGGCGGCAGGCCGGCCTCGTAGAGGATGTCGGCCAGGATCAGCGCCGTCATCGGCGTGAGCTCCGTCGGCTTCACCACCACGCAGTTGTTGGTGGCAATCGCCGGCGCCACCTTGTGGGCAACCATGTTGAGCGGGTGGTTGAACGGCGTGATCGCCGAGATCGCCCTGAGCGGCTCGCGCGTGGTGAAGATCTTGCGCGCCTTGCCGTGCGGGGTCAGGTCGCAGGAGAAGATCTGGCCGTCGTCCTGGATGCACATCTGCGCCGACAGCGTGAACACGTCATAGGCGCGGCCGACCTCGTAGAGGGAGTCGGCCTTGGAGATGCCGAGTTCCAGCGTGATGACGTCGGAGATCTCCTCCTTGCGCGCGGCCAGGGCTTCTGCGGTGCGGAACAGGATCTGCTGGCGCTCGTAGCGCGTCAGCTTCGGCTTGTAGTTGGCCGCGATCTCGAAGGCCTGGCGGGCGTGCTCGGCACGCCCCGCCGGCACCGTGCCGATGACGGCATCGGTGTAGGGATAGTGGACGTTGACGACGCCCTCGGCATCGACCTTGCGTCCGGCGATGCGCATCGGCTCGTGTCGGACTTTTATGGAAGTTTCGATTTTGGTCATTGGTTCTGCTCCAGCGGGTCGGCGGGCACGGTGGCACAAGAAGCGGTCGACCCCCACTCCGGCCCTTCGGGCCACCTCTCCCCCGTTCGACGGGGGAGAGGAACGCTGCCCGTCAACTCGGCGCAGGCCTCTGCGCGACAGTATGTCGGACAACGAACGTCCGGCGCCTTTCCTCTCCCCCGTCGAGCGGGGGAGAGGTGCCGAGCGTAGCGAGGCGGAGTGGGGGTCGACATGAAGGTCAGGCCAGCGCTGCCGCCATGGCGGCGTAGTAGAACGCATCGAAGTTGCGCAGGACCGGCTCGTTCGGCAGCGTCGGCAGCTTGCGGTTGACGATGAACGGAACCGCCTGCTCGGTCAGCCCGCCATGCGAGCGCAGCGGCTCGTTGAGGGCGGCGAGGTCATGGCGATGCTCGCTGGTGCCGATCGTCTTGTTCTCCGAGGACACCAGCACGATATCGCCGATGCGGTCGGAGGGCAGTTCGAAGCGTTCGCAGGCGGTGGCGTTGTCGATGACCACATCGATGCCGTCGATGGCGGCGAGGCGCTTCATGATGTCGGCCTGGTCGGCGCCCTCGGGCAGGTAGGCGGTGGCGAACGAGCCCAGCGCGCCGTGATGGACGACGTAGGGGTCGGTGATCGGCAGGATGACGCGGGCGGCGTCCTTGCCCAGCCACTCATCGAGCACGTCCTGGACATAGACCACGTCGGGCGAACCGTCGGCCTTGTGCTTGGGCTTCATGCCGTGGTCGGCGGTGATCACGATGGCGGCACCCAGCGCGTCGAATTCGCCGAGATACTTGTCGAACATCTCGTAGAAGGCGTTGGCCTGCGGCACCCCGGGCGCATATTTGTGCTGCACGTAGTCAGTGGTGGTCAGGTACATCACGTCGGGACGGAATTCCTTGAGCAGCTTGACGCCGGCGGCAAAGACGAACTCCGACAGTTCGGCCGAATAGACTTCCGGCACCGGCTTGCCGAGCCAGGCGGAGGCATTGTCGATACCGTGTTCGGCCTTGGTCGAAACGTCAGACTTCTCCGACGAGAAGCAGATGGCGCGGCCTTCGTCGAACTTCAGGCCGCTGCCGAGAAGGGCGCGCAGCTTGTCCTTGGCGGTGACGACCGCAACCCGAGCGCCGGCGTCGTAGAAGGCCTGGAAGACGGTCGGCGCGCGCAGGAAGCGCGGATCGTTCATCATCACTTCCTTGCCGGTCTCGCGCTCGTAGAGATAGTTGCCGCAGATGCCGTGGACTGCAGGCGGACGGCCGGTGGCGATCGACAGATTGTTCGGGTTGGTGAAGCTCGGGATGACCGAGTGGGCGGTACGCTCGGTGCCCTTGGCGCGGACCTTCACCAGGTTCGGCATCAGGCCAGCCTTGATCGCCTCGTCGAGATAGGCCGGCTCGCAGCCGTCGAGGCAGATGGCAATCGCCGGCACGCGCGGCCACTCGTAGCTGCGGCCGTTGGCGCTGACGTTGATCGTGGTCATCTTGTTCATGGAGGAAGGTCCTTTGTAATCTTCTTGTTGTCAGGCGGCGAGCTTGGCGCGCTCGGCGATTGCGGCGGCAGGCGGAGCAGCCGTATCGACGCCCATTTCACGCAGCGACTGGCCGGCGGCGTCGACCACCTTGCGCATGACGTGTTCGTCCATCCGCCCGATGCAACCGACGCGGAAGCTGTCCACCACCGTCAGCTTACCCGGATAAATGATGAAGCCCTTTTCCTTCATCAGCTCGTAGAAGCGGTCGAAGGCGAAGTCCGGATGGGCCGGGCAGAAGAAGGTGACGATGATCGGCGACAGCCAGCGGTCCTTGAGCAGCGTCTCGAAGCCGAGTTCGCGCATGCCTGCCACCATCACGTCGCGATTGCGGATGTAGCGAGCGCCTCGGCCGGCGACGCCGCCTTCTGCCTCATGCTGGCGCAGCGCCTCGAGGAAGGCGGCAACCACATGCGTCGGCGGCGTGTAGCGCCACTGGCCGGTCTTGTTCATGTGCGCCCACTGGGCGTGAACGTCGAGGCTGAGCGAATGGCTGCGGCCCTTGGCGGCTTCGAGCTCGCTCTTGCGGGCGATGATGAAGCCGAAGCCGGGCACACCTTCGATGCACTTGTTGGCGGAGGACACCATCGCCTCGTAGCGGATATCGCTGACGTTGAGCGGGATGGCGCCGAAGGCGCTCATCGAGTCGACCAGGAACTTGCGACCCTTGGCGTAGACCACCTCGGAAATCTCGGCGACCGGGTTGAGGATGCCGGAGCTGGTTTCGCAGTGGACCAGGACGACGTGGGTGATGGCAGGGTCTGCGTCCAGCGCCTTGGCAACCTCGTCGCCGCGCGGCGGCATGTAGTCGCCCTTGTCGATGGCGACATGGTCGCGGCCGAGATAGCCAAGCGTCTGGACGATGCGCTGGCCATAGGCGCCGTTGACCAGCACCAGCGCCTTGCCGTCACGCGGCACGAAGGAGCCGAGCATCGCTTCCACGGCGAAAGTGCCCGAGCCCTGCATCGGCACGCAGTCGAACTCGTTGTTGGCGTCGCCGAGCATGGCGAGCAGGCGCTGGCGCATCTCCGCCGTCATCGCCCGGAAGTCGCCGTCCCATGAGCCCCAATCGCGCAGCATCGCCTGCTTGACGGCATAGGAGGTGGTCAGCGGCCCGGGGGTGAGCAGGTAGGGCTCGCCCAATGCCGGAGCAGGGAAGGGGGCCGGAGCAGGGAAGGGGGCCGGAGCCGCAAGCTTATGTTCGGACAGCATTTTCGTCTCCTCGCCGTCATCCTGAAATTGCCTATGGCTCACCTTGGAATCCCCTGATCCATATGTACAATCGTTATTTCGTATCCAATGATAAGTCTGAGTGATGATGTTCGAATGACAGTCGCGAATCCGCTCAGGCTGTCTTGGCAAGCCGGCTTTCGAGCAGGTCGCCGCTCTGGGTCAGGATCGGATAGGCGACCGAGACCAGCAGCGAATTGAACTCCTTCAGCGCCCGCACAGCTTCGAGGTGGATGTCGCTGGTCTCGATGCTTTGCGGCGTGCCCGACTGCAGCCGCTTGAGGTGGCGTTCGTGGCTGTCACGCTCCAACTTGCGCATGCGTTCCTTCTCCACCACCAGCTGGCGAGCCGCCTCGAGGTCACCTGAAACAAGCACGTTCATGGCGATCTGCATGTTGGCCAGCACCTGGTCGTGCAGGGCTGTCAGCTCCGACCAGCCTTCGCGCGAGAAACTCAGCCTCTTGTCGCTCTTCTCCTCGGCCAGCACCAGGAGGTTTTTGGCGATGATGTCGCCGGCATGTTCGAGATTGATGGCGAGGTCGGTGAGCTCGATGCCGCGTCGCGCCTCGTCCTGGCTCATCGTGCCGCGATTGACCTCGGCGATGTAGAGCTTGATGTCGGTGTGGGCGCGGTTGACCTCCTCGTCGAGCCGGCGCAGCTGCGCCACGCGCGCCTTGTCGCCGCTCTCGAACAGCTCCATCACGGGCCGCAGCATGATCTCCACCGTCTCGGCCATGCGCAGCACCTCGCGGGTAGCGCTGGCGAGCGCGACGCTCGGCATCTTGATGACGGTGCGGTCGAGCGCGCTCTTGCGGCGCGACATCAGGTCGAATGCCTCCCCGCCCGCCGGTGCATCGGGCAGGATCAGCCGCGCCAGCCTTTCCATCGCCGTGGTGAAGGGCAGGCAGGCGACCAGCAGCGCAAGGTTGAAGGCGAGGTGCAGGTTGACGACCTGGCGCGCAGCATTCTCGCCGAACCATGACATCGGCAAGTTTGCGACCTGCAGGCCGAGCAGGATCACGACGGCAGCCGTCGCCCGGAAGATCAGGTTGCCGAGCGGGACGCGCCGCGCCTCGATTGCCTGGCCGCGGGTCAGCCCGACGGCGACAAGCCCGGCGCCGAGATTGACGCCGAGGATCATCGGCAACGCGACCTCGGCCGGCAGCACGCCCTGGGCCGCCATCGACATGAACAAAAGCACCGAGGCGACGCTGGAGTGGATCAGCCAGGTGAACAGGGCTGCGGCGCCGAAGGCCGTCACCGGATCGCCGCGCAGATAGTCGACCGCCATCGGCAGGAGCGAGCTGTGGCGCATGGGTGCCGTGGCCTCGCCAACCATGCGCAGCGAGATCAGGATGAAGGCGATGCCGAGCAGCGTTCGCCCCGTCTGCTTGACGATGCGCGCTTCTACCTTGAGGAACATCGTAGCGCCGGCAAACAGCAGCAGCGGCACCAGCCAGCTGAGATCGAAGGACAGCGCCTGCACCACAAATGCCGAGCCGACATCGGCGCCAAGCATGACGGCGAGCCCGCCCGAGACGGTCATGACACCGGTCGCCGCGAAACCTGCGGCGAGTACGGCAACCGCGGTTGCGCTCTGCAGCATGACGGCGAGCACGGTGCCGGCCGCAGCCGCCCGCATCCGGCCCCTGGTTGCGCCGCGCAGCGCCTCGCGCAGCAATGCGCCATGCGCCCGCTCGACCCCGGTGCGCACCATGCGCACGGCCCAGAGCAGCAGCATGATGGCGCCGGCCAGCTGCAGAAGGACATAAAGAAGGTGCATTGGCCGTGACTCCCGTCGCGCGGCGCGCAAGGGTGGCGCCTGCCTCATCCTCGGCATGGCAAGCCATAAATCAAATCGTTAGTTTCTATATTTCTATCGGTAGCGTTTATTGATACTCTGCCGCAACGTCAGGGGGTTTACCCCCACCCCTAACCCCTCCCCACAAGGGGGAGGGGGACTTCTGTCACCCGTGTTGCCAATGTCCTCGACGTTCGGCGCTGGCGGCAGCGAAATTCCCCTCCCCCTTGTGGGGAGGGGTTAGGGGTGGGGGTACTACCTGCTGGCGCAATCCAGGACAGGTGCGAAGCGGCTTTTCGCCCGGGATCACCTATCCACGCTAGGGAGCAGGCATGCGGTACGTACAGCTCAGGGCTTTTCACTATGTCGCGGTGTGCGGCGGCTTTTCGCGGGCCGCCGAGATGCTGTTCCTCACCCAGCCGGCGATTTCCGACCAGGTGCGCAAGCTGGAGGAAGAGTATGACGTGCTCCTGTTCAACCGCCACAAGAAGCAGGTGACGCCGACAGAGGCCGGAAACAAGCTGCTCGAGATCACCCGCCGCATGTTCGACACCGAGCAGCAGGCGCTGGAGCTTTTGTCGGAATCGCGCGCCCTGCGTTCGGGCACGCTGCGCATCGTGGCGGATGCCGCCCACCACCTGCTGCATATCCTCGGCCAGTTCCGGCAGAAATATCCGGGCATCCAGGTCTCGGTCCGCGCCGGCAACACCGAGACGGTCATTTCCAGTCTCTACAGCTACGAGGCCGACATCGGCGTGCTCGGCGAGATCCCCACCGGCCGCGACTTCGAGGTGGTGAAGCTGAACTCGACGCCGGTCGTCGCCTTCGTCTCGACCGATCATCCGATGGCCAGGGCCAAGTCGCTGTCGCTGCACGAACTGTCCCTGCTTCCGCTTGTCATGCGCGAGCGCGGCTCGAAGACGCGCGCCAAGCTGGAGGATCTCGCGTCCAAGGAAGGCTTCCAGTTCAAGCCGGCGATCGAGGCAGAGGGGCGCGAGGCGGTGCGCGAGATCGTGGCGTCCGGTGCCGGCGTCGGTTTCGTCTCGGCCGCCGAGTTCGGCCAGGACGCCCGGCTGGTGCAGATCCCGATCGCGGCACCCGAGATGCTGATGGACGAGGCGCTCATCTGCCTGCGCGAACGCAGCGGTGGCAAGCTGGTGCGGGTCTTCCTCGACATCGCCAGGTCGATGGCGACGGGGTGAGCACAGGCCAAGCGGGCAGCCATCGTCTCCGCCGTCGCTCAGCGACGCTTCTCGATGATCTGGATGAAGCGCGCGAACAGCTCGGCCTGCGAGTTGATGCCGAGCTTGCGATGGATGTTGCGGCGGTGGACCTTGACGGTGCCCGGGGCGACGCCGAGCGAGCGGGCGATGGATTCGGTCGAATGGCCCTGCAGCACCATGTCGACGACATGCATCTCGCGCACGGTGAGCGAAAGGCTCTCCCAGATATGCGTCCGGTCGAACTCGTTGACAGGCGCCGGCGCGTTTTTTTCCGCCGGTGCGGGCTGTTCCGTTTCCGGCAGTTCCGGCCAGCGCTGGCGGCAGAGTTCGATGACCAGCGGCGCCATGTCGCGCAGCTTGCGCGCGTCGGCCGTGCCGAACGGTCCCGATGCCTTCAGCCGCATCAGCGACAGCACCACCGCATCCTTGCCGGGCAGCGGCACGAAGAAGCCCACCTCCTCGGCGAGTTTCGTCTGGCTGTAGTAGGAGCGGAAATATTCGCTCGCATAGAACCGGTCGGGCGCCAGTTCCCGCATCCGCCAGAAGCCTTCCTTGCGCTCGACCGCCGCGTGGTGGAACGGATCGAGCAGGTAGGGCCCCTCCTGATAGAGGGCGACGAAGACGTGGCTTTCGCTGGGCGAAAACGTCTCGAACAGCATCGGCGGGCGCGCTGCCCCGCGATAGCCGAAGACCACGCAATGGTCGAAGGACACATGCCGGCTTAGCCAGGCGACCAGCGCCTCGCCGAAGCGATCGCCACTGGCCTCCCGGGTCGCGGCGACCACCGCCGCCAGGTCGCCGAAATCGTCGCCACGGGAGGTTCGTCCTTTCAACGTGATACCACTCCATTTCGATAAATAGCACCGATATACCACCTGTGAGGTATATACTAGGCAGGATTTTCTGCTAGCGTTCGGGGCAGTGACGCCGTTTGCGCCCTGGAGGCAGCCGATTGACCGCAGCGCCCGTTCCCGACATCGAGTTTCGCGGAGTCGCCAAGCGCTATGGCGCCGTCACCGCCGTCAGCGGCGTCGACCTATCGATCCCGCCGGCAGCCTTCGTGGCCCTGCTTGGCCCGTCGGGCTGCGGCAAGACGACCTGCCTGCGCATGATCGGGGGGTTCGAGCAGCCGAGCGAGGGCAAGGTCCTCATCCGCGGCCAGGACATGGCGGGCACGCCGCCCTATCGGCGCCCGGTCAACATGGTCTTCCAGCAATATGCACTGTTTCCGCATCTCGACGTGGAGGACAACGTCTCCTACGGCCTGCGCCAGCAGCGGCCGCGCCTGTCGGCACGCGAGATAAGCCGACGGGCTGGCGACGCCCTGGCGATGGTCCAGCTCGCCGGCTACGGCCGCCGCAAGATCCACGAACTCTCGGGCGGACAGCAGCAGCGCGTGGCGCTGGCGCGGGCACTGGTCAACAAGCCGGCCGTGCTGCTCCTCGACGAGCCGCTGGCCGCGCTCGACAAGAAGCTGCGCACCAACATGCAGATCGAACTGCAGAACCTGCAGCGCGAGCTGGGCATCACCTTCGTGCTGGTCACCCACGACCAGGAAGAAGCGCTTTCGATGAGCGATTTCGTCTGCGTGATGAACCGCGGCGGCATCGTCCAGGTCGGCACGCCGAGCGAAATCTACCATGAGCCGGCAGACCTCTTCGTCGCCGACTTCGTGGGCAAGACCAACCTCCTGAGCGGCAACGTGGCCGGCCGCTCCGGCGACCTCTTCGAGGTCAAGCTTGCCGACGGATCTGTCATCCCCGCGCGCAGCCGCAACGAACTCGCGGGCGGCGAAGCCGTCTCGATCAGCCTGCGGCCCGAGGCGTTGCGCCTCGGGCCGCAGGGACAGGGCGGGATCACGGGTATCGTACGCAACCGCATCTTCCTCGGTTCCGTGGCCGAATACGCCATCGAGGTTCCGGCGATCGGCACGCTGCTCGCCACCGCCGACCAGCAGTTCGGGCAGGTCGACCTATTCGAGCCGGGCGAGCCCGTCGCCATCGGCTTTGCACCGGGAGCGCCGCTGGCGTTCGCGGGCGCAAGAGACAACGGGCCAAAACAGAGGGAAACGAAAAATGTCGAAATCGTATCGTGACGGCCAGCCCGTCACAACGGAGGAATTTGTCCATCAGCTCATGCGCCTGAAGCGCGGCTCGATCGGCCGGCGCGACTTCCTGGGCCTGACCGGGCTCGGCATCGCCACCGCCGTTCTCGGCCGTGAGCTCGGCCTGTCGCCGACGCCGGCGCGCGCCGCCGAAAACCTCGGCGACCGCATGTCCATCGCCACCTGGCCCAACTACCACGACCCCGCGACCTTCGAGAACTTCACCAAGGAGACGGGCGTCGCCGTCGAGGTCAACGTGTTCGGCTCGAACGAGGAGATGCTCGCCAAGCTGCAGGCCGGCGGCTCGGGCTGGAGCCTGTTCGTGCCGACCAACTACACGATCTCGACCTACAAGAAGCTCGACCTCATCGATCCGCTCGACATGGCCAAGCTCACCAATTTCGACGCCAAGTCGGAGGATACACGCTTCACCGCCGAAGGCGCGATCGACGGCGTCGTCTATGCGGTGCCGAAGAACTGGGGCACCACCGGATTCGCCGTGAACACCAAGAAGCTGACGAAGCCGATAACTACCTGGAAGGAATTCTGGGACACGGCCATGGCCGAAGGCGAAGGCCGCACGATGGTGCACGACTACCAGCTCACCACCATCGGCAATGCGCTCAAATATTTCGGCTTCTCGTTCAACTCGCTGAAGCCGGACGAACTCGCCAAGGCAGAGGAGCTGCTCATCAAGGTCAAGCCGCATCTTTTCGCGGTCTCCAGCGACTACCAGCCGCCTATGCGCGCGAACGACGCCTGGATGACCATGTGCTGGACCAATGACGGTGCCCAGCTCAACCGCGACATCCCCGAAATCGCCTATGTGCTCGGCAAGGAAGGCGGCGAGATCTGGACCGACTTCTACGCCATTCCCAAGGATGCTCCGAACAAGCCCGCCGGCTACGCGCTGCTCAACCACCTGATGAACCCGCAGGTCGCGGTCAAGGAGCATCTCGCCAATGGCGCGCCGTCCACCGACGCCCGCGTCAACGCGCTGCTTCCCAAGGAAGTGTTGGACAACCCGATCCTCTATCCGGCGGCCGATCTGCTGACGCCGCTCGAGTTCGGTGCCGCGGCGACGCTGACCGACCCGGCGCGGGCCGAACTGATGGCCCGTTTCAAGTCGGCCTGAGCCGGCGAGATCGAAAAAACCAACTCCGCCGACGGCCGCGCCCGAGTGCGCGCCGTCGGACCCTGGAGCCGTCCGGATGCAGCCGAGCGCCTTTCGCCATAAATTGCTGACCGCCCTGCTGCTCGCGCCGGCCACGGCGTGGCTGGTCGTGTTCCTTGTGCTGCCCTTCGTCGCCATCGTCGTCTTCAGCGTCGGCGAAAGGGCGCCGGAAGGCGGCTACCAGGCCGCCCTGACCTTGGCGCAATACGCAAACCTGCCGGCTCGTGCCACCGCCTTCTGGAACACGCTGATCCTCGCCCCGGTCGGGGCCTTCGCCTGCCTGCTCGTCGCCTATCCGGTGGCCTACTACATTGCCTTGCGAGTGCCGGAACGCTGGCGCCTCGTCCTGCTTGCGCTGATCGTCATCCCGTTCTGGACGAGCCTCCTGATCCGCACCTATGCCTGGATGTATCTGCTGGGCGGCCGTGGCATTCCGGCGCTGCTCTCCTATGTCGGCATCGAGGACCTACGGCTCATCAACACGCCGGGCGCCGTGCTGCTCGGCATCGTCTACGGCTACCTGCCGCTGATGATCCTGCCGATCTATGTCAGCCTCGAACGGCTCGACCGAAGGCTGCTGGAGGCTTCGGCCGACCTCGGCGCCACCCCTTTGTCGACCTTCTTCGGGGTCACGCTCAGGCTCTCGCTGCCGGGCGTGATGACCGGCTTCTCGCTCGTCATGATCCTGCTTCTCGGCGAATATCTCATCCCGACGCTGCTGGGCGGCGGCAAGGTCTTCTTCATCGGCAATGCGCTGGTGGACCTGTTCCTGCAGTCGCGCAACTGGCCGTTCGGCTCGGCCATCGCGGTAACCCTGGTGCTTGTCTCGGTGATCGTCCTGGTCATCGCAAACCGCGTTTCGGCCCGCTACTCGGGCGCCCGCCAGGTGGACCTTATCTGATGCGTGCCTTCATCGTCGCGGTCTTCGCCTTCCTGTATCTGCCGATCGCGCTGGTCGTGCTGTTTTCCTTCAACGCGGGCCGGCATGCGAGCGAACTCACCGGGCTTTCGACCCAGTGGTACGGCAAGGCCCTTGCCAACCCGTTCCTGATGGAAGCGCTCAGGAACAGCCTGTTCATTGCCACCACCAGCGCCTCGCTCGCGGCGGTGTTCGGCACTGCCGCCGCGCTCGGTCTTGCCCGCGTCGGCATCAGGACGCGCACCGTATTCGACGTGCTCTTAGGCGCCGCCATCGTGGTGCCGGGCGTCGTCATCGGCATTTCCACGCTCGTCGCGCTGGTGCAATTGTTTGCAGTGGTCAATCCGTTCCTCGCCTCGGTCTGGCCCGGAAGCGAGCCGCCACGCCTCGCGCTAGGCTACGGTTCGATCATCGCCGCGCACGGCCTGTTCTCGATGGCGCTGGTGACGATGATCGTGCGTACCCGCCTGGGCAGCCTCGACCGCAACCTGGTGGAAGCGTCGAGCGACCTCTACGCCACGCCGCTGACCACCTTCCGGTCGATCGTCCTGCCGCAGATCATGCCCGCGATCCTGGCCGGCTTCCTGCTCGCCTTCACCTTCTCCTTCGACGATTTCATCATCGCCTTCTTCGTCGCGGGCGCCCAGACGACGCTGCCCATCTACGTTTTTGCCTCCATCCGTCGCGGCGTGACCCCCGAAATCAACGCCATCGCCACCATCGTGCTCTGCGCCTCAGTGCTGATCGTGGCGGCGGCGCAGCTCCTGCTGCGCAAGCGCAAACCCTCCCACTGAAAGGCCCATCATGCTGCTCAAGGATCGTATTGCCGTCGTCACGGGCGCGGGTTCCGGCATCGGCCGGGCCGGCGCGCTGATGATGGGGAGGGAGGGCGCGGTGGTAGTCATCGCCGACCGCGATAGGGCATCCGGCGAGGCAGCAGCGGAGGCAATCCGCGCTGGCGGGGGACGCGCCGAGGCGATCTGCACCGACGTATCCGACGACGGCCAGATCGAGCGCATGATCGGCACCACACTCGAACGCCATGGCCGTATCGACATCCTGCACAACCACGCCGGCATCCAGGTCGGCGGCCCGCTGACGGAGGTCGGCAGCGAAGGCATGGACGCTTCCTGGCGCATCAACGTCCGCGCCCATTTCCTGGCATCGAAGCTCGCCATGCCGGCGATGATCGCGCAGGGCGGCGGGGTGATCGTCAACACGGCATCGAATTCCGGCGTCTTCTACGACCACGAGATGATCGCCTATGCCACGTCCAAGCATGCGGTGGTGGCTATGACGCGGCAGATGTCGATCGACTACGCCAAATACAACGTGCGGGTGAACGCGCTGTGCCCGGGCTGGGTCGACACCCCCTTCAACGATCCCTTCATCGCCCAGATGGGCGGACGCCAGGCGATCGAAGATTATGTGCGGACCAAGATCCCGATGCAGCGCTGGGCAACGGCGGAGGAGATCGCCGAGGCGATCCTGTTCCTGGTCTCCGACCGCTCGTCGTTCATGACCGGCCAGGCGCTGGTGATCGACGGCGGCGAGAGCATCGCGTAGGTCAAGGCATCCCGCCTCGGTCAGAACCCTGGTGGCCTGACAAAGCCATCGGTCAGGCGAACCAGGGCCTTTGCAACAGCCGGCAACCGCAGGTCGAAATGCCTGCGCCCGACGAGCTGGGGCCGATCAGCAGCTCCCGGTCGAAACCGATCGGGATCACGACGACCGGATGCCCGTCATGTCGAACCGGCAGGCGTGGCCCAGACCAATACTGGCTCTACTCCGGCCGGATATTGTGGTTCGACCGGAAGACATTGTCGGGATCATAGCGAGATTTGACGGCGACCAGCCTCGCGTAATTCTCGCGCCCGAACCCGGCCAGCACCCTGTCCTCACCCTCGTCGCCGATGAAATTGAGGTAGACGGCGCCCATGGCCCAGGGCTGCAGATCGGCCCTGATGTCTCGGGTCCAGCGTTTCCCGCGTTCATCGTCTTCGGGGGCCGACCACAGGCCGAAAGGATGCACGGTCCAGGCCGCGCGCCGCCACGGAACGGGATAGCGATCGCCATTGCGCCCGGCCGCTCCGCCTTGCGGGAAGAGCACGTGCTGCGAAGGCGAGGGGACGATCATATCGCCGGCGCGGGCGCAGAACAGGTCGATGGCTGCGTCGGGCAATTGTCCGAGATGCTCGGCGGACCAATAGTTGCGATAGCCAGGCGGGTCGTCGATCAGGCACTGGAGATCGGCATAGGGCATTTCGGCGACCATCGTGCCTGCAGGCTTGAGTGCCAGAACGGGCGCGAGAACCCTGCGCGCCTCGTCCTCCGGCCCCGCATAGATGAGCACCGCGAGGCAGCTGAGCTTGCCCACAAGGTGTTGCGGCACGAACTCTTCGTTCGGCGCGGTGACATAGAGGAAGCCGCCGCTGACTTCGTCGGGTGCGGCATCCATGAAGTCGCGGTAGTGCCGCAGGATGTCCGGTCCGGCCGCAGGCGGCCAGAACAGCAAGGCCGCCGTCACCACCGAAAGCGGATGCAGCCGGAAGGTGAACGAAGTGGCGACGCCGAAATTGCCGCCGCCGCCGTGCAGTGCCCAGAACAGGTCGGGGTTCTCGGTTTCGCTGGCGCGGAGCACGCTCCCGTCCGCGCAGACGACCTCGGCCGAAACGAGATTGTCGCAGGCAAGGCCGAACTTGCGGTCGAGCCAGCCCGAGCCGCCGCCGAGCGTGAAGCCGCCCACGCCGGTCGTCGAGACGCGCCCGCCGGTCGTCGCCAACCCGTGCGGTTGGGTGGCGCGGTCGAGATGGCTCATCGTCGCGCCGCCCGAAACGATTGCCAGGCGCTTTTCGGCGTCGACGACCACCTGGTTCATGTGACGAAGGTCAATCACCAGCCCGCCGTCATTCAAGGCCTTGCCGGCCACCCCATGCCCGCCGCCGCGAACCGAGATTTCGAAGCCGACTTCCCGCCCGAAACGGACGGCGCTTGTCACGTCCTCGACATCGAGGCATTGCGCGATCACCGCAGGGCGGCGGTCGATCATGGCGTTGAAGATGGCCCTGGCCTCGTCATAGCTCGCGTTGCCGGCGTGGATGATCTGTCCCTTGAAGCCGCTACGCCGCAACTGCTGCACGAGATTGTCGGTCTGGACCTCCATGTCACCCTCCTACGAAAGGACCAATTTCACCGCCGTGCCTGCCGGGCGGACGCCTCGGGCCTGGCCCGGTTGGCAACGACTGCCCACTCTGCCGCTGGGTGGTGGATTCATGATACTCTCTACCGGGGCGGCTGGTGAATGACCGCAACGCCGGATTTCTTGCCCGGCGCCCCGAACGGGAGGTGCGACAATGAACGCAGTCCTCGATCTGTTGCGCACGCTTCGACTGAGCAGTGGCATCTTTCTGGATTGCGAATTCACGGCCCCCTGGTGCGTTACCGCCACCCCGATCGGACCGGACGATGTCGGCCTGCTGATGGCGCCGCTGCCCGCGCATGTGATCGCCTATCACTACGTCACCCAGGGCAACCTGTTGCTGAAGGTGGACCAGCGGGATCCCTTCCGCATCAAGGCCGGCGAGATCGTGCTCTTCCCTTCCAACAATGCCCACAGGCTCGGCAGCGACCTCACGGTCGAGGCAGTGGACGCGGCAGCACTGGTCGCGCCACCGCAGAACGGCGAACTGGCCAGGATCGAGCATGGCGGCGGCGGCGAACGGACACACATCCTGTGCGGTTTCCTCGGTGCCGATGCGCCGTGCGATCCCGTGCTCGAAATCCTGCCCGATGTGCTTCGGCTGGAGGTGCAGCAGGGCGCCGCCGTCGACTGGATCGAAAGCACGCTGCGTTATGCAGCCCAGGAGATGACGTCTTGGCATGCGGGGTCTCATGCCATGCTGGCCCGGCTTGCCGAATGCCTGTTCGTGGAAGCGGTCCGGCGGCACCTGGATTCCTTGCCACCCTCCCAGGGTACATGGCTCGCCGGACTGGGCGACCCGGTCGTGGGCCGCGCGCTGGCTCTTCTCCACGCACGCAAGCGCCAGGCCTGGACGGTCGAGGATCTAGCAGCAGAGGTCGGACTGTCGCGATCCGCCTTTGCCGATCGTTTCACGCGCCTGATGGGCGATCCACCGATGCACTACCTGGCGAAACAGCGGCTGCGGTCAGCTGCCGAGCGGCTGCGCGCCACCCATGAGCCGGTGGCGCAAATCGCCTTCGATTCCGGCTATGGGTCGGAGTCGGCGTTCACGCGCGCCTTCAAGCGCCAACTGGGCGTCCCGCCATCGTACTGGCGCGCTCAGCGCGAGGAATCGAGCGTCCAGACCTTGGGTTCGCGCGGGTTCGAATAAACGGGGGTTTCCCGATGTCACGCGATGGATGTTGCCCGGTTTGACGGACCGACCTAGCGCGCCATGTCGGCCAATGCCCCGCGCATCGCCGAACTGGTGATCCCGAACATTCCCCCGGAGGGAATGTGCAGGTCGATGATGACGAACATGACGCTGGTGACCACCACCACGCCGATGGAGAGCACGACAGCGCCCAGCACACGGCGCGGGATCTGAAGCCCGAAGCTCAGGAACACCAACGCCAGCCAGAAGCTGACGATGCCGACGAACGAGCCTCGGGCAACGCCGGTCGCGTCTTCGATGACCGCCCAGCGGCTTTCCTGAACCATCGTGTAGTCGGCGCGGCATCTGGCGGCCCTGTTGGCGCGAACCGCATCGGCAGGCGCCAGGGCGTCGACGATCAATCCGACCTCGTTCATGAGGGCATTCAGGCCCGGATCTTCACCGCTTGCCGCCATGCTGCGGACATCCGGCATGCCTTCGACGACGGGCGCTTTCTCCGTCGTCCAGGTGCTGGCTATGACGGCTGCGGTGTATTGGCGAAGGATGCGCCTTGCCGGCTCCGTCTCGCTGCCGAGGTTGCGCAGGCACTGGTCGAGGCGGGCCAGCCGCGCCGCATAGAGGGAACGGTCCTTGTTGGCCGCGTCGAAGGCCTGCTTCGCCGTGGACAGCTGCAGGCTCAGGACCAGCGCCGCAAAGGTGACGAGCAGCCCCGTCACCAGCCGCAAGGCATCCATGTTGGCCTGCGACAGGTGGTCCTCATGAAGGCGGGCTCGCAGCGCCACCCCGCCGATGGCGGCCGCGCTGAAAAGGAGTAGGAACCCGAACGCGTAGAGAATTTCCATGGCGATGGACGGCGTGGGATCGACTGTCGGCCGAGGCTAGCGCAGGCAATCGGACGGCACAATGCCTCGCCAGCTGCCCAACGCCTCCGGCAGATATGCCCCTATCGCTCCTCCCGGCCTGCCACAGGGGCGCCCGGGACATAGAGCAGGATCGGCCGGATCTCGTACACGGCTGTCGGGTTGGCGGAGCGCAGTTCGCGCGCCGCGGCGACGGCCGCGTCCATCGTCGGGTAGTCCACGACGTAGAAGCCGAGCAACTGCTCCTTGGTCTCGGCAAAGGGACCGTCGGTGACGAGACCGAGCCCTTTTCCCCTCAGGGTGACCGCGCTGTCAGTCGGTCCGAGGCGGGCCGCCGGACCAAGATGCTTCTCGCGGACGAGGCGGTCGTTGACCTCGAGCAGGTCCTTCATCAGGGCCGCATCCTCCTCCTCGGTCCAGGATTCGACCACGCCCTCGGCGTGATAAGCCAGGATTGCGTACAACATTGCTGCCTCTCCCTTGCGTGTGCATCTCGGTTTTCGCCGGGGCAGACTATTGGCTTCGGCTGCCGGCGGGCAAGCCGGTCCACGGGGCTCGCTTGCCCATGCGCTGCCATGCCCGCAAGAGAGCACTCGCACTCGGCGCGCGCGCGTGCCATAAGCCGCCGCAACTCCTCCCCTTCCTGACCCTGGTTTCCATGATCCGTATCGAGAACATCAGCAAGCAGAACAGCCACCGGCTGCTCTTCGTCGAGGCTTCGGCCACCCTGCAGAAGCAGGAGAAGATCGGCCTCGTCGGCCCCAACGGCGCCGGCAAGACGACGCTGTTCCGCATGATCACCGGTGCGGAACTGCCCGACGAGGGCCAGGTGTCGAGCGAGCGCGGCATCACCATCGGCTATTTCAACCAGGATGTCGGCGAGATGTCCGGCCGCAGCGCCGTCGCCGAGGTGATGGAAGGGGCCGGCCCGGTCAGCGAGGTCGCCGCCGAGCTGCGCGAACTGGAAGCGGCGATGGTCGACCCCGATCGTGCCGACGAGATGGACGCCATCATCGAACGCTATGGCGAGGTGCAGGCGCGCTACGAGGAGCTCGACGGCTATTCGCTCGACGGCCGCGCCCGCGAGGTGCTCGACGGCCTGAGCTTCACCCAGGAAATGATGGATGGCGACGTCGGCAAGCTGTCCGGCGGCTGGAAGATGCGCGTGGCGCTCGCCCGCATCCTTTTGATGCGTCCCGACGTGATGCTGCTCGACGAACCATCGAACCATCTCGACATCGAAAGCCTGATCTGGCTCGAGGACTTCCTCAAGGGCTATGACGGCGCGCTGCTCATGACCTCGCACGACCGCGCCTTCATGAACCGCATCGTCAACAAGATCATCGAGATCGACGGCGGCTCGCTGACCACCTATTCCGGCGATTACGAGTTCTACGAGCAGCAGCGCCAGCTGGCCGACAAGCAGCAGCAGGCGCAGTTCGAGCGCCAGCAGGCGATGCTGGCCAAGGAGATCAAGTTCATCGAGCGCTTCAAGGCGCGCGCCTCGCATGCCGCCCAGGTGCAGAGCCGGGTCAAGAAGCTCGACAAGATCGATCGCGTCGAGCCGCCCAAGCGTCGCCAGACGGTGGCCTTCGAGTTCCAGCAGGCGCCGCGCTCTGGCGAGGACGTGGTCACGATCAAGAACGTGCACAAGAGCTACGGCAGCAAGACCATCTACGAGGGCCTCGACTTCCAGGTCCGCCGCCGCGAGCGCTGGTGCATCATGGGCGTCAACGGCGCCGGCAAGTCGACGCTGCTCAAGCTGGTCGCCGGTGCTTCCGAGCCCGACCAGGGCACGGTGGCGCGCGGGCCGAGCGTCAAGATGGGCTATTTCGCCCAGCACGCCATGGACCTGCTCGACGGCGACCTCACCGTGTTCGAGCAGCTGGAGCATTCCTTCCCGCAGGCAGGACAGGCGCCGCTGCGCGCGCTGGCCGGCTGCTTCGGCTTCTCCGGCGACGAAATCGAGAAGAAGTGCCGCGTGCTCTCGGGCGGCGAGAAGGCTCGCCTGGTGATGGCGATCATGCTGTTCGATCCGCCGAACCTTTTGGTGCTCGACGAGCCGACCAACCACCTGGACATCGCCACCAAGGAAATGCTGATCGAGGCGCTCTCCCAATACGAGGGCACCATGCTGTTCGTCTCGCACGACCGCCATTTCCTCGCGGCCCTCTCCAACCGCGTGCTGGAACTGACGCCCGATGGCATCCACACCTATGGCGGCGGCTATGTCGAATATGTCGAGCGCACCGGCCAGGAAGCGCCGGGCCTGCGGCACTGATCGGGTGAACTAGCCGGCGCGGCCTTCGAACAGGTCGCGCTCGCGCGCCAGCCCTTCGCCGACGACGTCGAAGAACGCGCGGACCCGGGCCGTGCCTTTCAGGTCCTGGTGGGTGACGATCCACAGCTCGCCGGCCAGTTCCGCGATGGGCTCGGACAACGCACGCACGAGGCCCGGCTCGTTGTCGCCGAGATAGCAGGGCAGGAGCGCCAGCCCGATGCCGGCGCACGCCGCCACCGACTGGTTGACCAGGCTGTTGGTGCGGTAGACGAAGTTCTCGGGCGAGACGTTCCGCTCCAGCCAGTCGGCGGCCATGATGCCGCCTGCGGTTTCTTCCCAGCCGACCAGCGAACGTGCGCCCAGCGCACTGGCTGCCGGGATCGGGCCGCCATGCGCATCGAGATAGGCCTTTGCCGCGAAGAACGTCCAGGCGACGCCGGCCAGCTTGCGCCCCCAGAGATCGCCTTCCTTCGGCCGAATCGGCCGCAGCGCGACGTCCGCCTCACGGCGCGACAGCGACAAAACCCGGTTCTCGATGGCGAGTTCGACGACGATGCCGGGATGGACGGTGCGGAACTCGGCCAGATGTTTCGTCAGCCTGGAATAGGCGAGCGTTTCCGAAGAGGTGACGCGCAGCCGCCCCGAGAGCCGGCCGTCGGCGCCGGCGATGTCGCGGGCCAGCGCCAGCGCCTCGTCCTCCATGCGCTCGGCCGCCGCCGCCATGCGCTCGCCGGGAGAGGTCAGCTGGTAGACGCCGCCGGGCAGGCGCTCGAACAGGCGCACCGCCAGCCGTTGCTCGAACGCATTGAGCCGGCGAAACACCGTCGAATGGTCGATGCCGAGCAGGCCGGCCGCCGCTGTCAGGCTGCCGGCGCGGGCCACGGCGAGCACCAGCCTGAGTTCGTTCCAGTCTTCCATGCGTGCCTTGTAGCATGACGGAGGCTTGCAGCCATGCAAGCGTCACTGGCAAACACCCAACGAGCATTGCGATCGCGCAACATCTAGCTTTGTCCTCGGACACAACGACCACACGGTCATCAACCCGAAAGGACAGATCATGAAACTCTACTACGCCACCGGCACCTGCTCGCTCTCGCCCCATATCGTGGCGCTCGAGGCCGGCATTGCGCTCGACATCGAGCGCGTCGACATCTTCAAGCAGCCGCATGTCACCGGCGCTGGCCGCGACTTCACCAAGGTCAATCCGAACGGCTACGTGCCGGTGCTCGAACTCGACGATGGCACGCTGCTGACCGAAGGGGCTGCGATCGTGCAGTATCTCGCCGACCTCAAGCCGGAGGCGAAACTGGCACCTGCGGCCGACACGCGCGAACGCTACCAGCTGCAGTCCTGGCTCAACTTCGTCGCCACCGAACTGCACAAGATGTACAGCCCGTGGCTGTTCCATCCCGAATACGGCACCCAGGCGCAGGAGGTGGCGCGCGGTAAGATCGCCGAGCGTCTCGACCATGTCGAAAGGCATCTGGAGGGCAGCGGCCCCTGGCTGATGGGCGCGACCTTCACCGTCGCCGACGCCTATCTCTTCACCATCGTCGGCTGGTCCGGCTACGCCAAGGTCGATCTCTCCGCCTTCCCGCGCCTTCGCGCCTACATGGAACGCGTCGGTGCGCGGCCCAAGGTGCGCGCGGCGATGCAGGCTGAAGGCATGAAGCTAGCGGCCTGACCATGAGCCAGGGGCCTTGCCTGGAGCCTGCTCGTGATCGCCGGGGTTCTCGACGTCGGCTGGGCGGTGTCGATGAAATATGCCGAAGGCTACACCCGGCCCGGCTGGTCGGTCATCTCGGTGCTGCTGCTGGCGGCCTTCGTCTACCTGCTCGGCAAGGTGCTTGAGGCGCTGCCAGTCGGTACCGCCTATGCAGTCTGGACCGGCATAGGCGCCGCCGGCACCGTCATCATGGGCGCGGTGCTGTTCGGCGAGCAACTGACGCCGCTGCGGCTCGGCGGCATCGCCGCCGTGCTCGCCGGCATCGCCATGCTCAAGCTCGCGCCGGGCTAGAAACAGTCCCCTCCCGAAAGGGAGGGGCAGTCTGTCTGCCAGCTTGGATAGCGAGCCGTCTGCCGCTAGAAAGTTGCGCATGGACAGGCTCGAATGCGACAGGATGTTTGTGGCGGTTATGGAGACGGGCAGTTTTGCCCGGGCCGCCTCACGGCTGCGCACCAGCGCCGGACAGGCCTCAAAGCTGGTGTCCCGGCTCGAAGCCGATCTCGGCGTCCGCCTGCTCAACCGCACCACCAGGGCGCTCGCGGCGACAGAGGCCGGGCAGGCATATTTCGAGCGCGTGCGGGTTCTGCTCTCCGAGTTCGATACCCTGGACGATGCGGTCCGCAACGTTTCCGGCACGCCGCGTGGCCGCCTCAGGGTCACCGCGCCTGTGTCCTTCGGCGCGCGCCAGTTGGCGCCGCTCTTCGTCGCATTCGCCCGGCAGTTTCCGCAGATCGAACTCGACGTCAGCTTTTCCGACCGGGTGGTCAACGTGGTGGACGAGGGGTTCGACGTCGCCATCCGCATCGGCAACCCCGCCGATACCAGCCTGGTCGCCCGCCGCCTCTGCGAGGCGCGCATCGTGTTGTGCGCATCGCAAGACTATCTGGCGCAGCACGGAGCGCCGGCCGACCCCGAAGGACTCGCGCCGCACGAGTGCATCATCGACACCAATTTCCGCGAGCCGGGCAGCTGGGCCTTTCGCAACCCGGACGGCAGCGATACCTCGGTAGGGGTGTCCGGCAGGCTGCACTTTTCCAACGCCGATGTGGCGCTTTCGGCGGCCGAGGCCGGGCTCGGCATAGCCAGGGCCCCCAGTTTCATGGCCGGTCCACGCCTGCGCGACCGGCTGCTGGTGCCGCTGCTCGCCAGCTTCGAGCCATCGCCGCTCACCATCTACGCGCTTTACCCGCCCGGACGCCATCTCGCCATTAAGGTCAGGGTCTTCGTCGACTTCCTGGTGGAGCAGTTCCGCGGCGTCCCCGAGTGGGACCAGGGCTGGTAGCTTTCTTTCCATTTTGGAAGCAATGAAATGCTCATTGCGCGGATAATGTCCGCGCAGGAAATCCTCTATCTCCTTGCCATCGGCGCTGACCAGCGCGTTGCACCAGGAGACAGGATCATGACCATTGCGATCATCGGAACCGGCAACATGGCCAAGGGCCTCGCCGGCGTATTTTCCAAGGCGGGCTACTCGGTCGCGCTTGGTTCGCGCGACGCTTCCAAGGCTGAAGAAACCGCCCGTTCGGCTGGCGTCAACGTGACGGGCACCGACATCCCCTCCGCGGTCGGCAGCGCCGACATCGTCGTCCTCGCCATTCCGTTCGACGCGGCCGGCGAAACGATTGCCGCGGCCGGCGGCCTCGACGGCAAGATCGTCATCGACATCACCAATCCCCTGACCGCCGACTATGCCGGCCTGACCATCGGCCATTCCACCAGCGCCGGCGAGGAGATCCAGAAGCTCGCCCCCAGGGCCAAGGTGGTGAAGGCGTTCAACACGATATTCGCCTCGGTGCTCCAGTCGGGCGGCAACATCGGCGGCAGGCCCGCCACGGTGTTCATCGCCGGCGACGACAAGGACGCGACCGAGGCGGTCGAGGCACTGGTCGCCAAGTCCGGTTTCATCCCCCTTCAGGTCGGCGGCCTCGGCGTCGCCCGTTACATCGAGCCGGTCGCAGGCCTCAACATCGTGCTCGGCTACATGCGCGGCCTCGGCACCGATATCGCGCCTGCCTGGCAGACCGCGGCCTGACATCTCAATCAACCAACATAGAGGACACGAACCATGACCAATAACGCCAACCTTGCCGCCCTCCTGCTGCGCGTCAGCATGGGCATCCTGTTCCTGGCCCATGCCGGCCTGAAGATCTTCGTCTTCACCCCGGCGGGCACCGCCGGCTTCTTCGAAAGCATCGGCTTTCCCGGCCCGCTTGCCTATCTGGTCATTGCGGCCGAGCTGCTCGGCGGCCTTGCCCTCATCGCCGGCGTCTGGACCCGCTGGGTCTCGGTCGCGCTGATCCCGATCCTGCTCGGATCGATCTATGCCCCGCACGGCGCGGCCGGCTTCTTCTTCAGCAATCCCAATGGCGGCTGGGAATTCCCGGCGTTCTGGGCCGTCGCGCTCGCTTCGCTGGCGCTGCTCGGCAACGGCGCCTACGCGCTGCAGAAGGCGCGCACCTGATCTAACCCTGGGCGGCGGCCCCTGCAGTCAGGTGCCGCCGGCCGACCAATTCGCGAACGGAGACGCATGATGCTCGTGAACGGCAAGTGGACCGAAGACTGGCAACCGGTCCAGGCAAAGGACGCCAAGGGCGGTTTCGTCCGCCAAGCTTCGAGCTTCCGCAACTGGATCACACCCGACGGAAGCGCCGGCCAGACCGGCGCGGCCGGCTTTGCCGCCGAGCCGGGACGTTACCACCTCTACGTCGCATTGATCTGCCCATGGGCTTCGCGCACACTGATCGCCCGCAAGCTCAAGAAACTCGAAGGCATCGTTTCGGTGTCCGTGGTGGAGCCGGCATTGACCGACCAGGGCTGGCGTTTCGGCGACCATCCCGGGGCCGACCGAGATGACCTCAACGGCGCCACCTACCTGCACGAACTCTACAGCCTGGCCGACGACGATTTCACCGGCCGTGCGACAGTGCCCGTCCTGTGGGACAAGAGGCTGGGGACGATCGTCAACAACGAGTCCGCAGACATCGTCCGCATGTTCAATTCCGGGTTCGGAGCGCTGGCCGACGAGAGTGTCGACCTCTACCCCGCCCCCTTGCGCGACGACATCGACGCGCTTAACGAGCGCATCTATCCGGCCCTCAACAACGGCGTTTACCGGGCAGGCTTCGCCACCACGCAACTGGCCTATCAGGAGGGCTATCGCGGCGTGTTTGCCATGCTGGACGAGCTGGAGGCGCGGCTGGCCAACGGCCCCTTCCTGTTCGGCGCACGATTCACGGAGGCCGACATCCGCCTCTTCGTAACGCTGGTCCGCTTCGACGCCGCCTATCACGGCCTGTTCAAGTGCAACCTTCGCCGCCTCTCCGAATATCGAAACCTGACGGCCTACACCAAGCGCGTGCTCGCCATTTCCGGCGTCCGCTCCACGGTCAATATCGGCCACATCAAGACAGGCTACTATTCCATCAAGTCGCTCAACCCGAACGGCATCGTTCCGGACGGGCCCGACCTGGCCGATCTGAGCCTTTGACCTACGAAGCCGAAAGCAGCAGGAAACCTCCCATGACCTCGTCGCCCGCCAACAGTCTCGTCATCTTCCTGCACGGCGTCGGCAGCCGCGGCGCCGACCTCATGCCCCTTGCCCAGAGCTGGCAGCACGTCCTGCTCGCGGACTTTGCGGCGCCGGACGGCCCGTCCGCCTTCGACGGCGGCGGCCAGGGCCGGCAATGGTTCAGCGTCGCCGGCGTGACGGAGGCCAACCGACCGCAGCGCATCGCTGCCGCAAGGCCGGCCTTCGACGATGTCCTCGCCAACATCATCGACCAGCACGGACTGTCGCAACGGCTCGATCGCGTCGCCCTCGTCGGCTTCTCGCAAGGCTCCATCATGGCACTCGATGCAGTGGCTTCGGGGCGTTGGCCGGTTGCCGCGCTCGTAGCCTATTCAGGCAAGCTCGCGTCGCCGCGTCCGTTGGCACCAACCGGCTCGACGCGCGCGCTCCTGGTGCATGGCGCGGCCGATGCGGTGATCCCCGCGGCAAGCTCGACCGAAGCTGCGGCAACGTTGCGCGAACATGGGCTCGAAGCACAAGGCGTCATTCTGCCGGGCGTCGGGCACACCATCACGGCGCAAGGCGCGGAGCTCGGCGCCGACTTCATAGCCAAGGTACTGGCCGCGCCTTCGTCACCGGCCTGACCTGCAACGCAGCCGGCGCCATGCCTGGCCCTATCCGCGGCACGGTCGCCGACTCCCGCATCTAAAAACGCCCCCCTCCTGCGAGGGAGGGGCAGCTCGGGGGAGGGTTCCGATTGGCCGTTTCAGGCCTTCACGCGCTCCGACTTGGGATCGTAGGGCGCCTTTAGGTGCGCGGTCGCCGTGTGGCATTCGCCGGCAAGGTCGATCTCGAAGCGGCCGCTTTCGATGAAGTCCTTGTCGACGCCTGCCTCGTTGTGCAGCAGGCCGAGCGCCACCGAGCGGCCGAGCGTATGGCCGTAGGATGCCGAGCGCACCTCGCCGACGGGCTTGCCATTCCGCAGGATCAGCTCGCCGCCCCAGAGCATAGGGGCCGCGTCGTCGAGCGTGAACTGCACGATGCGGCGGGTGAGCTTGCCCGTGGCCTTGGCGGCGGCCAGCGCCTCCTTGCCGATAAAGCCGCCAGGCTTGTCCATGGATACCGCGAAGGCGAGGCCGGCTTCATAAGGGTTGATGTCGGGGGTGAGTTCCCGGCTCCAGGCCCTAAAACCCTTTTCGATGCGCAGCGCCTCGAGCGCGTAGTAGCCGCAATCGGTCAGCCCGTGCTCGCGACCCGCCTCGTGCAGAGCCTCATAGACGCTAGCGGCAAACTCGGTCGGCACGATCAACTCCCAGCCGAGCTCGCCGACATAGGTCATGCGGTTGGCGTAGGCGGTGGCATAACCGATGTCGATTTCGCGGATGGTGGCGAAGGGGAAGCCGGCGTTGGACAGGTCGGCCGAGGTGAGCTTGGCCAGGATGTCGCGCGAGCGCGGCCCCATCAGCGCCAGCACCGAGTAGGACGAGGTGACGTCGGTCAGCGTGACATGCGAGTCGTCAGGGATGTTTTTCGAAATCCAGTCGGCGTCGTGCACGGCCTGGGCCGAACCGGTGACGATCAGGAATTTGTCGCGGCCGAGGCGCATCACGGTCAGATCGCTCTCGTAGCCGCCACGCTCGTTGAGCAGGCCGGTATAGATGGAGCGGCCGACCTCGACGTCGATGTCGGCGGCGCAGATGCGATTGAGCACGGAGGCCGCGTCGCGGCCCTGCACCATGATCTTGGCGAACGAGGTCTGGTCGAAGATGCCGGCGGCCTCGCGGGTTGCCTTCATCTCGCGCTGCACCGCGCCATGCCAGTTCTGGCGGCCGAAGGAATATTCGGTCTCCGGCTTCTCGCCCGGCGCCGCAAACCAGTTGGCGCGCTCCCAGCCCATCTTGGAGCCGAAGCAGGCGCCCTTGGCGGCCAGCCGGTCATAGAGCGCCGAGCGGCGGAAGGGGCGGGCGGTGTCGAGCTCGCGGTTCGGCCACGGCATGGCGTAGTGCAGGCCGAGCGTTTCCTTAACGCGGTCGTGCAGCCAGCGCGGATTGTTGTTGAAGCCGGCAAAACGCCTGATGTCGACCGGCCACAGGTCCATGGTCGCAGCACCGTTGACGATCCACTCGGCCAGTGCCCGGCCGGCGCCGCCGGCGCTGGCGATGCCCATCGAGTTGAAGCCGGCGCCGACGTAGAAGTTCTTGAGTTCCGGCGCCTCGCCGAGGATGAAGTTGTTGTCGGCGGTAAAGCTTTCGGGGCCGTTGTAGAATTTCTTGACCTCGGAGGTCTCCAACTGCGGCACGCGCACCAACGCGTTCTGCATCAGGATCTCGAACTGATCCCAGTCGTCGGGCAGGAGCGCGAATTCGAAATCGTCGGGGATGCCGTTCATGCCCCACGGCTTGGCCTCGGGCTCGAAGCCGCCCATGACCAGGCCGCCGACCTCTTCCTTGAAGTAGATGTAGCCGTCGGGATCGCGCAGCACCGGCAGGTCGGGGTGCACGCCCTCGATCTTGCCGGTGACGATGTACATGTGCTCGGCCGAATGCAGCGGCACCGTCACCCCGCACATCGCGCCGACCTTGCGCGCCCACTGTCCGGCACAGTTGACCACGATCTCGGCGGCGATTTCGCCCTTGTCGGTGGAAACGCCCGTCGTCCGGCCGTCCTTGGTCTTGATGCCGGTGACGCGGACGCGCTCGATGACCCGTGCACCGCGATTGCGCGCGCCCTTGGCCAGCGATTGGGTGAGGTCGGTCGGGTTGGCCTTGCCGTCGCCCGGCAGCCAGACCGCGCCGACGAGATCGTCGATCGCCATGACCGGCCACTTCTCCTGCGCTTCCCTGGCCGAGATCACCTCGATGTCGACGCCCTGGGCGCGGGCGGACGCCGCGGTGCGCTTCAGCACCGTCATGCGGTCGGCGCTGCGGGCGACCGACAGCGAGCCGCAGTTCTTCCAGCCGGTGGCGAGGCCCGTCTCGACCTCGAGTTCGCTGTAGAGCTGGGTCGAATATTTGATCAGGCTCGTCATGTTGGCGTGGCTGCGCAGCTGCCCGACGAGGCCGGCGGCATGCCAGGTGGTGCCGCCGCTGAGCTGGCCCTGCTCGAGCAGCACGACATCGGTCCAGCCGAGCTTTGTCAGGTGATAGGCGACCGAGCAGCCGATGATGCCGCCGCCGACGATGACGACGCGAGCCTGCGTCGGGAATTCCTGCGCCATGGTGATGAGACCTCCCAAAGGTGATGGTCATAACCATATCGCCATCGCAACAAAATGCAACATCAAATGCAACAAATAATCACATGTCGAAATCCAGGCTGACGGCGAGGCAGTGCGAACCCTCCGCGCCATGGCAGGTAGCCGACGGAATTTTTCGCCTGCTGTCGGAACAGGCTCACGCCGAACGTCTTGCTTATGTGATCATGGCGGCGACGATGAAGGAGAACGACATGAGAAAGATCGTGGTGGGTGCATTCATGAGCCTCGACGGCGTCATGCAGGCGCCGGGCGGACCGGACGAGGACCCGATCGGCGGCTTCAAATATGGCGGCTGGGTCGCCCCCTATTTCGACAAGACACTGGAAGAGGCGGTAGGCGAGATGTTCGCCAAGCCCTTCGACCTGCTGCTCGGGCGCAAGACCTGGGATATCTTTGCCGCGCACTGGCCCTATGTCGACGCCGACGATCCCATCGGCCCGCTGTTCGACAGGATCAACAAATATGTCGCGACCCGCAATCCCGATCTGAAGCTCGGCTGGCAGAACAGCCATTCGCTCGGCCCGGACGCCGTTTCCGCCGTGCGCAAGCTGAAATCAGAGGATGGACCCGACCTTCTGACCCAGGGTTCGACCGATTTCCTCAAGACCCTCCTCGCCAGCGACCTGGTCGACGAACTCAACATCTTCATCTTCCCGCTGGTGTTGGGCAAGGGCAAGCGCCTGTTCGGCGAAGCTGCCCTGCCGTCGGCGCTGAAGCTGGTGTCGTCCAAGGTTTCCAGAACAGGTGTGACGGTCAACAAATACGTCCGCGACGGCAACATCGTCACCGGCTCGTTCGAATTCGAGACGCCGACGGACGCGGAGCTGGAACGGCGGCGGAAGCTGACCTGATACCCGGGCAAAACGGTTCGGGCGGCAGCTTTGCCGCCTCGCCGATTCCGCGTCACTCCCCGACAATCACCTTGGGTCCCTTGCGTTCCAGGGCTTCGACCATGGCTGGCGGGGGAGGGGCGTCGACGATGACGCCGGCGGCGAGTTCGAAGCGCGGGATGCGCAGCGGGGTCAGCCGGCCGAACTTGGAACTGTCGAGCACGAAATAGGCGCGGGCGGCGGTGGCGGCCATGCGCGAGCGCTGCTCGGCGCCGTTGCGGGTGAAGTCGGTAACCTCGCCGTCGGGCGACAGCGCGCCGCCACCGAGGAAGGCAACGTCGATGCGGAAGCGGTCGATGGCGTCGAGCGCGTCGATGCCGACCGCGGCCTCCTCCGATGGGTCGATCTCGCCGCCCAGCATGTGGACGCGCACATGCGGCTGGCGGCACATGTGCAGGGCGATCGTCAGGCTGGTGGTGCAGACGGTCAGGTTCTGCTTGCCGGCGAGCGCATGGGCGACCGCTAGCGTGGTGGTGCCGGAATCGAGGAACACCACCATGCCGTCCTCGACGAGCGCGGCAGCGGCCCGGCCTATGGCGGCCTTGCCGCCGGCATTCTCCTGGCTGCGCAGCGTCAGCGCCGGCTCGGTCGCCTCGAACAGCGTCGCCCCGCCATGGACAAGATCGAGCTGGCCGCGCTCGGCCAGGAACTTCATGTCGCGTCTGATGGTCTCGCGCGAGACGTCGAAGAAGGCGGCGAGCTCGGTGATGCCGACCGAGCCGTCGGCGGCCAGTCGCCTCAGGATCTCGTCGTGGCGGCGCGGCGCGAGCGCCTTGTGGTTCTGCGAGTCGGACATGCGCCAATGTGGCGGCAATGCCGTCGGATTGGCAAGCGGATGTTGCAATATGTGGCATGGGTCACCTCCCACCACATCGGAACGCCGCGCCCCTTTTCGGTAGCGCGGCGTCTGTTGGAAACAACCGAGCTCGCTTGCAAGCGGCCCGGTTGGAACTGGATGCTAGAGCCGGACGCGCTCGCCCGCCGGATCGTAGGCGCAGCGCTCCACCACCGTCGCGCGGCTGCGGCGGCCGAAGGCCTCGACCTCGATCTCCTTGAGGCCCATGTCGTCGCCCTTGAGATAGCCGAAGACGAGGGACGCGCCGACCGTGTGGCCGAAGTCGCCGCTGGTGGTCATGCCGACGACGCGGCCGTTCACCGACATCGCCTCGCCGCCATAGACGGGCAGCGGTTCGTCGAGCCGGAAGCAGGCGAGCTTGCGGGTAATGCCGCGCTCCTTCTGGGCGGCAAGCGCGTCGCGGCCGTGGAAGTCGCCCTTCTTCATGGCAACCGCAAAGCCGAGTCCGGCCTCCAGCGGGGTGTCATCAGGGGTGATGTCGGCGCCCCAGTAGAGATAGCGCTTTTCCATACGCAGGCTGGAGATCGCCTTGTAGCCGACATCGGCGATGCCGAACGGCGCACCCGCCTCGCGCAGCACCTCGTAGACATAGGCCATGTATTCGGTGGGCACATGCAGCTCCCAGCCGAGTTCACCGACATAGGTGACGCGCGCGGCGAAGACCGGTGCCCAGCCGACGCGGATCTCGCGGCAGGTCATGTAGGGGAAGGCGTCGTTGGAGACGTCGTGCTCGCTGACCTTGGCCAGCACCTCGCGCGCCAGCGGACCGCACAGGTTGATGACACCGTAGGCTCCGGTCACGTCATGCACCGACACCGAGCCGTCGCGCGGCATATGGTGGCGGATCCAGCCGCCGTCGCGGGTGCCGAAGGCGGAACCGGTGACGACATGGAACCTTTGTTCGCCTCGTCGCATGATGGTGAGATCGGCCTCGATGCCGCCGCGCTTGTTGAGCAGCTGGGTGTAGATGACTGCGTTGTCGCCCTTGTCGACATTGGCGGCCGCCAGCCACTGCAGATAGGCAAGCGCGCCGGTCCCCGAAACTTCGAACTTGGAGAAGGACGACTGGTCGACTAGGGCCACCCCCTCGCGCACGATCTTGTGCTCGCGGCCGATGACCTGGGCATAAGGCGCGCGCTCGAAGGTTTCGAGCGGCGGCTTGGCCTCGCCCGGCCTGAGGAAATAGTTCGGCCGCTCCCAGCCGAACTTGACGCCGTTGACCGCACCTTGCGCCGTCAAGGTCTGGTAGAGCGGCGAGCGGCGCAGCGGCCGGCAGGCCGAGCGTTCCTCTTCCGGCCAGGCGATGGCGTAATATTTCGAATAGGCCTCGATGGCGCTGTCGCGGAGATAAGCGAGGCCGCCATGCGGATGGCCGAAGCGGCGCAGGTCGAAGGCCCAGAGGTCCATGCCGGGGTCGCCCTCGACGATCCAGTTGGCCATGGCGCGGCCGGCGCCGCCCGAGGCGGCGATGCCCGAGGTGAAGCCGCAGGCGACGAAGAAATTCTCGTAGTCGCCGGCAAGGCCCATCACCGGCTCGCCGTCGGCCGAAATCGGGATCGGTCCGTTGACCACGGCGCGCACGCCGAGTTCGCCCAAGATCGGGATGCGGTTGGCAGCGCCTTCGATGACCTCGGCGATGCGCTCGAGATCATCGGGGAACAATTCCTGGCCGAAGCTCATCGGCAGCTTGCCGAGCCCATAGGCGGCGCGGGTCTCCTTTTCCCAGCCGCCGATCGCCATCGCGCCCGGCTCCGGCTTGACGTAGAAATTGGCGTCCGGGTCGCGCAGCGTCGGCAGGTCGTCCGGCACCATCGGCGACTTCTCGGTGACGAAATATTCGTGTTCGACGACGGTGATCGGCAGGTCGATGCCGGCGAGTTCGCCGAGCTGGCGCGCCCACAGGCCGGCGGCATTGACGACGATCTCGCAGCCGACATCCCCGTCGGCGGTCTTTACCGCCGTGATGCGACGATCCTTGATGGCAAAGCCGGTGACGGTGACGCCCTCGACGATGCGCACGCCGCCCGTGCGCGCGCCCTTGGCATAGGCATGGGTCAGCGAATAGGGGTCGACATGGCCGTCGGACGCGATCCAGGTGGCGCCGCGCAGGTCCTTGGTGTCGACGAGCGGGAACAGCCGCTTCACCTCGTCGGGGCCGACCAGTTCCATGTCGAAGCCGTAGCTCCTGGCGGCCGTGTGCGCCCGCTTGAGCTCTTCCCAGCGCGCGTCGGAGGCGGCGAGGCGCAGGCTGCCGACATTCTTCCAGCCGACATCCTGGCCGGTCTCGGCGCCGATCTTGGCGCACAGGTCGGCGCTATACTGCATCAGGCGTGTGAGGTTCACCTTGCTGCGCAGCTGGCCCATCAGGCCGGCGGCATGCCAGGTCGAGCCGGCTGTCAGCTGGTTCTTTTCGAGCAGCAGCACGTCCTTTTCGCCCATCTTGGCGAGGTGGTAGGCGATGGAGGTGCCGATGGCGCCGCCGCCGACGATGACGATGCGGGCATGCGAGGGAAGCTTGGACATAGTGGCCTTTCGGGACTGGCCTCGCGTGGCGCGAGGTACTGCGGGTTTGGGTGCGCCGGCGCATGCCGGCCCGTTCAGAGATCGAGGGTCAGGCTCGGCGAGTGGGCGCGCGAGCAACAGACGGTGAGGAATTCGCGGCGCTCGTCATCGGTGAGAGCCTGGTCGCGGTGGTCGGGTTCGCCGTCGCGGTAGGGAACCATGCACGAGCCGCAGATGCCCTGCCGGCAGCTGGTCGCGATGTCGTGGCCGGCGGCCTTGAGCGCGGCTAGTAGGGTCGTGCCCACAGCAACGTGGATGGTTTTGCCGGTCGAGGCGATGGTGACGTCGAAAGGCCGATCGCTGTCAGTCTGCTTGGCCTCCGGCGCGAAGCTCTCGACATGGATTTGCTCTTGCGGCCAGCTTTCGGTGGCGTGGGCGAAGGCCTTGAGCAGCCCTGCCGGACCGCAAGCATAGACATGCGTGCTCTCTGCCGTTGCGCCGACGATCGCCACCAGGTCGGGCCGTCGCGCCGGATCGTTGCCGTCGAGATGGAGTGCCGCGCGTCCCGCCGCGACTTCGGCCTGGATCAGGTCGCGAAACGCCACCTCCTTCAGCGAGCGAGCGCAGACATGAACGTAATAGCTCGCCCTTGTGCGGCGGAGATGGTGGATCATGGCGATAATGGGCGTGATGCCGATGCCGCCGGCGATCAGCACATGGTGCCGCGCGCTATCCGCCAGCGGAAAGCCGTTGCGCGGCGGGTCGGCGCGCACCACCACGCCGCGCGAAAAGGTCTCGGCCACCTCGAGCGAGCCGCCCTCGCCGTTCTCCTCGCGCTGTACGGCCACCCAATATTCGGCGGATTGGGCAGGGTCGCCGCACAGCGAGTAGCAGCGCCCCCGGCCGCTCGGCAGGCGGAAGTGGAGATGCGCGCCCGCGCTCCAGGCCGGCAGACGCTCGCCATGGGGCGACACCAGCCGGTAGGCCGACACGCGTGGCGTCATCACCTTGATCTCGGCGACCTGCAGGAGAATTTCCGGCCTGGAGAGCATCTTTTGTGTTGTCCCTGAGCGAGCCGCAGACGACCCCCTCCCCCTTGTGGGGAGGGGTTAGGGGTGGGGGTACCTGACGGCACGGCCTTGCAGGATGAGGCCGGGAGATACCCCACCCTCGATCCCTCCCCACAAGGGGGAGGGAGGACACCGGCGCCGAGCTTCGCCTACGCCGTCATCTGGCTCGCGTACCACCTGACATAGCGGTCGACATTGGCTTCCTTGGTCGGCGAATAGGGGCCGGGCTCGAAGCCGGGCGAGGTGATGCCGATCCACTGGCGGCGGCAGATCTCCCAGTCCTCCGACATGACCTCGTGGTGGAAGGCGGCGATCTTCTCCGGATCGTAGTCGCGGCCCTCGACGGCATTCTCGTCGACCAGCCAGTAGCCGCGCACGATTGTCCTGGTCGGCGACACCGGCGTGATGCGCACGGTGTGGGCATAGTCGGAATTGGCGTGGCACCAGAAGTTGATGTTGGTGTTGGCGCGCGCCGTGCCCATGTCGGGATCGGTGAAGCCGGCCATCAGGACGTCGCAGACCAACTGCCCGTCGGGGCTCTCGGTGACCATGCCCTTGCGCACCGGCGTGCGGTTGGCGCGGAACCACTCCGACGTGTTGTTGGACGAGGTGTTGACGCGGGCCGTGTCGAGCCCCGCCTTCTCCCAGCGGATACGGCAGTCGCCAAGCCGCTCGGCGATCTCGTCCTTGAGGTCGGGATTGTCGTTCTCGGTGTCGTATTGCACCGAGACATAGCCGTGGTGGTTGGCCTCGCAGTGGTAGCACTCGCGGTTGTTCTCGACGACGATCTTCCAGTTCACGTCGAGCTCGTAGTCGCGGACGAGCGCGATCTTGGCCTTGGCCATGCCCTGCGACTTGAGGATCGGCGAGAGGTGGTCGCGCAGCTCGTGGAACGGGGAGGGGGCCTCCGACAGGTTGACGAAGATCAGCCCGTCGAATTCTTCCGCATGTGCCCGCTTCAGACCGTGCTGAGCCTTGTCGAATTCCTCGCCCATCATCGGCGCGCCGATCAGGGTACCGTCATGGGCATAGGACCAGGAGTGATAGGGACAGACGAGACGTGCTGCCTTGCCCTTCTCCTTGGTGCAGATGATCGAGCCGCGATGGCGGCAGACATTGTGATGGGCATGCACCTTGCCGTCGCGGTCGCGCACCACGACGACGGGTGCGCCGCCGACATCGAGCGTCATGTAGTCGCCCGCCTTGGGCAGCTCGATCGAATGGCCGGCGAAGAACCAGTTGTTACGAAAGATGCGCGCCTGCTCCTCGGCGAAGATCTCGGGGTCGGTGTAGAAAGGGCGCGGTAGACCGTAGCCGGGGCGATAGCCCTGGAGCCAGTGGACGTTCATGACGGAGCCTCCCAGATGCTGAACTGGGGGGATTGGAACCTTTCTTGCCTGGCCGAGCAAACGCGATTACCTTGGGGGTAGCGCAAGAAAATCTAATGGTGCCATGACCGCCGCCCGACCACCCCTGAACTGGCTACGTGCCTTCGAGGCCGCGGCAAGGCTCGGCAGCTTCGCTGCCGCCGGCACCGAGCTGAACGTCACCCCCTCGGCCATATCGCAGCACATCCGGGCGCTCGAGCTCAGGCTCGGCAAGGAGCTGTTCGACCGCCACGCCAACGGCGTCCGGCTCACCGACCGTGGCCGCCGCTATGCCGAGGAGCTTGGCCGCGCCTTCGCCCTGATCGACGAGGCGACCGCACGGATCGCCGGGCGCAGCACCCGCGAGATGCTGGTGGTGCACGTACCGACATCCTTTGCCAGCCAATGGATCGCGCCACGGCTCGACCTGTTCCGTGTCCAGCATCCGACCATCGACCTGAGGCTCACCGCGCTCGACCATGGCGAGGGCAAGGTCGATGCGGCGATCGAATTCGGCTGGGGCAACTGGCCGAAGCGCGAGGCGACGCTGTTGCTGCGCGACGAGACCTTCCCGGTCTGTACGCCGAAATATGCCGAGACGTTGAATTCGCCTGAGGATCTCCGGCCTCGCGACCTGCTGCATGTGCCCGGCTATGACGAGGACTGGGACACCTGGCTCGCCCATGTCGGCGTCACCGGCATCGACACCTCGGCGGGGTCGTTCTTCGACCAGTCGATCATGGGCATCCGCGCGGCGGTCGAAGGCAAGGGCGTGCTGCTCGGCCGGACGGCGCTGATCGAGCGCGAGCTCGCGACCGGCCTGCTCGTCGCGCCGTTCGAACAGCGCCTGCAGGGCGCCGGCTCCTACTGGTTTCTGGCGACGCCGCAGAAGGCCAGGACGCCGAAGGTGGTCGCTTTCCGCGACTGGCTGATGAGCATGGTTCGACCGGCCGCGACCGCCGAAGGCTGAGCACCGCGCCCCGGGCATGGCTGCCCGCCGGAGCGGCCACTTGAACTTGCAACGAACGCGGCCCACGTTCGGCGACATGACGACCGAAGCGCCCGACCACGATCAATCGACCCGCTCCCCTGAACGCCCGTTGGACGAGCCATCGCTGCGCGCCGCCTACAAGGTCGACATCGTGGTCATCGGTGCCGGCCAGGCCGGGCTCTCCACCGCCTATCATCTGAAGAAGCTGGGGTTGGCGCCGGGGCGCAATTTTCTGGTGCTGGACAAGGCGCCCGAACCCGGGGGCGCCTGGCAGTTCCGGCCGCCCTACCTGACCCTGAACACGGTTAACCGCCTGCACGATCTGCCGGGCATGCAGTTCGCCGAGGCGGTCGAGCTGGAATCGACGGAGGTGAAGGCCTCCGACGCCGTGCCGAAATATTACGCCGCCTACGAGCGAAGCTTCGAGCTGCCCGTCTACCGTCCCGTGACGGTGAAGGTGGTCTGCCAGCGCAACGGCCGTTTCCGCGTCGAGACCGACCGCGAGACCTTTTCGGCGCGCGGCATCGTCAATGCGACCGGCACCTGGGAATCGCCCTTCATCCCGGATTTTCCGGGCCGCGACGGCTTTGCCGGGCGACAGCTGCACTCGCGCGACTACCACACGGCCGAGGAATTCGCCGGAAAGCATGTCGTGGTGGTGGGCGGCGGCATCTCGGCGCTGCAGTTGCTGGACGAGATCTCCAAGGTGACCACCACGACCTGGGTGACCCGCAGCGAGCCGCGGTTCCGCGAAGGGCCATTCACGCAGGATGACGGACGCGCGGCAGTCGCGGTCGTCGAGGACCGCGTGCGGCGCGGCCTCGTACCCGGTTCGGTCGTCTCCGTGACCGGGATTCCGCTGACGCCGGCGCTTCAGGCGGCGCGCCAACGCGGCCTGCTCGATCGGCTGCCCATGTTCAGCGAGATCATGCCGCACGGTATCCGCTGGGCCGACGGCACGGAGTTGGAAGCGGACGTGATCGTGTGGGCAACCGGTTTCCGCAGCTCACTCGACCACCTCGCGCCGTTGCAGCTGCGCGAGGAGAACGGCGGCATCGTCATGGCAGGCAGGCTCGCGACGCAGGTTGCCAAGGATCCGCGCGTCCACCTGGTTGGCTACGGCCCCTCCGCCTCGACCATCGGCGCCAACCGCGCCGGAGGTGCAGCGGCGCGAGAGCTCACGACCTATCTCGGGCTGGCCTGAAGCAACCCTCGGCCGTCCGCCTCCTGACCGGCATTATTGTGATGTTGCATTTTGTGTTTATTTTTGCCATTTTGTGACAATTGACGTTCGGGCGGTCGTTGTCCGCCCATCGCCGCCGCGCAGGGAGGGGCAGATGAACGCACCGAGCAAGCACACGGTCTTCAGGATCGCGGCCTACCGGCAAGGCGCCAGAATCGCGCAGCCCACGAGACAACAGGCCGCGCCGGCGGAATTCCTGGTGCTGTTGCTGCCAGGCTTTTCCCAACTTTGCCTGTCGTCGCTGGTCGATCCGCTGCGGCTCGCCAATATGCTGTCCGGCCGCGACCTGTTCCACTGGAAACTGACCAGCCTCGACGGCCGGTCGGTCGCAAGCGCCAGCGGCATTACCGTCGAAGTCTCCGGCTGCTTTGCCGAAGCGGCCAGCGCGGCGCTCTATGAGCCGCAGTCGACATTCACGATCTGCGCCGGCGAGGGGGTCGAGCGCCATAGCTCGCATGAGCTGCGGGCCTTGCTGCGGCGCGCCGCGCGCGCCCAGCTACCGATCCAGGCGCTCGGCACCGCGACCTGGCTATTGGCCGACGCGGGCCTGCTGAGCGAGGCCCGCTGCACCATCCATTGGACCAAGATGGCCGCGCTTTCCGAAACTTTCTACGACCTCGCCACGGACGACGCGCTGTTCGTCCGCGACGGCCAGATCGTCACCTGCGCCGGCGAGCTCGCCGCCTTCGATCTCGCCATTGACCTGGTGCAGGAGCGCTGCGGCGCCGAGCTTGCACGAAGCATCTGCCAACACGTCACCGCCGACCGCTGGCGTGACGGCGCGAGTTGCCAATCGGTGCCGCCGGGCCTGCGCTATGGCAACACGGGCAAGAAGCTCCTGCGCATCATCCGGCTGATGGAACAGAACATCGAGGAGCCGCTGTCGCTGGAGGAAATCTCGGCGCGTGTGTCGCTGTCGCGCCGCCAGATCGAGCGGCTGTTCGAGCGCCACCTTTCGACGACGCCCTGGCAGCACTATCTCGGGCTCCGGCTCGCCAAGGCGCGGCAACTGATCGAACTCACTGCCATGCCGATCATGGACGTCGCCGTCGCCTGCGGCTTCGTCTCGTCCTCGCATTTTTCGAAGAGTTTCCGAGATCATTTCCGGGTGCTGCCGAGCAAACTCCGCGCCGCCGCCTGACAACCGAGAACCGACGCCCGAGAGGCCTCTAATTTTCCCCCGAAATGGCGCTTGACCTTCCAGTGCTGGAAGGGTGCAAGGTCCAGATCACGGAAGAGTTACTCGGGGGAGGATCGAATGTGCTCTAGCCACCAGCATCACGACGACGTCGTCGCAGACGCCGCGGTCAAGGGCGTGACCTTCAAAGTCGAGGACATGACCTGCGGCCATTGCGCCGGCACGATCAGCAAGGCGATCGAGCACACGCTGCCCGGCGCGGCCTTCTCGATCGACCTGGAAAGCAGGCAGGTGACCGTCGCCGGCGACGCGGCAATCGCCGAGAAAGCGATCCTGACGGCCGGCTATCAGCCGGAACGTCTCGCCCGCTGATGCAATCCGCCGGGGAACCGGCAGCAACAATGCTCGAAGGGGCACGTCCGCGCACAGGCCGCGCGGCGAATGCCTTCGGCTGCGAGACAGCAGCGGCAAGCTACGGACTGAATTCCACCAAGAGGCTCGAATGCACGACGAAACCCGTCTCCTTCACACCGCCGTCGACGACCTGCCCTTCAATGCGTTGACGCAGGCGGTCCATCGCGCTTCGACGATCGTGTTTCCGACGGTGGAGAGCTTCCTTTCCCGCCACACCCAGTTCTACGACGGCTATTCCTACGGTCTCTACGGTCATCCGGCGTCGCGGAACCTGGCAACCCAGATCGCCGCGCTCGAAGGCGGCGCCCGCAGCCTGATCGTGCCGTCCGGCATGGCGGCGATCATGGTCACCAACTTTGCCTTGCTTCGCGCCGGCGACCATGTCCTGCTGCCGGATCCCGTCTACGGGCCATCGCGTTCGTCGGCCGAGAAATTCATGTCGGGCCTTGGTGTCGAAGCGACCTTCTACGATGCACTGGCCGGCGCCGGCATCGCCGCTCTCATGCGCCCGAACACCCGCCTGGTCTGGGTGGAATCGCCCGCCTCGTTCACCATGGAAGTCCAGGATCTTCCGGCGATCGCAAAAGCCGCCCATGCACATGGCGCGCTTGTCGCGGTCGACGGCACCTGGGCCTCGCCGCTCGGCTTCAAGGCACTGAGTCTCGGCGCTGATATCGCCGTGCAGGCGCTGTCGAAACATGTCGGCGGGCATTCGGACCTTTTGCTCGGCAGCGTCACCGTCGCCACGGAGGAGCTTTTCCGGCGCGTCAAGGACGCCGCCCGCTTCCTCGGCCTCGGTGTCTCGCCGGAGGATTGCTACCTGGCGCTGCGTGGTCTCGGCACGCTCGCCGCGCGCCTGGAACGCCAGAGCACCTCGGCGCTGAAGATCGCCAGCCGCCTGGCCGAGCATCCCAGCGTCGACCGCGTCCTCTATCCGCCGCTGCCCGGCGACGCCGGCCATGCCATCTGGCGGCGCGATTTCCAGGGCTCCTGCGGCGTCTTCTCGGTGGTACTGCAACCACGGGACATGCGTAGGCTGTCGAGCTTCATCGAGGAACTCAGGCTGTTCCGCATCGGCGCAAGCTGGGGCGGCCTGCACAGTCTCGTGGCACCGGTGCAGCTCGAGGGAGCCCGCACCGTTGCGCCGTGGCGCGAGAAGGGGCCCCTGCTGCGCTTCAGCATCGGCCTCGAACATGCCGACGACCTTCTGGAGGACATCGAGATCGGGCTTGACCGCTACGGTTTCGATCGGGAAGCGGCGGCAGAATAACCGGATGCCGGGAGGCCCCCGGCGACAGGACACAACCAAAAGACCAAAACGGCAGGAGGAGATTTGCCATGACGAAAACTATGCTTTGGGGAATCGTCGGATTGAGCGTGGTGGCCACCTCGGCGCTCGCCGGCGAAGGCGACAGGGTCAAGGCCATCAAGGACCGCGGCGAACTCATCTGCGGCACGAGCACCGGCACGACCATCGGCCTGAGCACGCTCGACGCCTCGGGCAAGTGGGCCGGCCTGGAGGTCGACTATTGCCGCGCAGTGGCCGCCGCCATGTTCGGCGATCCCGAAAAGGTCAAGTTCGCGCCGCTGGAATTCAAGAACGCATTCGCCGCCCTGCAGTCGGGCAGCGTCGACATGCTGGCCCGCGCCGCCGCCTGGACCTACACCCGCGACACCGAAATGAAGTTCGACTATGCCGGCGTCTATATGTATGACGGCCAGGGCTTCCTGGTGAAGAAGAGCCTCGGCGTCACCAAGCTCGCCGACCTGAACGGCGCCTCGATCTGCGTTTCCGCCGGCACCACGACCGAACTCAACCTGTCCGACTATTTCCGCACGAACAAGCTCGAATACACGCCCATCGTCACCAACAGCCGCGAGCAGAACCTCGCCAATCTCGAGGCCGGCCGCTGCGACGCCTACACCAACGAGCGCGGCGGGCTGGCAGCGAGCCGCCTGGGCCTGTCGGCGCCCGATGATTACGTGATCCTGGACGAGATCATCGCCAAGGAACCGCTTGGCCCGATCGTGCAGCAGGACGACCCGGCCTTCCGCGACGTCGCGGCCTGGACCCTGTTCACGCTGATCAACTCCGAGGAGAAGGGCATTACTTCGAAGAACGTGGCGGAAATGGCCTCCAGTTCCGAGAACCCGGAGATCCAACGCATGCTGGGCAAGACCGGCGACTTCGGTGCCAAGCTCGGCCTCGCCAACGACTGGGTGGTGAAGGTGATCTCGTCGGTCGGCAATTACGGCGAGATCTTCGACCGCAACCTCGGCGCCGGCAGCCCGGTCAAGCTGGCACGCGGCCAGAACGAGTTGTGGTCGAAGGGCGGCCTGCTCTACGCTCCGCCAGTACGCTGAGGTCGACCAATGGCTGTCTCGGACCAGAACATGGCCACCGGCATCTGGAGCGGCGCGGAAAGCGACGAGGCTGACGCCCAGCCGCATCTCGGTCCGAGGCAACGGTGGGCACGACGCAAGGCGATCCTGCAGCAGGCGGCGGTCCTGCTGCTCGTCGCTGCACTGGCGGTGTTCGCCATACGCAACACCGTCGTCAACCTGCAGGCGCGCGGGCTCGCCTCCGGCTTCGACTTCCTCTGGCAGGAAGCCGGCTTCCAGATGGCCTTCAGCCTGATCTCCATAGACCCGACCTCTACCTATGGCCGGGTCTTCCTCGCAGGCCTTTTGAACTCCCTGCTCGTGGCGGCCCTGGCAATTACCGCCGCCACGATCCTGGGGTTCGCGGTCGGGCTTGCGCGGGTGTCGCCCAGCGCCCCGGTCAGGTACGTGGCTCGCGGTTACGTCGAAATTGTCCGCAACCTACCGCTTCTGCTGCATCTTCTGCTTTGGCAGGCGGTGGTGCTGCGGTCGCTGCCCACGGTGCGGGAGGCGATCGGCCTCGGCGGTTTCGGCTTCCTCAGCAACCGCGGCCTCTATCTGCCGGCGCCGGTCGCCGGCGACGCCATGGCGATCGCCGTCGCCATGGTCGTCACGGCCGGCATCGCCGCAATCGTTGCGGGATGGATGACCCGCGGCCGTGCCCAGGCGCGCGGCGAATCTCCCCCGCGCTTCGGCCTGGTGCTCATCGCCGGAGGGCTTATCGCCAACGCCGTTGCGATCGCCACGCTCGACTGGCAAATGCCCGTGCTCGCAGGCTTCGATTACCGCGGCGGGCTCAAGCTCATGCCCGAGTTCGTTTCGTTGGTCGCCGCGCTCACGATCTACAATTCCGCTTTCGTCGCGGAGATCGTGCGCGCCGGCGTGCAGTCGGTGGGACGCGGGCAGCGGGAGGCGGCGCTCGCCCTCGGGCTGCCGCCGAAGCTGATCCTGCGACTGGTCATCGTCCCCCAGGCGATGCGGGTGATCATCCCGCCGCTGGCGAACCAGTATACGCATCTCATCAAGGCCTCGGCGCTCGCGACCGTCGTCGGCTTCCCCGATCTCGTGAACGTCTTCCTCGGAACCTCGCTCAACCAGACGGGCAGGGCGGTCGAGATCGTGGTCATCACCGCCTGTGTCTATCTGGCCCTCAGCACGACGGTGGCGCTGGCGACCAGCGCCTATGGGCGTCGCGTCAAACTGGTGGAGCGTTGAGCCATGGCCCATTCTTCCGTTTCCGGAACTTCGAGCCCGCTCGTGCCCACCACCGCCATCCGCAGGTTGCTGGCTACCGTGGTCGCCAACCCCTTCGGCACGGCTGTCAGCCTCGGCCTCGCCTATCTCGCCTGGACGCTCGGCTTTCGGATCATCGACTGGGCATTCGTCAATGCCACCTGGGTGGCTTCGGACCGTGCCGGCTGCAATCCTGACGGGGCCTGCTGGGCCTTCATCGTCAACCGCCTGCCGCAATTCGCCTTCGGCTTCTACCCGGAGGCCGAACGCTGGCGCGCATGGATCGTGCTGATCACCCCGCCGCTGTTGCTGCTCCTGGCAATGGCACCGGACTTTCCGGGCCGGCGCAAGCTCCTGGTCGGCGGCTTCTGCGCCTATCCGGTCGCGTCTTTCATCCTGCTCTCCGGCGGCGTGCTCGGTCTTGCGCCCGTTCCTTCGGAGAAGTGGGGCGGCCTGCTGCTGACGATGGTGGTCGGCATCGGAGCCTTCGTGTTCTCCTTCCCCATCGCCATCTTGCTGGCGCTCGGCCGCGCCTCGAAGCTGCCGGCCATCCGGCTGATCGCCACCGGCTTCATCGAGTCCTGGCGCGGCATGCCGCTCATCGCCATCCTGTTCATGTCGGTGATCATGCTGCCGCTGTTCCTGCCGCCGGGCGTCGAGTTCCCGCGCCTGACGCTCGCCATGACCGGCATCACGCTCTATTCGGCAGCCTACCTGGCCGAGGTCGCCCGCGGTGGCCTGCAAAGCGTCGGCCGCGGCCAGAGCGAGGCCGCCAACGCGCTCGGCTTCGGCTTCTGGGCGATGCAGGGCTACATCATCATGCCGCAGGCGCTGCGCGCGGTGCTGCCGGGCATCGTCAACTCGGCGATCTCGCTGCTCAAGGACACCACCTACGTGATGGTGGTGGGCCTGTTCGACCTGCTCAACATCGTCACCGCAGCCCTGTCGGACCCAGCCTGGCTGGGGCTCGCAACCGAAGGCTATGTCTTCGTCGGGGTGGTATTTTGGAGCCTCTGTTTCGGCCTGTCCCAGGTAAGCGCCCGAATGGAGCGCGATTCCGAGCGGGCACAATCGCGTGCGCCGAATGGCGGAAGGAAAGCACAATGACAGCCAACGCATCCATCGCCGTCCGCTCGCTGTCCAAATGGTACGGTTCCTGGCGGGCGCTTCGCGACGTGTCGCTGGACATCGACGGCGGCACCTGCACGGTGCTTTGCGGCCCGTCGGGCTCGGGCAAGTCGACCCTGCTCAGGTGCCTGAACGGTCTCGAGGAGTGGCAGGAGGGCGACGTCGCGATCGGCGGGGTCGCGGTCGGCTACAAGGCGCGGGAATTGCGCAGGTTGCGCCGCGACGTGGGCATGGTGTTCCAGAGCTTCAACCTGTTCCCGCACCTGTCGGTGCTGGACAACGTCACGCTCGCGCCGCGCATCGTTCGCCGCCGTAGCCGGCGGGAGACCGAAGAGCACGCGATGCAGTTGCTGGAGCGCGTCGGCGTTGCCCAGCACGCCGCCAAGCTACCGTCGGCGCTGTCCGGCGGCCAGCAGCAGCGCGTCGCGATCGCGCGTGCGCTGGCGATGCGGCCGAACGTGTTGCTATTCGACGAGCCGACATCGGCGCTGGATCCGGAGTCGGTTAAGGAGGTGCTCGACGTCATGATCGACCTCGCGCGCTCCGGCACAACCATGGTGGTCGTGACCCACGAAATGGGCTTCGCCCGGCGGGTCGCCGGCCGCGTCGTGTTCATGGACAAGGGAAGCATCATCGAGACGGGCGAGCCAGGCGAGTTCTTCGACTGCCCCTGCACCGACCGGGCCAAGGCGTTCCTGGGCAACATCACCAGAAACTGACGGGCAGGGGAACAAGCGGCGCAACCCATCGCGTCGGCCTGCTGCATGCGGGTCCAACGGATGGCAAAGGTGGATACCGTAGCCAGGAAAAAGGCTGCGCCGGCCCCAAAAAGACCGGCGCAGTAGAGTTAGTGAGCGAGACGCTCGGGCTGGTAGCCGGCCGTCTGGATCGCCTTCTCGGCAATCGCCGCGTCGCCGGCGACGGTCACCTTCCTGTTTTCCAGGTCGATCGAGAACGCAGCGCCGGGCAGCGTGTGCTCGATCGCCTTCTTGATCGTGCCTGCGCAGTGGCCGCAGGTCATGTCGTCGACCTTGAAGGTAACGCCCTTGACCGAGGCGTCGGCAGCGACGTCGTCGTGATGCTGGTGACTAGAGCACATAGTGGACCTCCTGTTTGCCCTTAAACACGAGGCGGACCATGCGGCCTTCCCACACGGGAAGGTCAAGGGCCTTTCGGCCGGAACCCGGCGCAAACGGGACTATGTGTGGATCTGCACGTTGCTTCGGTGCAGACGCCCCAGCAGGGGCTCCGGCGGCAGCGTCTCGGTGACGAGCGTGTGGATGTCGCGGAGCGAAGCGAGCCGCACCAGCGCACGCCGGCCGAACTTGGAACTGTCGACGGCCAGGATCACCCGGCCCGCCTGCGCCATGGCCGCCGAGACGGCAGCGACCTCGGCGTGGTCGTCGTCGCCGATGTCGCCTTCGTGGTCGATGCCGCTGACCGAGATGATGGCGACGTCGAACTTGAAGCGCCTGATGTATTCGGCGGTCTCCTCGCGGAAGACGCCGCCGTCGACCTGGCGCACGAAGCCGCCGGGCACGGCAATGGCGAAGTCGGTGCTTTCACTGAGCGTGGTCGCGACCCTGAGGCTGTAGGTGACGACGCGCAGGTCTCGCCGCTTGACCAGTGCGCGCGCCACCGCCTCGCAGGTGGTGCCGGTGTCGATGAAGACGGCCGAGCCGTCGGGAATGAGCTCGGCCGTGAGCAGCCCGATGCGTTCCTTGGCGGTGGCGTTGTCGACTCGCCTCTGGCGCAGCACCGAAGGCTCGACCGGCGTCGAGATCGTCGCCCCCCCGTGCAGGCGGCGCACCTTGCCCTGCTCTTCGAGGGCCATGATGTCACGCCGCGCCGTCTGCGTCGTCACCCCGTAAAGCGCGGTGATCTCCTCGATCGAGACGTAATGGTTCTGCTCGAGATGACTGAGCAGGTGCGCCTGCCGACCCGACTTCTTGCTGTCTTTCGCCATGTCGAGCCTGCTCGCCGCCCCTGCCTGAAATCCCCACCCTCTTGTAGCCCTGCTAGCAAATTCACGCACCGTGTTCACCCCATTCAGGAGATGCGCCGCGATGAAATCGGCTCTGGGGAAAATGTTGTAAAAGTGACATCTGCAGTCACTAATGTCCGATTCCGTACTTTTTGACGACAACAACATGTCATTCGCACGGCTGCCTTGGCCGTTTCGTGACAGTTGCTGTCGCATCGCACACAAAAGGAGTTACGCGATGACGACCCCCGAAGGCTGCACTGCAGGAGCCCCGCCCTCAAAAAGCCGCCAGCCGCGCAGCCGCTTGCGCGACACCGTGGCCGGCCTTCTGTGCGGCACCGCGCTTGCCATCTCGGCAACAGCAGTGCATGCGGCCGAGGATTCGCTGAGAATCCTCACGCTCAACACCTGGGTGGACAGGTTCAAGGCCAATCCGAGCGTGATGTCGGACTTCTTCATCAAGGGCAATTACGACATCCTGACCTTTCAGGAGCTTGGGGCCAACAGCACCTATGTCCGTGACATTCCCGGCATCCTGAGCGGAGCCGGGCTCGGCACCTATGGGACGCGACAGGACGGCGACGTCGGCCTGTTCTCGCGCCTGCCCGGAACATATGGCGCCAACAGGCTGGGCGACACCGCGAGCTATGTGCTGCTGGACGCCACGAAAAGCCGGCCGAAGAGCTATGTCGCGACGACCCACCTCAACTACTACGATCCGTCCACCAATCGCATCAACGAGGCCAAGGGTTTGAACCAGTGGGCGGCGTCCGCCTCGGCGCCGATCATCCTGACCGGCGACTTCAATGCCGGTGACGTGTCCGAGCGCGGCCTGCATTCGATCAGCCAGCAGCAGCTGCTGCTGAGGACCTACGTCAGGACCGCGAGCAACAGTTTCTATCTCAGCCTGCTGCGCCAGTACGCCAAGGACCAGGCTGCACTCGATGCCTATATCGCCCAGTGGAAGGGCAAGACGGCCGCCGAGATCGCCGCGGCGCCAATTCCGCCGGATCTGTTCGCTGACGAGACATATCCGGTGGCCGGCAACCTGCCGCAGACCATGAACATCCTGAAGAAGCAGTACCAGTTGCTGCAGCTGCCGAGCGAACGCGAGCAGTTCTCGCCGCACGCGCTGAACGACGGCAGCGTGACCTGGCCCTCGCATGGCGAGGATGCCACCAACACCTGGGCCTCCTGGCACCGCGTCAAGATCGACCATTTCCTGGCCTCGCGCCCCTTCGGCAAGTGGTGGCAGATCAATGACGACGAGAACGATCCCTATCTCGGCGTCATCACCGACGTGAGCTACGTCACCTTGCCCGACGGGACCAGGAAGCCGCTCTCCGACCACGAACCGGTGGCGCACACAGTGCGCTGGGTCGGGCCGCAGCTCGAAACCTATGACGACAACGGGACGCAGAAGACGCGCGTCGTCTGGGGCAAGGATGCCTCGACCTTTGCCGAAAAAGGCAAGGAGTTCTTCCTCACCCGCAACAACATGCGCGACGACATCTATCTCGGCCAGATCTCCGACGAAAACGGCCTGCCGATCCTGGCCGGCCTCACCGACGCCGAGAAGAAGACCCTGCTCGACTGCAAGAGCACGGACCCGCGCTTCCAGCAGGCGATCCGCGACTATTGCATCGACGACCACAGCTTCATCGGCGAGCTCAAGGTGGCCGATGGCGGCACCGTCGTCGTCGAGGAGGATGCGGCCCTCGGCGGCGAACAGGCGAAGCTCCGGCTCGATGGCGCTAGCCTGCGCATCGTCGGCAAGGACATGACGAGCCTCAACCGCAACGTCATGCTCGAAGCGGGCGGCGGCTCGCTCGACATCGCCGACGCCGGCAATGTCGTCGTCATCGGCAAGGAGATCTCAGGCACCGGCAATCTCACCAAGATCGGCCTCGGCGGCCTCGTGCTCGACGGCACCCACAGCTACACCGGCGAGACGACCGTCAATGCCGGCACGCTGGCCGTGAACGGCTCGATCGCCTCGTCGAAGCTGACGACGATCGGCTCGGGCGCAGTACTCGGCGGGTCCGGCACGCTCGGCAACACGGTCGTCGCCTCCGGTGGCACGCTGAAGCCGGGCAACTCGATCGGCACCATCAACATCGCCGGCGACATCGCCTTCGAGGCGGGCTCACGCTTCGAGGTGGAAGCCAACGACAAGGGCGAGAGCGACAAGGTCGCGGCAACCGGCAAGGCCATGCTCGCGGGCGGTTCGGTGCTGACGCTGGCGAGCGGCAACGACTATGCGCCGCAGACCAGCTACAGGATCGTCACCGCCGACGGCGGCGTGACCGGCACCTTCGCGGATGTGAGCTCCAGCCTCGCCTTCCTCGACCCGACGCTCGCCTATGGCGCCAACGACGTGACGCTGACGCTCAGCCGCAACGACATCAGCTTCGCCGACGTCGGAGCGACGCCGAACCAGGCGGCCACGGCTGCGGCGCTCGAAGGCCTGGGCTTCGGCAACGCGGCTTACGCCGCGGTGGTCAACCTCGACGAAGCCGGCGCGCAGCAAGCCTTCGAGCAGATGTCGGGCGAGGTGCATTCTTCGGCCAAGGGCATGATGATCCAGGATGGCAACATCATGCTGGACGTCGCGGCAAGCCGCATCGGCCAAGCCTTCGGCGAGGCGAGTGCGGCGAGCATGCCGGTCATGGCCTATGGCGACGACGGCCTCGAGCTTGCGCCAGCGGACACCGACCGCTTCGTACTGTGGACCCGCGCCTTTGGCTCATGGGGCGACAGCAAGGCGGATGCCGGTAGTGTCGGCTTCGACCGCAGCACCGGCGGCCTCCTGGTCGGCGGCGATGCGCTGGTGGGCGATGCCTGGCGCGTCGGCGTGATCGGCGGCTACAGCCGTTCGTCCTTCGAGACGTCCAATGGCGGCTCCAGCGGCGAGAGCGACAACTATCATGTCGGCATCCATGCCGGCACGAGAGCCGGACCTTTCGGCCTGACGGTCGGGGCGGGCTATGTCTGGCACCGTTTCGACACGTCTCGTGCGGTCGACTTTGCCGGCTTCAGCGACGCGCTGTCGGCCAAATATGACGGCGGCACGGCCCAAGTCTTCGGCGAAGCCAGCTACAGGCTGGATGCCGGACGCTTCACCGTCGAGGGCTTCTCGAACCTAACCTATGTGAACCTGCGCACCGACGCCTTCACTGAAACGGGAGGCGCTGCCGCGCTGTCCAGCGCGGCGACGAGCAGCGACGTGACCTTCACCACCCTCGGCGTGCGCGGCTCGACCGATCTCGGGTTGGGCACGGCCAGCGCCACGATCCACGGAGCGCTCGGCTGGCGGCACGCCTTCGGCGACGTGGCGCCAACCTCGTCCTTCGCCTTCGACGGCAGCGGCGGGTTCGACATCACCGGCGCACCGATTGCCAGGGATGCGGCGGTTCTGGGCGCAGGCATCGACTTCGACATCGCCCCGAAGGCGACGCTCGGCATCAGCTATACCGGGCAGCTCGCCTCGGGCGTGTCCGACCACGGCATCGACGCAAAGCTCGCCGTGAGCTTCTAGGCGTCGAAAATCATCCGCGGTCAGGGCCACGGCCGCGGATGCTCCCTTCTCGATCCAAATTGCTGGCATTCCGGGATTTGGTCTCGCAAAGCCGTATGGCGCTGCCCAACCGGCCATTGTGGGCTTGAATTTGCCGCAAGGAGCATACATTATCCATATATATGGAAAACTGTATCGCGATAGGCTCATGACCGCGTCAACCTGGTCACCCTCGATCTCCAAGGCATCGGGACCGCTCTACCTCACCATTGCCGATGCGCTGGCGGTCGACATCGCGTCCGGGCGCCTGCCGGCCGGGACGCGCCTGCCACCGCAAAGAACCCTGGCCGAACAGCTCGGCATCGACTTCACCACCGTGAGCCGTGCCTACACCGAAGCGCGTCGGCGTGGCCTGATCGAAGGCCGGGTCGGGCAGGGGACCTATGTCCGTTCCCGGCGGCCTGCCGGTACGGCATCGACCCCGAGCGGCCTGGTCGACATGAGCATGAACCTGCCGCCCCGGTTCGACGAGCTCGACCTGGCTACCCGAATGTGGGACGAGATCAGCGACCTCAGGGGCGACAACGGGCTGGAACTCCTGATGCGCTACCAGGAGGCCGGCGGCACCTCGCGCGACCGGGCGGCCGGTGGCACCTGGCTGGCGCCGCGCCTCGGCGAGATCGCCACGGGCCGGCTGCTCGTCTGCCCCGGCGCACAGGGCGCGCTGCTTTCCCTGCTTGGCACCCTGGCCGGCCCGGGCGAGACGATCTGCGCCGAAGCCTTGACCTATCCCGGCCTGCTTGCCGCCGCCGAGCATCTGCGCATCCGCGTCAGCGCGGTCGCGATGGACTCGGCCGGAATCATCCCCGAAGCCTTCGCCGAGATCTGCCGCAAGGCGCCGCCCAAGGCGCTCTACAGCAATCCCACGCTTCACAACCCGACGACGGCGACGCTGCCGCTGGAACGCCGGGAAGCGATCGTCTCGATCGCCCGCAAGCACAACGTGCCGATCATCGAGGACGACGCCTACGGCGCCTTGCCGGCCAAGCCCGTGGCGCCGTTCGCCGCGCTTGCGCCCGACATCGTCTATCACGTGGCGGGTCTCGCCAAGTGCGTGGCTCCATCGCTGAGGGTTGCCTATCTGGTCACCCCGGAGGCACGCCGTACGGCACAGCTGACGGCAGCCGTCCGCGCCACCTCGGGCATGGCGTCGCCGCTCACCGCCGCGATCGCGACCCGCTGGATCGAGACAGGCATCGCCCAGGCAGTGCTCGCCGCGATCCGCACCGACGCGCGGCAACGGCAGGCAATGGTGGCCGACATCCTGCCGGCCGAGCTGGTCCAGGCCGACCCCGAAGGGTTTCACGCCTGGCTGCGGCTGCCGGGCCACTGGAACCGCAGCGAGTTCGCCGCACGCTTGCGTTCGGCCGGCGTCGGCGTGGTCACCAGCGATGCCTTTTCACGTGCCGACCAGGTTCCCGAGGCTGTGCGTCTCGGGCTCGGCGCCGCGCCCGATCACGCTGCGCTGGAGGCCAGCCTCCAGGCCATCGCCAGCCTCATCAATCAGCGGTCGGCATTGTCGGCTATGGTGGTCTGACGCGCCGGCGCGAAGGGGCCGGCAAAGGGCTCCAGGCGCTTCAACCCTAGCAGGTCATTGAGCGCCACCTCGTCGCTGACGCGCCGGAACATGCCGGGCGACATCCACTTTGCAAATCCGTCGACATTGGGGGCGCCGCGCCCCGAGCGCAGGTCGTCGATCCATAGCGTGCGCGTCTCGAGCGAAATACGCGTCAGGCCCGTCGAATTGGGGACGCCGGCATGAGCATGCGCGCTGGAGAACGCGATCAGCTCGCCGGGGGCGATGACCACCGGCGTGGCATCGGCGACTTCGAGCTGTTCGGTCAGATGCGGGATCGCCGCATCGGCATCGTTTGCGTTGCGTCCTCCGGTCCTGGACCGATCGAGGACGGCGGCCAGGTCGAAGTCGGCGCTCGTGTTGGCCACCGGCCGATCCCACAATGACGGATAGATGGCAAAGGTACGGCCTTCGGTGATGTCGTAGATGGGCGCCCACCAGTTGGTCTGGGCGTAGAGGTTCGAGCCCCAGGTATCGCGGTGGAAGGCGATCGTCGCGGTGGCGCGGGCGCGCGGCACGACCGCGCCTGGATCCTGATGCGGCTGGAAACGCAGATAGAGGCTATCGCGCGCCAACCCCCCGGCGTCGAGCCCAATCGCCTCGAACACGGCACGCCAAAGTCGCCGGACCTCCGGCAGACGCGCGAAATCGCGCTGCCGTTGCGCAAAGCTCTCGGCCTGCTCTTCGTGGCTGAGGTGGCGGTGGATCTCGACCGGCTTGAAGGGCGCGAATGCATCTTCCAGGAACCCCCGCGTGAATTCGGCCAGGTCCCGCATTGGCCGAAGCGTGGCGAAGCGGAGCACCTCGCCCGCATAGACCCGGTCGTGGAAGTCGCGCGGCGAAAACGCCGGCTGGACGTTCGTGTACATGAGGCTTTCCCTCGGGATCAGACGGTCAGTCCGGCAAGGTTCATCAGCAGGCGAAACGCCAGCGCCACTGCGCCGAGGGCGAGCACACTCGCGGTCCAGATGAAGACCAGCCAGCTGATCCGTTTCGGCCAGGAGGCCGGTGCCTGAGACGGAACCGCCATCAGTGATATCCCTCCCCGGCCTTCACCTTGCCGCGGAAGACGTAATAGGACCAGGCCGTGTATCCGAGAATGAAGGGGATGATCAAAAGCGCCCCGACGAGCGCGAAGCCCATGCTCTGAACGGGGGCTGCCGCCTCGCGGATGGTGATGTCCGGCGGGATGATGTTGGGCCAGAGGCTGATGCCGAGCCCGCTGTAGCCGAGGAACAGCAGGAACAGAACCAGCATGAAGGGTCCCGCATGCGGCGCCCCCTGCAGGCTGCGCAGGATCAGCCAGCCACTGACCAGAACCAGGACCGGGACCGGCGAGAAGAAGACGATGTTCGGGAAGCTGAACCAGCGCTCGGCGATGTCCGGGTGAGCGAATGGCGTCCACAGGCTGACGATGCCGATGACGCCAAGCAGGGCGAGCGTAACCGGGCGCGCGAGGCTCACCATGCGCTGGTAGAGCGCGCCTTCCGTCTTGATGATGAGCCAGGTGCAGCCGAGCAGCGCATAGGCGACGATCAGGCCGGCTCCGGTGAACAGGCTGAACGGGGTGATCCAGTCCAGCGCACCGCCCGCATAGGCACCGTCGGCGACAGGAAAGCCGTCGAGAAAGGCGCCGAGCGACACGCCCTGGAAGAACGTGGCGACGTAGGATCCGCCCGCAAAGGCTTTGTCCCAGAACGGCTTGTGGTGCTCGTCGGCCTTGAAGCGGAACTCGAAGGCGACGCCGCGCCAAATAAGGCCGAGCAGCATGAGCACGAGCGGCAGATAGAGCGCGCTGAGCACGACCGCGTAGGCCAGCGGGAAGGCCGCCATCAGCGCCGCACCGCCCAGCACCAGCCAGGTCTCGTTGCCGTCCCACACCGGGGCCACTGTGTTGACCATGACGTCGCGGTCCTCGCGATCGCGCACGAAGGGAAACAGGATGCCGATGCCGAGATCGAAACCGTCCATCACGACATACATCATGAGGCCGAAGGCGATGATGACGGCCCAGACTACGGGAAGATCGATGCCCATCGTGTCAGCCTCTCTTGTCCTGATGCGCGGCCGCAAACATGTCCATCTGATCCGGCGCCGCCGACAGCGGCCGGGCCGGGCGGCCGGTATCGTCCGGCGACTCCTGCTCGTGGTCCTCCGGCCCCTTGCCGACCAGCTTCAGCATGTAGCGGACGCCGGTCCCGAAGACGATGAAGTAGACCACGATGAAGACGATCAGCGTGACGCTCATCGACAGCGCGGACTGGTTCGAGACCGCGTCGGCGGTGCGCATGACGCCGTAGACGATCCAGGGCTGGCGGCCGATCTCGGTCGTGTACCAGCCGGCAAGGATGGCGATCAGCCCCGCCGGTCCCATCCAGATGGCGAAGCGCAGGAAGAACCTGGCCTCGTACATCCGGTTGCGCCAGCGCAGCCACGCACCCCAGACGCCGAGCAGAAGCATCAGCATGCCGAGGCCGACCATGATGCGGAAGCTCCAGAAGACGACGGTCGAGTTCGGCCGGTCCTCCGGCGCGAATTCCTTCAAGCCGGGGAACTGGCCGTCCCACTTCCGTGTCAGGATGAGGCTGCCGAGATTTGGCACCTCCAGGGCAAACCGCGTCGTCTCGTTCTTCATGTCGGGCCAGCCGAACAGGATCAGCGGCACGCCCTCGCCGGGCTTGTTTTCCCAATGACCCTCTATCGCGGCGATCTTGGCGGGCTGGTACTTGAGCGTGTTCAGCCCATGGAGGTCGCCAATGACGATCTGCACCGGCGCGGTGAAGAGCAGCATCCACATGGCCATGGACAGCATGGTGCGCACGCGGCTGTTGTCGTTGCCGCGCAGCAGGTGCCAGGCGCCCGAGGCGCCGACGAAGAGCGCGGTCGCCAGGAACGCCGCCACCGTCATGTGCGCCAGGCGGTAGGGGAAGGAGGGATTGAAGATCACCTCGAACCAGTTCACCGGCACGACGACATTGTTGACGATCTCGAAGCCCTGGGGGGTCTGCATCCAGCTGTTGGAGGCGAGGATCCAGGTGGCCGAGATCAGCGTGCCGATCGCCACCATGACGGTCGAAAAGAAATGCAGGCCCGGCCCGACCTTGTTCCAGCCGAACAACATGACACCCAGGAAGCCGGCCTCGAGGAAAAAGGCGGTCAGCACTTCATAGGCGAGCAGGGGGCCGGTCACGCTGCCGGCGAAGGCCGAGTAGTAACTCCAGTTGGTGCCGAACTGGTAGGCCATCACCAGCCCCGAGACGACGCCCATGGCGAAGTTGACGGCGAAAATCTTCGACCAGAAATGGTAGAGGTCGCGATAGACGGTGTCGCGTTTCCAGAGCCACAGCCCTTCCAGCACCGCAAGGTAGCTCGCAAGGCCGATGGTGATGGCCGGAAAGATGATGTGGAAGGAAATGGTGAAGCCGAACTGAATGCGAGCCAGTTCCAGCGCTGTCAGGCCAAACATCTAGGACCTCTCTGCAAGCACAAATACGCTGCTCGCCACGGTTGGACGGCGCCGAAAGTACCGCAGCCTTCCGGCGGATAGTATTCATCCTCCCACAATTGCGCCATCCTGATCGCGGCGGCACCAAAAGTCGACGCGGACATATTGACCCATGGAGGCGTCGGCATGCTGGATATCCATACAATCCACTCACTCAATCAATATTGAATGGAGTGTATGCTAATTATATGCATAATGCTTCTTGCGCGCAAGTGCGTTGGGCCCTATGTATACGGCAGGCAGAAGCCCGCCCGGGCGACGGCAACAAATTCGAGATCCCTGCACAGGAGGCGAGGATGTCAAAATCGCAATTTTCCGCTGAGGGCTTCACGCCCACCGACAACCCGATGAAGACCGGCATCAGAGGGCTTTGCCCCCGCTGCCAGATGGGGCACCTGTTCTCGGGATTTCTGAAGCTTGCGCCGCGGTGCGAAGTCTGCGGCCTCGACTATTCCTTCGCCGATCCCGCCGACGGCCCGGCCTTCTTCGCCATGACCATCGCCGCAGTGCCCGCGCTCGGCTTCGGCGTCTGGTTCCAGATGACCTTCGGCCTGCCGCTGTGGGTGCACCTGTTCACCACCCTGCCGCTGACCATACTGAGCTGCATGGCGCTGTTGCGGCCGCTGAAGGGCTGGCTGGTCTGTTCGCAGTATTTCCACAAGGCCGAGGAGGGGTCGATCGACTTCGACTGGCACGCCAAGGCCAGCCGGCGGCAGCAGCCGGGCGGAGACGCGGCACCGCGCACCTGATCTCAAGACGGAGGAAGCGCGTCCGCAGTGGCTACGCGTTGCCTTCCGCGGCAAACATCGGCCCACCCTTGTGGGCCGGAAAGCCATAGCCGTTGATCATCACCAGGTCGATGTCGCTCGACCGCGCCGCGATACCCTCGTCGAGCAGGGCCTTGCCCTCCTCGGCCATGGCGCGCAGCAGGCGGCGGACGATCTCCTCCGGCGTGAAGCCGCGCGGGACAATTCCCTTTGCCGTCCGCGCCTCCGCAATCAGCGCCGCAACCTCAGGATCAACGGCCTTTTCGCCCGACGAATAGTCGTACCAGCCTTTGCCCGTCTTGCGACCGAAGCGGCCGGCTTCACAAAGCTTGTCGGCGATCTCGACATAACGCGCGTTGGGATCGCGCGTCGCTGCCTGGCGCTTGCGCCGGGCCCAGGCGATTTCCAGGCCGGCCATGTCGTAGACGGTGAAGATGCCCATCGGGAAGCCGTAGGCTTCGAGCGCTGCGTCAACGTCGGCCGGCGAGGCGCCGTCCTCGACCATGAACTCCGCCTCGCGGCGATAGGCCGAGAAGATGCGGTTGCCGATGAAACCCTCTGTCACGCCGCAGACCACAGGCAGCTTGCCGAGCTTCCTGGCAAAGGCGAGCACGGTGGCGAGCACGTCGGGTAATGTCGCCTTGCAGTCGACGACCTCGACCAGCCGCATGATGTTGGCGGGCGAGAAGAAGTGCAGGCCGACGACGCGGCCGGGATGCGCGGTCGCCGCCGCGATCTCGTCGGGGTTCAGATAGCTGGTGTTGGTAGCGAGGATCGCGTCGGGCCGGACGATACCGTCGAGCCGCTGGAACAGCTCGGTCTTGACGGCGAGATCGTCGAACACGGCCTCGATGACGAGATCGGCCGTGGCGAGCCTGCTGATTTCTGACGTGACGTCGAGCCGGGCCAGGCATTCGTTGCGGGTAGCATCGGCGAGGCGGCCCGATTGCACGGCCTTGTCGAGCGTTTCCGAAATGCGCTCGCGCCCCTTTGCGGCGGCATCTTCAGTCTGCTCGACGCCGACGAGGCGGCAGCCAGCTGTCAACGCCGCCACCGCGATGCCGGCGCCCATCAGACCGGTGCCGACGATGCCGATCGTTTCCAGCTTGCGCGGGGCGACGCCGTCGAGCTTGCCGACCTTGCCGGCCTGCCGCTCGGCGAAGAAGACGTGGCGCAGGGCTGCGGCCTCGCGGGAATCGCGCAGCCGCATGAAGGTGGCGCGCTCGTCGGCGAGGGCGTCCTCGAGGCTCGCCTCGGATGCCTTCCGGACCAGGCGCACGGCCTCGGCGGGCGCGGCCTGGCCACGCGCCTTGGCCAGCACCTTCTTCGTGGCAATCTCGACCGCCGCAGCATCAGCCCCAGCGATCTGGATGCCACCCGTGCGCCGCAGCGGATCGGCGGCCATGCCGCGCGCCAGCGCGATTGCTGTGGACAAATGGTCGGCGGCGATACCGTCGATCAGCCCGAGCTTGAGGGCTTCGGCCGGCTTCACCGTACGGCCGCTGCCGATCAGGTCGATGGCAGCGACGATGCCGACGAGGCGCGGCAAACGCTGCGTGCCGCCGGCGCCGGGCACTATGCCGAGCTTGACCTCAGGCATGCCGAAGCTCGCGGCCTCGCCGGCGATGCGACCGTGGCAGGCGAGTGCGATCTCACAACCGCCGCCGAGGGCAGCACCATTGACGGCCGCGACCACCGGCTTGCCGCAATTCTCGATGCGCTCCATGACCTCGGGCAGCGTCGGCTCGACGGGCGGCTTGCCGAACTCCTTGATGTCGGCGCCGCCGACGAAGGTGTGGCCGGCGCCGGTGATGACGATGCCGGTCACCGTGCCGAGGGCTGTCGCATGTTCGAGCGCCTTCACAAGCCCCTGCCGGACATGCGCAGAGGTGGCGTTGACGGGCGCATTGTCGATGGTGACGACGAGCACGCCGCCGCGGATGCTGCCCGAAACGCTCTCCGAAAACCGTATCGTGCTCATCGCTTATTCCGGAACGACGGCGGTGGCCTGAATCTCGATCTTGGCGCGGTCCTCGACCAGCGCCACCACCTGCATGGCAGCCATGGCCGGGAAGTGGCGGCCGATCACGTCGCGATAGGCCTGGCCGAGCCCGCGCAGGTTCTCGGTGTATTCCTTCTTGTCGGTGAAGTACCAGGTCATCGTGGTGATGTGGTGCGGCTCGGCGCCGCCGGCCTTCAGCACGGCGACGACGTTTTCCAGCGTCTGGCGCACCTGGCCGACGAAGTCGTCGGTCTCGAACTGGCACTGCGCGTTCCAGCCGATCTGGCCGCCGACGAAGATGGTGCGGCCGCTGGCCGCGACGCCGTTGGCATAGCCGATCGGCTTGGCCCAGCCCTCGGGTTGCAGGATCTCATGCATCTGATGTCTCCAGGCGGCTTTCGAGCGCGGCGCGGAGGTCATCCGGCCAGGCGAGAGATTTGTGGGTGTCGAGCGAGGTGGCAACCACGCTGTGGCGGGCGCTCCACAGCAGCGCGCCGGCGGCCGAAACTTTATGCTCGAGGTCGAGCGACGAGCGGCCGACGCGGCGGACGAACAGCTCGAAGTCGAGCATGTCGCCGTGGAAGCCCGGATGGGTGAAGGTGAGGTCGAGCCTGACAGTCGGCGTGCCGATGCGGCGTTCGCCGACGAGCTCTTTCCACGGCGCACCGACCGATGCGAAAAACTCCTCGAGAACACCGACGAGGATGTTCAGGTAGGACGGGAAAAAGGCGATGCCCGAGGGATCGCAGTCCCCGAAACGCAGCGGCCGTGAGGTGCGGAAGGGCACGGCAGCGCTCCTACTTCGCGGCCTTCATCAGCTCGCGGCCGATGATCAGCTTCTGCACTTCGGTTGCGCCCTCATAGATGCGCAGCGCGCGGATCTCGCGGTAGAGCCGCTCGGTGATCTCGCCGACGCGCACGCCGCGGCCGCCGAACAGCTGCAGCGCCTGGTCGATGACCCATTGGGCGTTTTCCGTCGCCGTCATCTTGGCCATGGCGGCCTCGCGGGTGATCGGCAGCTTCTGCACGTCGCGGCGCCAGGCGGTGCGCACGGTCAGCAGCGACGCAGCGTCGATGGCGGTTGCCATCTCGCCCAACGTGCTCTGTGCCGTCGGCAGGTCGGACAGCGTCGCCCCGAACATTTTTCGCGACTTGGCGTGCGCGACGGCCTCATCGAGCGCGCGGCGGGCGAAGCCAAGGGCGGCTGCCGCCACCGACGGGCGGAAGATGTCGAGCGTCCGCATCGCGATCTTGAAACCTTCGCCCGGCTCTCCGAGAAGCTGGGATGCCGGGATGCGGCAATTGTCGAAACGGATGCGGGCCAGCGGATGCGGTGCAATCGTCTCGATGCGTTCGGCGATCGAGAAGCCGGGCGTTTCGGCATAGACGACGAAGGCCGAGATGCCGCGCGTGCCTGGCGCTTCGCCGGTGCGGGCAAAGACGGTGTAGACGTCGGCGATGCCGCCGTTGGAGATGAAGATCTTCTCGCCGTCGAGCACGAAGTGGTCGCCGTCGCGGCGGGCGGAAGTCGCCATCGCGGTGACATCGGAGCCGGCTTCCGGCTCGGTCAGCGCGAAGGCCGAGATCAGCTCGCCGCGAGCGATTTTCGGCAGGATCGCCTGCTTGAGCGCGTCCGAGCCCGACAGGCTGATCGCGCCGGTTCCCAGGCCCTGCATGGCAAAGGCGAAGTCGGCGAGGCCGTCAGCATAGGCGAGCGTTTCGCGGATCAGGCAGAGCGAGCGGCTGTCGATCACCTCCGACACGCCGCCATAGGCCGCCGGCACGCAGTTGCGCAGAAAGCCGGCAGCACCCAGCGCCTTGACCAGCTTCTTGCAGGCGCTGTCGGCGTCGGCATGGTCGATCTCGCCCAGGCCGCCCCTGGCGATGAAGCCGTCGAGTTCGGCCGCAAGCGCCCGGTGGCTGTCGGCGAAGAACGGCCAGTCAAGGTGGTCGCGGTCCGGCGCGCTGGCAGGCATCAGATGCGCGGCCATGGCTCAGTTCCCCTTGAATTCGGGCTTGGCCTTGGCGGCGAATGCCTCGAAGGCGCGGCGGAAATCGCCGGTCGCCATGCAGATCGCCTGTGCCTGGGCTTCCGATTCGATCAGCTGATCGATGCCCATCGCCCATTCCTGGTCGAGCATCTTCTTGGTCATGGCGTGCGCGAACCACGGGCCGTCGGCCAGGTTGCGGGCGAATTTCTGCGCCTCGGCGAGCAGTGCTGTGCGCTCGTGCAGCGCGTTGTAGAAGCCCCAGGCATGGCCTTCGGCCGACGTCATGACGCGGCCGGTGAACAAAAGCTCTGCGGCGCGGCCCTGGCCGATGATGCGCGGAAGGATGCCGCAGGCGCCCATGTCGGCGCCGGCAAGGCCGACCCGGGTGAACAGGAAGGCGGTCTTGGCTTCGGGGGTGGCGACACGGTAGTCGGAGGACATGGCGATGATCGCGCCGGCGCCGGCGCAGATGCCGTCGACGGCCGAGATGATCAGCTGCGGGCAGGCGCGCATCTGGCGCACCAGGTCGCCGGTGAGGCGCGTGAAGTCGAGCAGGTCGGGCATCGGCATGCGGGTCAGCGGCTCGATGATCTCGAACACGTCGCCGCCGGAGCAGAAATTGTTCTCGGCGCCGGTGATGACGATGGCGCGCACGTCGCTGGCCCTGTGCAGGGCGCGGAACAGGTTGCCCAATTCCTCGTAGCTTTCGAAGGTCAGCGGGTTCTTCTTTTCGGGGCGCTTCAGCGTGATCGTCGCGACCTTGCCGTCGACATCGGTCTCGAACTTGAAGTGCTTCGCCTGATAGCCCTGGAAGGGACGCTTCTTGTCCTGCATCGGGTTGGTCATCGTCATCCTCCCAGAACTTCGCCGCCGGCGACCGGGATCGCCTGGCCTGTGATTGCGGTCGCCTTTTCCGAGGCGAGCCAGAGCACGGTGTTTGCCACTTCCTCAGGGCTCACCAGCCGCCCCTGCGGGTTGGCGCGGGCGAGCGTGGCGCGGGCTTCCTCCGCCGAACGGCCCGTCTTGCCGGTGATGGTTTCGACCGCGCCATCGAGCAGCGGCGTGTCGGTGAAGCCGGGGCAGACGGCGTTGACGGTGACGTCGGTGCGGGCAAGCTCCAGTGCCAGCGCCCGGGTCATTCCGACCACGCCGTGCTTGGAGGCGCAGTAGGCCGAGACGTAAGGATAGCCGGTCAGGCCGGCGGTGCTCGCCACATTGACGATGCGGCCCTTGCCGGCGCGCCTGACCGAGGCGAGCGCTGCCTGGGTCACCAGGAACGTGCCGGTGAGGTTGATGCCGATCACCCTGCTCCACAGCGCAAGATCGGTCTTTTCGAAGGGGGCGGACGGCGCTTCGCCGGCGCAATTGACCAGCACGGCGATGTCGCCGAAGCGTTCGATCGCCTTGGCGACACCGGCTTCGATGGAGGCCGGGTCGGTGACGTCGAAACCGTCGAGTACCACTGCCTCGCCGCCTGCCTTGGCGATCTCGTCGCGCACGGCTTCGAGCGGGGCGGCCCTGCGGCCGCACAGGCTGACGCCACGGCCTTCGGCCGCCAGCGCCAGGGCGATGGCCTTGCCGATGCCGCTGCCGGCGCCGGTGACTAGGGCGTGACGCTTTGCCATGCTCAGGCCTTGCCGGTGGGGGCGGCGGCCTGCTGGGCGCGCTGCAGGTTGGTCACATACTGCTGGCGGCCCGAGCGGTACTGCTTCGGCCATTCCTGCTCGTCGTAGCCGATCTTCGCCGCCTCGTGCAGCACGAAGGCCGGGTCGGCGAGATGCGGGCGGGCAACCGCGCAGAGGTCGGCGCGGCCGGCGGCGATGATCGAATTGGCGTGGTCGGCCTCCGAGATCGCGCCGACGGCAATGGTCGGCACCTGGATCTCATTGCGGATCTTGTCGGAGAAGGGCGTCTGGAACAGGCGGCCATAGACCGGCTGCTCTTCCTTGACCACCTGGCCCGACGAGCAGTCGATCATGTCGGCGCCGGCTTCCTTGAACATCTGGGCGAAGATCGCGGCATCCTCGGGCGTATTGCCACCCTCGTACCAGTCGTGCGTCGACAGGCGCACCGAGATCGGCTTGTCCTCGGGCCACACGCCACGAATGGCGCGGAACACTTCGAGCGGATAGCGCGCCCGGTTCTCGTGGCTGCCGCCATACTCGTCGTCGCGCAGGTTGGTCAGCGGCGACAGGAAGGACGACAAGAGGTAGCCGTGCGCTGCGTGCAGTTCGAGGATGTCGAAGCCGAGGTCGCTCGCGCGCATCGTAGCGCTCACAAAATCCGCCAGCACCCGGTCCATGTCCGCGCGGGTCATTTCGCGCGGCATGTCGGAATGCTTGAGATAGGGCAGGGCGGATGCCGAGATCAGCGGCCAGCCGCCTTGTTCGACCGGCTGGTCGATTCCCTCCCACGGCACCCTGGTCGCGCCCTTGCGGCCGGCATGGCCGATCTGGATGCCGATCTTGGCCGGCGTCTGCTGGTGGACGAAGTCGACCATGCGCTTGAAGGCCCTGGCCTGCTCGTCGTTCCACAGCCCGAGGCAGCCGGGCGTGATGCGCGCGTCAGGCGACACACAGGTCATCTCCGGGAATACGAGTGCCGCGCCACCCATGGCGCGGGCGCCGATATGGACGAGGTGGAAATCGTCGGGCAGGCCGTCGGTCGCCGAATACATCGCCATCGGCGACATCACGATGCGGTTCTTCAGCGTCATACCGCGAATGGTGAAGGGCGTGAACATCGGCGGCGGCACCGAGCCGTTGGGGGCCGGGTTGACGCCGGCGCGCTCGGCGAACCAGCGCTCGTAGCCCTCCAGCCAATCCTTGTCGCGCAGGCGCAAATTCTCGTGGCTGATGCGCTGCGAGCGCGTCAGCATCGAATACATGAACTGCTCCGGCTCCAGCGTGTCGGCATAGCGCTTGCCCACCACCTCGAACCATTCCATGGCGTTGCGCGCCGCGTTCTGGATGCGGGCGACGTCGACGCGGCGGATTTCCTCATAGGCGTCGAGCACGGCCGGAATGCTGGCCTTGTCGTGGCCGATCAGGTCGAACTGGCGGGTCAGCTCGATGGCGTCGTCGATGGCGAGCTTGGTGCCCGAGCCGATGGCGAAATGGGCGGTGTGGGCGCTGTCGCCCATCAAGACGACATGGCTGTTGCCGTTGAAATGGCTCCACTTGTCGCAGATCAGGCGGCCGAAATTCAGCCAGGCCGAGCCGCGCAAATGGCGCGCATTGGTCATCAGTCTGTGGCCGTCCAGCGTCTCGGCGAACAGCTTCTCGCAGAAGGCGATCGACTGGTCCTGGTCCATCTCGTCGATGCCGTGCGCCTTGAACACGTCGTCGGTGGTCTCGACGATGAAGGTCGAGGTGTTGTCGTCGAAACGATAGATGTGGGCCTGGAACCAGCCGTGCTCGGTGCGCTGGAAATCGAAGGTGAAGGCGTCGAAACGCTTGTCGGTGCCAAGCCAGATGTAGCGGTTGGGCCGCATCACCATGTCGGGCTTGAACACGTCGGCATATTTGTGCCGGATGCGCGAATTGACGCCGTCAGACGAGATGATGAGGTCGGCGTCGGGGAATTCCTGGTCGCCCTGCACGTCCGTCTCGAACACCAGCTCGACGCCGAGCTCGATGCAGCGCTCCTGCAGGATGTTCAGCATCTTCTTGCGGCCGATGCCGACGAAGCCGTGGCCGGTGGTGCGGATCTTGCGGCCCTTGAACACCAGCTCGATATCGTCCCAGTGGTTGAAGGCGTCCTCGATGGACTCGGCGGTCGCCGGATCCCACTGGCGCATCGACTGCATGGTGGCGTCGGAAAAGACCACGCCCCAGCCGAAAGTGTCGAAGGGACGGTTGCGCTCGACGACGGTGACGTGATGGCCGGGATGCTGCTTCTTCATCAGCAGGGCAAAGTAGAGACCGGCCGGTCCGCCACCGATACAGACAATGCGCATGCCGTCCTCCTCCTGAAGCCGTACGATCAGAAGGACATGCGTGCCCGACCCTGACCATGCGGGCACCATGGACGCATTCCAAAAAAACTTCAAGCTTAAAGTTATTTTTGGAACCGGACGCAGAGACACCCCGGTCGGCGTCGGCGCGACCGGGGCGGAGAAGAAGTGGGCGTGCTATCGCGCCAGATAGGTCGCCGTATCCACGAGTTCGCCATAGCCGAAGGCGATTGCCGCCATGACGGCGTCGTGGACCTGGGCTGCCGGCACGGTCTTGCCGTTGAACTCGAGGTCGCGGGTGGCGCAGGCATCGTGGACGACAACAGTCTTGTAGCCGAAGTCGGTGGCGGCGCGGGTGGCGCCCTCGACGCACATGTGGCTCATCGCGCCGACGATCACCACCTCGTCGATGCCGCCGGCGTCGAGCGTTGCCTTGAGATCGGTCTCGCGGAACGAGTTGACGTAGTTCTTGGTGATGACCTTTTCGCCGGCTGCCGGGGCGACGGCGGCGTTGATCTCGATGCCCGGGGTGCCGGGCGCGAAGATCGGCGCGTCGGCGGCCTTGGAGAGGTGGCGAACATGGATGACGGTGTCACCCTTGGCGCGCGACGCCTCGAGGACCCGGGCGGCATTGGCCGTTGCCTGCTCTATGCCGACGAGCGGCATGCGGCCCCCGGGGAAATATTCGTTCTGGATGTCGATGGCGATCACCGCGCGCTTGCTCATGTCCCTTATGCCTTTGCTGTGGGGATGGATGTTGCACGGAAGATGCAATGGATTATGGTGCCGGCCCATTGGCGATATCGACATAACAAGGGGTGATTTCGACAAATGGCGAGGGCCGGCGTCAACGAAATCGGGCTGGTGTTCTATCCGGGTGCGCAGATGTCGGCGGTGCTCGGCATGACCGACCTGTTCGAGCTCGCCAACCGCACCGCCGGGCGCAAGAGCCTTGGTGCGCCTCCTTCCGTCCTGCGCGTCAGCCACTGGCGGGCGGAGCAAACGGGACGAGCCCCGACGAGGGTGTTCGACACGCACCCCGAGGCGCCCGGGGTTCCCGAGGTCTATGTCGTGCCGCCGGCGCTCGGCGATCCGATCTCGCCCGAACATGCCGCGCCCGTGGCCGGCTGGCTGCGCCAGCGCCATGCCAGCGGCGGGGTGCTGGCCTCGGTCTGCGCCGGCGCCTTCGTGCTTGGCGAGACCGGGCTCTTGGCCGGTCGGGCGGTGACGACCAACTGGGTGTATGACGAGGCGTTCCGGACGCGCTTTCCCGAGGCGAGGCTTGACACCGACCGGCTGCTCATCGACGACGGCGACATCATCACCGCCGGCAGCCTGATGGCCTGGACCGATCTCGGGCTGAAGCTCGTCGACCGCTTCCTCGGGCCGACCGTGATGATCGAGACCGCCCGCATCCTGGCGCTCGACCCACCCGGCCGGGAGCAGCGCTACTACAGCGCCTTCGCGCCGCGCCTCAGCCACGGCGACGCGGCGATCCTCAAGGTGCAGCACTGGCTGCAGGCGGGCGAGGGCAAGGACCTGAACCTCGCCACGCTGGCGGCGCTGGCCGGGCTGGAAGAGCGCACCTTCCTGCGCCGCTTCCAGAGGGCGACGGGGCTGACGACCACCGAATACGGACAGCGGCTGCGCGTCGGCAAGGCGCGCGAGCTTCTGCAGTTCACCACGCAGTCGGTCGACAAGGTGGCGTGGGAGGTCGGCTATGGCGACCCCGGCGCGTTCCGCAAGGTCTTTGCCCGCATCGTCGGCCTGACGCCGAGCGACTATCGCGCCCGGTTCCGCGCGTAGGGTGCCACACCGTCCGGAATCGAGATGCGCTAGCTGCCCTTGGCCAGCGACGCGACGATCGAGCGCTTCAGCTTGCCGAGTTCGTCGAGCAAGATGCCGCCGTCCTTGGCCGAAAGGGTGCCGAACAGGTCGCCAATCCAGTCGGCATGTGCGGCCGCCATCTTCTCGAATTCGGCGCGGCCGAAGGGCGTCAGCGCGATGATCTGGACCCGGCGGTCGGTCGGCGAGGTGGTGCGGCTGATGTGGCCGCTCTCGGCCAGGCGTTCGACCAGAACGGTGATGTTGCCGGGCGACACCATCATGCGCTTTGACACCTCACCCAGCACCATGCCGTCGGGCGCGCGCTCGAGCTGCGCCATCAGGTCGAAGCGGGGCAGGGTGGAATCGAATTCTTCACGCAGGCGGCGCCGCACCTCGGTCTCGACCAGCGTCGAGCATGTGAGCAGCCGCAGCCACAGGCGCAGCTCGGTGCCGTGATCGGCAGGCGCTTCCAGCACCTTGGTCTCGCCGTCGACCCATCCGCCGGCGTTCGCCGTTTCTTTGAGCTCGTCCATCTTGTGCCCGGTCATTCCTCACCTCGCGAACCGCAAGGTCCGGTTCGACCCGGCAGTTGTAGTGCCGTTTCGCCGGTTATTACAAGCTTGAAGGTTCACGGCTCGGGAATGTTTCCAGCAAGGATCTCGGCATAGGCATCGGCGTCGATGTTGCCGCCGGAGATCACGCAGACGACGTTGCCCCTGGCGTGGTCGCTGGTCAGCGCCGCGGCGAGCGAAGCTGCTCCCGCGCCCTCCGCCACCACCTTGGCCTTGGCGAACAAAAAGCGCATGGCGTCGGCGACCTGTTGGAGGCTGACTGTCACAGCGCCGTCGATCAGATCGCGCGCCACCGGCCAAAGCTGCGGCACCAGCGAGGGCCCGCCGATGCTCTTGATGAAGGAAGGTCTCGGTTCGATGTCGACGATGCGGCCCGCGGCCAATGCCGCAGTCACCGGCGCCGCATTCTCGTCTTCGACGGCGTACACTTTTGCCATGGGGCGCAGCGCCTTCACGGCGCTGGCGACACCCGTGGTCATCGACCCGCCGCCATAGGGCGTCAGTACGACATCGACTTCCGGCAGGTCCTCGACGACCTCCAGACCGATCGAGCCGTTGCCGGAAAGAACCGCCTGGTCGGTTACCGGATTGATCAGCAATTCCGGGAAATCGGGCCGATCGGCGCCGATGATGTATTGCCACCACATTTCCATGGAGATGAAGCGCACCTCGCCGCCGAGGCGGCGCACGCCGTCGATCTTGGTCTGTGGCGCGCTCGAATACATGTAGGCGGCCATCGGCACGCCGAGCCTGTTGGCGGCCCAGGCCATGCCATAGGCCATGTTGCCGGAACTCGGGGTGGCGACGCCCTTCTCAAGAGCTGCTCGGTTCCGCGAAAGAAGCGCGCTGAGCGCCGGCCGGAGCTTGAAGGCGCCGATGGGCGACAGTGTTTCGAGCTTGAGGAAAATCTGCCGGTCGGGCAGGCCGAGATCGAGGCGCACCAGCGGCGTGCGCGGAACGTAGGGCGCGATCAGAGCGCGCGCAGTGGCGATCTCGTCCAGCGACGGACGATGGGGCATGCTCATTCGGCCGCCGACCGGGACCTGAGGCTGCCGGGGCGGGCGGCGTGGCGGCTGCCGCTGTAGTCCTCGGTGTGCACATACACATGCAGCGTGTAACCGATGTGGTCGATCATCAGCGCCTTGGCACGTTCGAGGTCGCGGTCGAGCGCGGCTTCCATGAGGGCCGTGTGCGGACCGATCGATTGCGCCTCCTGAAGCGCGGCCATGGCTTCCTCGAAGCCGTCCTTCTGTCCGGCGGCGGCGCGCAGGGTTGGGGCGAGGCCGAGGAAACGGTGATGCCGTCGCAGCTGGTCGGAAATGGTCGCGCGAAAGCGCAGCAGCCAGCTCGAATCGGCGGCGCTGAGCAGGGCGGCGTGGAAGGCCTCGTGCTTCTCGTCCCAGGCGTCGACCGCCTCGTCGGACGGGTCCTCGACGGCGGTCTTGCAGCGCGACAGGCGGTAATGCGCGGTCACAAGTGCGTCTTCCCAGTCGCTGCCGCCCTTGTCGATCGATTCCAGCAGGAGCGGCAGCTCGACCACCATCCTGGCGCGGGCGAGATCTTCCAGCTCCTGGCGCGAAACGGGGGCCACGGTGAAGCCGCGGTTGGAAATGGCGGTGACCAGGCGCTCGGCCTCGAGGCGCGACAGCGCCTCGCGCAGCGGCGTCCAGCCGACGCCGTAGGTTTGGCGCAATGTGCTGAGCTTGAGCGGGGCGCCCGGCAACAGGCGCGTGGTCAGGATGTCCCGGCGCAGCAGCCGGTAGGCCGCTTCCGTCTTTGTCGAATGGTCTTCGTCATCCTGCATCGCTGTCCTCCGCAGCACCGCTTGAGACTCAGGATTATATATCATGCCGGGCCATGGCAAGAATTATATATAATCGTTTGACAGGAGCCCCCGGACTGCGCATGATCCGCGCCAGCCGCCGCCGGGATGTGCGGCGCCTTGTCAAATCTGGGAGGAATAGATGAGAAACCTGAAGTCCGGCCTGCTGTCGGGCCTGGTGCTGGCCGGCGCGCTCGCTGCCAGCCTCGGCGCCGCCATTGCCGAGCCGATCAAGATCGGCATCGCCAATTTCGGCGAACACCCACAGCTCAACGCCTCGATCGCCGGCTTCAAGAAGGCGCTGGCCGAAAACGGCTTCGTCGAGGGCAAGGACGTGGTCTACACCGAGAGCCACACCAATTTCGACGCCTCGCTGGTGCCGCAGATGATCGCCAAGCTGCAGGCCGAAAACCCGAAGATGCTCTACACCATCACCACTCCGGTCTCGCAGATCGCCAAGAAGGCGCTCGCCGGCTCGGGCATCCCGGTGGTCTTCGCCGCCGTCACCGACCCGGTCGCCGCCAAGCTGGTGCCGTCGTGGGAATCTGGCGACGACGGCATGACCGGCGCCACCGACCTGCAGGACGTCAAGGCGGTCATGGAGTTTACCAAGAAGCTGCTGCCGAACGCCAAGCGTTTCGGCGTGCCGTACAACCCGGGTGAAGCCAACGACGTCGCCCTCATCGAGAAGATCAAGGAAGCGGCACCGGCCGCCGGCTTCGAGGTGGTTGAAGTCGGCATCGACAACGTCAACGACATCCAGCAGCGCATCGCTTCGCTCGCCGGCAAGGTCGACGTGATCTATGGCCCGACCTCGAACCTGATCCAGCCGGCCATCCCGGCCGTCGCCGCCGCCGCCCGCCAGGCCGGCATCCCTGTCGTCAACGCCGACGACAACGCCGTGCGCGACGGCGTCGTGCCGGCGAGCTTCGCGGTGAATTACGAGCAGGTCGGCGTCAACGCCGGCAAGATCGCCGCCGAGGTACTGAAGGGCAAGGACCCGAAGACCATCGCTCCGTCGCGTCCTGCGTACGAGGACCACGCTGCGACGATCTCGAAGAAGGCCATGGCTGCCTTCGGTATCGAGATCCCCGAGTCGATGGCCGACTGCGGCTGCATCGTCGACTGATCTTCGGCTTCGTCAAACAGGTGGCGGCGCTCCAGGCGCCGTCGCCATTTCGGGAGGGACGGATGCTCGAAATCCGATCTGCACGCAAGGTATTCTACAAGGGACAACCCGACGAGAAGGTTGCCCTCGACGGCCTCAACCTGAAGCTCGCCACCGGCGAATTCGGCGTCGTCATCGGCTCCAACGGGGCCGGCAAGAGCAGCATGCTCAATGCCATTTCAGGCGCGCTGGTGCTCGATTCCGGCCAGATCATCATCAACGGCGACAACGTCACCGACATGCCGGTGCACAAGCGCGCCATGCGGCTCGCCCGCGTGTTCCAGGACCCGATGAAGGGCACCGCCGCCTCCATGACGGTGGCCGAGAATATGCTGCTGGCCGAACTGCGCAGCAAGAAGCGCAGCCTGCGGCAGGGCCTCAACGCCAAGCGCCTCGCCGACTACAAGGAGCGGCTGTCGCTGCTCGGCCTCGGCCTCGAAAACCGTCTCGACACCCGCGTCGAACTGCTTTCCGGCGGCCAGCGCCAGTCGCTGTCGCTGATCATGGCGGTCGGCGGCCAGCCCGAACTCCTGCTGCTCGACGAACACACCGCGGCCCTCGACCCGCGCACCGCCGACATCGTCATGCGGGCGACCGTGCGCGCCGTCGATGCGCTGAAACTCACCACGCTGATGGTGACCCACAACATGCAGCACGCCGTCGATTTCGGCCATAGCGTCATCATGCTCGATGCCGGCAAGCTCCGCCTCGAGATCACCGGCGAGGAGAAGGCCAAGGTCACGGTCCCAGACCTGATCGGCCATTTCTCCGTCAAGACCGACCGCATGCTGCTGGCGAGCTGACCAATGGACTTTATCCAGACCATATTCTCGAGCTTCGTCTCGCTTATCCCCGTCACGCTGGCGCAGAGCCTGATCCTGGCTTTCGTCGTGCTGGGCATCATGATCCCGTTCCGCACGCTGAACTTCCCCGACCTCACCAGCGAAGGCGCGTTCCCGCTGGGCGGTTGCGTCTGCGGCGTGCTGCTGGCAAGCGGCGCCTCGCCGCTGACCGCGCTTGCGGTTGCGCTGCTCGCCGGCTTCCTCGCCGGCTGCTGCACGGCCTTCATCCACCTGCGCTTCCGCATCCACACGCTTCTGGCCGGCATCCTGATGATGACGATGCTCTACAGCATCAATCTGCGCATCATGGGCAAGTCCAACCTGTCGGTGTTCGGCGAGCCCACCGTCTTCGACTGGGCGCCCTTCGTCCAGCCCGGCTTCCCGGCGGCCAAGATCATCATCGCCGGCATCATCGGCGCTGTCGTCTTCATCCTGCTCAACCTGTTCTTCAAGACCGAGAAGGGCACGGCCATCCGCGCCGTCGGCGCCAACCCCGACATGGCCGAAGCACAGGGCATCAACGTCTGGGTCGCCACCATAAGCGGCGTCGGCCTCGCCAGCGCGTTCTCCGCCACCAGCGGTGCGCTGATGGTGCAGTCGCAGGGCTTTGCCGACGTCAACATGGGCCTCGGTATCCTCATCAACGGCCTTGCCGCGCTGATGATCGGCGAGGCAATCGTCGGCAAGCAGACCGTGTTCCGCCAGCTCGCGGCCCCGTTCGTCGGTGCCATCGTCTATTACCAGCTGGTCTCGTTCTGCCTTGCCGCCGGCATGCCGCCCCCCGATCTCAAGCTCGCGACCGGCCTGTTCGTGCTCGCCATGCTGGCTCTGCCGAGCCTCAAGCGCAGCCGTGGCCCGCTGCCAGCCCGCGAAACCGTCCGCGAATAACCAGGACCAGGATTGCTCGAAATGACTGGAATTCCCGATCTCGCCGCCGTCGAGGCGATGGATGCCGCCGATCCGCTGCGTTCGATGCGTGACCGCTTCGTCCTGCCGGAAGGAGTGATCTATCTCGACGGCAATTCGCTGGGGGCGGCCTCGCCGGCCGCCTATGCGGAGGTTGAAAAGGCCGCCAGGGAGGAATGGGGACAGGACCTCATCCGCAGCTGGAACAAGGCCGGCTGGTTCGACATGCCCGTCGCGCTCGGCGACCGCATCGGTCGCCTGATCGGCGCGGCTGCCGGCCAGACCGTGGTCACCGACACCACCTCGATCAACGTCTACAAGGCGCTGCATGCGGCCATGGGCCTGCGCCCGGACCGCAATGTCATCGTCGCCGAGGCCGGCAGCTTCCCGACCGACCTCTACATGGCCGAAGGCGTGGTCTCGACCCGTCCGGGGGCCGTGCTGCGGCTGGAGGGCGTCGATGCGCCGACCATCGAGGAGCTGATCGACGATCATGTCGCAGTGGTCCTGGTCAACCACGTCAACTACAAGTCGGGCGAACTGCGCGACATGGCGGCGCTGACCAGGCGTGCGCATGACGCCGGCGCGCTGGTGGTCTGGGACCTCTGCCACACGGCGGGCGCGCTGCCAGTCGATCTCGACGGCGCGAATGCCGACTTCGCCATCGGCTGCACCTACAAGTACATCAATGGCGGCCCCGGGGCCCCGGCCTTCATCTATGTGGCCGAGCGCCATCTCGGCAAGGCCGAGCAGCCCCTCAGCGGTTGGTGGGGTCATGCCCGGCCCTTCGCCTTCGAGCAGGGTTACGCGGGTGACGCCGGCATCCGCCGCTTCCAGTGCGGCACGCAGGGCATCCTGTCGCTGCGCGCGCTGAAGGGCGCGCTCGACATCTGGGACGACGTCGACATGCAGGCGCTGCGCAAGAAGAGCATCGCCCTGACTGACCTGTTCATCCAGTTGGTCGAGACCAGGTGCGCCGGCCATGGGCTCAAGCTCGAAAGCCCGCGCGACGGCACGAAGCGCGGCAGCCAGGTGTCGTTCGAGCATGAGAACGCCTACGCGGTCATGCAGGCGCTGATCGAGCGCGGCGTGATCGGCGACTTCCGCGCGCCGGCCACCATCCGCTTCGGCTTCACGCCGCTCTACATCGGCTACAAGGACGTCTGGCAGGCGGTCGGGGTGCTGGAGGAAATCCTGCGCACCGGCGCCTGGAAGGACGCGCGTTTTGCCGTAAAGTCGGCGGTGACCTGACCTCAGGTCGAATGGAAATCAAAAAAGGGCGGCATTGCCGCCCTCTTTTCATACGCCGAGATAACGGTCCTGGATGTCGGGCGTGAGCGCCTCGGGCGCGCCCTCGAACACCGTCACGCCCTTTTCCAGCACGAAGCAGCGGTCAGCCACCGGCAGCAGTTCCGACAGCGTCTTGTCGACCACGAGGATCGACTGGCCGGCGGCCTTGAGCTTGCGGATCGCCGCCCAGATATCGTGGCGGATGACGGGCGCCAGCCCTTCGGTCGCCTCGTCGAGGATCAAAAGGCTTGGATTGGTCATCAGCGCGCGGCCGACGGCCAGCATCTGCTGCTCGCCGCCCGAGAGCGTGTTGGCATACTGTTCACGGCGTTCGCCGAGGCGGGGGAACAGGTCGACCACCTTGTCGTAGGTCCAGTCGCTGCCGCGCGCGGCGGCGACGAGGTTCTCGAACACTGTGAGGTTGGGGAAACAGCGCCGCCCTTCCGGCACCAGTCCGAGCCCAAGGCGGGCGATGCGGTGCGGCCGCTGGCCCGATATCTCGCGGCCGCCAAAGCGGATCGAACCACCGCGCGGACGCACCAGTCCGAGCACCGAACCGATGGTCGTGGTCTTGCCCATGCCGTTGCGGCCCATGAGCGCCACGACTTCGCCCTCGCGCACGTCGAGCGTCACGCCGAACAGTGCCTGCGATGCGCCGTAGAAGGTCTCGACGCCCTTGAGTTCGAGCAGGCTCACGCGGCTTCTCCGAGATAGGCGCGGCGGACTTCGGGATCGTTGCGGATCTCGTCGACGCTGCCGGTGGCGATGACGCGGCCATAGACCAGCACCGAGATGCGGTCGGCGAGCGCGAAGACGGCATCCATGTCGTGCTCGACCAAAAGGATCGGTGCTTCCCGGCGCAGGCCGTCGAGGAACCCGGTCAGCGCCTTGGAGCCCTCAGGCCCCATGCCGGCCATCGGCTCGTCGAACAGGAACGCCTTTGAACCCAGCGCCAGCGCAATGGCGATCTCGAGCTGCCGGCGCTCGCCATGCGACAGCTCCGCCGCCGGCAAGTGAGCGCGGGAGGCCAGGCCGACGCGTTCGAGCATGGCCATGGCCGGCCCGGTCAGGCTCGCATCGCCCATCACGGGCTTGAAAAAGCGGAAGCTCGAGCCCTGCCGCGCCTGTGCCGCCAGCATGACGTTGCGCAACGCCGAAAATTCCGGCGCCAGCGACGAGATCTGGAAGCTGCGGCCGAGGCCGAGGCGGGCGCGGGCGGCCATGTCGAGCCCGGCCATGTCCTGGCCGAGGAAGCGGATTGAGCCACTGTCAGGGCGGATCGAACCGGAGATCTGGTGGATCAGCGTGCTCTTGCCAGCGCCATTGGGGCCGATCAGGGCATGGATCTCGCCGGGCATCAGCTTCAGGCTGACGCCGTCCGTAGCATTCAGCGCACCGAAGGTCTTGCGAAGTTCGCGGATTTCGAGGACCGGCTCAGCCATGACGCGCCTTTCCGGCCAGGAGGCCAAGCAAGCCGCCGCGCGCAAACAGCACGACCGCGAGAAGGATCAGCCCGAGGAAGAACTGCCAGCGCTCGGTGATGCCACCGAGCACATACTCGATCAGCACATAGAGCATGGCGCCGGCGACCGGGCCGAACAGCCGACCCTTGCCGCCGAGGATGATCAGCACGATGAGCTCGCCCGACATCTGCCAGGACAGCATCGACGGGCTCACGAACTTGTTTAGGTCGGCGAAGAGCGCGCCCGCGACGCCCGTCACCATCGCCGATATCACGAAGGCGACGAGGCGGATGTTAAAGGGGGCGATGCCGACGGCAGACAGGCGAACGGGGTTCTGGCGGGCGGCTTCCAGTGCGGCGCCGAAGCGCGAGCCGCGCAGCATCCAGAAGAGCGCGAGTGCCGCAAGCAGCAGGACATAACAGATCAGGAAGAAGGGCAGTGGCTGCGCCGTGTTCAGGCCGGGGAACTCGTTGCGCACATAGATCGACAGCCCGTCCTCGCCGCCATAGGCCGGCCAGGACACGGCGAAATAGTAGATCATCTGCGCGAAGGCGAGCGTGATCATGATGAAGTACACACCCGCCGTGCGCAGGCTGATCGCGCCGATGGGCAGGGCGATGAGCCCGCAGACGACGATTGCTGCCAGCCAGATCATCGGCATTGAGGTAGTGCCCTCGAAACCGAACAGCACTGGCTCGGCGTTGAAGGCGTGCGTCGCCAGGATGCCGGCGGCATAGCCGCCGAGGCCGAAGAAGGCGGCGTGGCCGAAGGACACAAGCCCGCCGAGGCCGAGCGCGATGTTGAGGCCGACCGCTGCGAGCGCCAACACCGCGATGCGGGTGGCGAGCGTGATGTAGAACGGTTCGCCCATCGCCTGCGCGGCCAGCGGGAAGCCGAGCAGCAGCAGCGCCAGCGCCGAATTGACGGTGGTTTCGCGGGTCATGAAGGGTGCGTTGGTCATGGCCGCCTCACGACTGCGCCGCAAACAGGCCGCTCGGCCTGAAGGCGAGGATGAGCGCCATGACGATGTAGATCAGCATGGAGGCGAGGGCGGCACCTATGGGACCGGCTTCGGCCGCCGGCATGCCGAGCGCCAGCACCTTGGGCAAAAGGAAGCGGCCCATCGTGTCGACGATGCCGACGAGGATGGCGCCGAACAGCGCGCCCTTGATCGAGCCGATGCCGCCGATGACGATGACGACGAAGGCGAGGATCAGCGCCGGCTCGCCCATGCCGACCTGCACCGATTGCAGCGCGCCGACCATGGCGCCGGCGAGGCCGGCGAGCGCCGCCCCAAGCGCGAAGACGACGGTGTAGAGCGTGCGGATGTCGACGCCGAGCGCTGCGATCATCTCGCGGTCGGACTCGCCGGCACGGATACGCATGCCGAGGCGGGTGCGCGAGATCAGAAAGTACAGCCCGACGGCGACCACGATGCCGACGCCGATGATGGCGAGGCGATAGAGCTGATACTGTCCGCCGCCGGGTAGCGGCACCGCGCCCTGCAGCAGCGGCGGGATGTCGAGATAGAGCGGGAAGGAGCCGAAGAGCCAGCGCGTGCCTTCCGAGAACATCAGGATCAGCGCGAAGGTGGCCAGCACCTGGTCGAGATGGTCCCGGTCGTAGAGCCTGCGGATGACGGTCACCTCGACGATCGCGCCGGCCGCGGCTGCGGCGATGAGGCTGGCGACAAGGCCGATCCAGAACGAACCGGTGGCGGCAGCCACGGCCGCACAGGCAAAGGCGCCGACCATGTAGAGCGAGCCGTGGGCGAGGTTGATCAGCCCCATCACGCCGAAGATCAGCGTCAGACCGGCGGCCATGAGGAACAGCATCACCCCGAGCTGCAGGCCGTTGAGGAGTTGCTCGATGAGCAGTGCAATGGACAAGCGGATACTTTCGCTGGCTGGTGTGGGGGTGATGCGGCGTAATGCCTGTGAAAGTTAGGGCGGTTTTGGGAAGTCGACCCCCACTCCGGTTTGCTTCGCAAACCACCTCTCCCCCGGTCGACGGGGGAGAGGAAGCCAGCCTGGACTTGGCACCTTTTCTCTCCCCTTTTGAAGGGGAGAGGTGCCGAGCGCAGCGAGGCGGAGTGGGGGGCTGACAATCCGTCTAAGACTACCTTGCTATCGGCAGGATCGCCTAACTCACATCTTGCACTGCTCGGCGTAGGCGTCGCCGCGCTTCTCGAATGCGGTACCGACGATCTTGTTGGTCAGCACGTCGCCTTCCTTCACCACCTCGCGAACATAGATGTTCTGGATCGGATGGTTGTTGGTGTTGAAGGTGAAGTCGCCGCGCACCGACTTGAAGTCGGCGGCCTTCAGTGCTGCCCGGAAGGCGTCCTTGTCCTTGACGCTGGCCTTGCCCAGCGCCGACAGGATCAGGTTGGCCGTGTCCCAGCTCTGGGCAGCATAGACCGACGGCAGGCGGTTGTATTCGGCCTTGAAGGCTTCGACGAATTCCTTGTTGGCGGCGTTGTCGAGATCCTTGGACCAACTGGCCGAATTCTTGACGCCGAGCGCAGCGTCACCCACCGCCGGCAGGATGTCCTGGTCGAAGGAGAAGCCCGGGCCCATGACCGGGATCTTCACGCCCGACTGGGCGTACTGCTTCATGAAGGCGATGCCCATGCCGCCGGGCAGGAAGAAGAACACCGAGTCGGCGCCGGAATCGCGAATCTGGGCGATCTCGGCGGCATAGTCGGTCTGACCGACCTGGGTGTAGATCTCGCCGGCCAGCTCGCCCTTGTAGTAGCGCTTGAAGCCGGTCAAGGAATCCTTGCCGGCCGGATAGTTCGGGGCGAGGATGAAGGTCTTCTTGTAGTCCTTGTTGGCGTACTGCCCCATCGCCTCGTGGAAGTTGTCGTTCTGGTAGGCGACATTGAAGTAGTTCGGATTGCACTTGGCGCCGGCAAGGGCCGACGGGCCGGCATTGGGCGACAGGTAGATGATGTCCTGCGCCACCGCGTTCGGCACCACCGCCATGGCGAGGTTCGACCAGATGATGCCGGTGAGCAGGTCGACCTTGTCGCTCTGGATCATCTTCTCGGCCAGCTGCACGGCGATCTCGGGCTTCTGTGCATCGTCCTCGATGACGAGTTCGACGTCCTTGTTGCCCGACTTCTTCATGGCGAGCGTAAAGGCATCGCGCATGTCGACGCCAAGGCCGGCGCCGCCACCCGACAGCGTGGTGATGACGCCGATCTTCACCGGCTCGGCATAGGCGAGGTTGGACGTCGCCAGCGAAAGGCCGAAGATGCCGGCCGCAATAATCTTCTTCATCGGGTTCTCCCTCCCAGTGTTTTATTTGAAATTCAAAAAGCTTCAGAGCCGGGTGCGAACTTTCCAGAGTTCGGGGAACAGTTCAACCTCCAGCATCTTCTTGAGATACGAAGCGCCGGACGTTCCACCGGTGCCGCGTTTCATGCCGATGATGCGTTCGACCGTCGTGACGTGGTTGAAGCGCCAGCGGCGGAAGTAGTCCTCGAAATCGACCAGCTTCTCGGCCAGCTCGTAGAACATCCAGTAGCGCTGCGGCTCGCGGTAGATCGTCTGCCAGGCGGCCAGAACTTCCTCGCTTTCGCTGCGCGTCTCGCGCCAGTCGGTCTTCTTCGCCTCGGCGCCGACATCGAAGCCGTTGCGGGAAAGCAAAAGGATTGCCTCGTCGTAGAGCGACGGCTGGGCGAGGATCGCCTCCAGCCGCGCCGTCAGTTCCGGTTCGTGCGCGTGCGGGCGCAGCATGGCGAGGTTGCGGTTACCGGCCATGAACTCGATGGCGCGGTACTGCCAGGACTGGAAGCCCGACGACTGGCCGAGAGAGTTGCGGAACTCGGTATATTCGCTCGGCGTCATCGTCCTGAGCACATCCCAGGCGCTGTTGAGCTGTTCGAAGATGCGCGACACACGCGTCAGCATCTTGAAGGAAGGCTCCAGCTTGTCGGCGCGGATCGAGCGGATGGCGGCGCCGATCTCGTGTAGCGCCAGCTTCATCCACAGCTCCGATGTCTGGTGCTGGATGATGAACAGCATTTCGTCATGGGCCGCCGACAGCGGCGCCTGCGCGTCCAGCACCTTCTCGAGGTGCAGGTAGTCGCTGTAGGACATGCGGTCCTTGAACGACATCTGCGCACCCTCGGCCGAGGGATCGTAGGGCTTGCTCAATTTGCCTTCTCCGCACGCAGCCGGAAGCGCTGGATCTTGCCGGTCTGGGTTTTTGGCAGGGCGTCGATGAACTTCACCGATCGCGGGTACTTATAGGGAGCGATCGTCGCTTTCACATGGTCCTGCAGACGCTTGATCGTCGCGCCGTCGCGGGCGACGCCCTCGACCAGCACGACATAGGCCTCGACGATCTGGCCGCGCTCGCCGTCCTCGGCGCCGATGACGGCGCATTCGGCGACATCGGGGTGCGAGAACAGCGCCGCCTCCACCTCGGGGCCGGCGATGTTGTAGCCGGCGCTGACGATCATGTCGTCGGAGCGGGCAGCGAAATGGAAGAAGCCGTCCACGTCCTGGAAGAAGGCGTCGCCGGTCAGGTTCCAGCCGCCGCGGACATATTCGAGCTGGCGGTCGTCGGCCATATAGCGGCAGCCGGTGGGGCCACGCACGGCGAGCCGGCCGACCGTGCCGCGCGGCAGCTCGTTCATGTCAGCGTCGACGATGCGCGCCTCATAGCCGCCCACCGGCTTGCCGGTGGAGGCGGGCTTGCGGTCTTCGAAGCGGTTGGAAATGAAGATGTGCAGCATCTCGGTAGCACCGATGCCGTCGAGGATGGGCTTGCCGGTCTTTGCCGTCCATTCCTCGAATACCGGGCCGGGCAGGGTCTCGCCAGCGGAGACGGCGACGCGCAGCGAAGACAGGTCAGCGCCCTCGTCCATGGCCTTCATCATGGCGCGGTAAGCGGTGGGGGCGGTGAACGAGATCGTCGCCTTGTAGGTCTCGATGATGTGGATCATGTTCGGCGGCGTCGCATGCTCGAGCAGCGTCGCGGCCGCCCCGAAACGCAGCGGGAAGATGGCAAGGCCGCCCAGGCCAAAGGTGAAGGCCAGCGGCGGCGAGCCGACGAACACGTCGTCGGGTGTGACCTCGAGCACTTCCTTGGCATAGGCGTCCGCGATGATCAGCAGGTCGCGGTGGAAATGCATCGTCGCCTTCGGCACGCCCGTCGTACCCGAGGTGAAGCCGAGCAGGGCGACGTCGTCGCGGCCGGTCTTCACGGCTTCGAAGATCACCGATTTGTCGAGGGCGATGCGGTCGAGCTCGGCGTCGTGGTTGGCCGTACCGTCGAAGCCGATGACCTTCTTGAGGAACTTGCTGTCCTTGGCGCAGGCCACCATTTCGTCCATCAGGCGCGTGTCGCACAGCGCCAGCGAGATTTCGGCCTTGTCGACGATCTTGGCGAGTTCGCCGGCGCGCAGCATCGGCATGGTGTTGACCACCACGGCGCCGGCCTTGGTGGCGGCGAGCCAGCAGGCGACCATGGCGGGGTTGTTGGCCGAACGGATAAGCACGCGATTACCTGGTCTTACGCCGTAATTCTCGACCAGCGCATGCGCCAGACGGTTGGTCCAGTCCGACAGCTCCTTGTAGGTGCGGCGCCGGCCGTTGCCGATAAGGGCGGTGTGATCGCCGAAGCCTTTTTCGACCAGGCGATCGGTTAGTTCGACGCCCGCATTGATATGGTCGGGATACTGGAAGCTGTCGAGGAGGAAATCTGGCCACTGCTCCTGAGGGGGCAGGTTGTCGCGCGTGAACGTGTCGGTATGCGCTGACGGTCCAAGCATTCTGCCCCCTATGCCCATCGCAACGACTGCATCGCCGCGCTTGCGTTCTTGAATTTTAGAGGGGAGGTCGAGCACCGGTTCCAGTCAGGCCGCATTTCCGGCGACACCTTCGCACAGTCGACGATTTGACCGGCTTTCGGCGCAGCGAGACCTCCCATTCTCACTGATGGCCAAGCATCGCATCAGACAAAATTTATTTCAAGCCTAAAGTTTTTGGCCGCTGGTACATTGACGCCGGCCGGCACGCCCGCCATGTCTGTGCTCCACGAACGATACCGCCATAGGAGGGCGCCGGTGCTCGAACGTCATATCGCCGACTGGGACAACGCCTACACCAACGGCGCCAATATCGCCGGCGGCGACCGCTGGCCGGCGGCCTGGGTGGAGCCTGCGAATGCGTTCCGCGACAGCCTCGCGGCTGCCGGCCGGCAGCACCTCGACATTTCCTATGGCGAGCGGGCCCGCAACCGGCTCGACCTGTTCCTGCCCGAGGGCAAGGCCAAGGGCCTCGTCGTCTTCGTTCATGGCGGCTACTGGATGGCGCTCGACAAGAGCTACTGGTCGCATCTCGCCAAGGGCTCGGTCGACAGCGGCTATGCGGTCGCCATACCGTCCTACACGCTGTGCCCAGAGGCGCGGATCGGCGACATCGTCCGCGAAGTCGGTGCGGCCATCGGCAAGGCGGCCACACTGATCGATGGACCCATCATGCTGACCGGACATTCCGCCGGCGGGCATCTGGTGTCGCGCATGGCCGCATCGGGCTCGCCGCTCGCGTCAGAAGTCCTGGCGCGCATTCGCCATGTCGTCTCGCTGTCCGGCGTCCATGACCTCAGGCCGCTGATGAACACCGGCATGAACAAGACGCTCCACATCGACGAGACCGAGGCCCTGGCCGAAAGCCCGGCCTTGCTGCGGCCGGTTGCCGGCACCCGCATCACCTGTTGGGTCGGCGGCGGCGAGCGCGCCGAGTTCCTGCGCCAGAACGACCTTCTCGCCAATATCTGGACCGGCCTCGGCGCCACGACGTCAGCGGTGGTCGAGCCCGACCGTCATCATTTCAGCGTCATCGACGGACTGATGGATGAAAGGCATCCTTTGACCAGGGTTCTGCTGGCAGAATAGAGCCGGGCCAGCGCGCCACAATTCAACTGCGCCGATTGGAGCCCCGTCCGGCGTCTGTGGATGCGGCACCTCCATCGCTCAGAATCCCGAAGGCGACAGGCGCCTCAGGCGGCCTCGTGCATGGCCCGCCCCAGACCGAGCAATGCAGCCTGCAGATCGGGCCGCGCCTCCATCGCCTCGGGATAGACGGCATAGACCGGATAGGTGAATTCCGGCGCGCCTTCGACCCGCTCGAGTTCGCCCGCCGCGACCAGCGGCGCGACAACGCCCCTGCGAAAATAGCCCATGCCCCCGGCCCTGAGGATGTAGTTCAGGCCGAGCGGGCCGAGGCCGACGAACAGGCCGGGCTCGCCGAACGGATTGGACCCGGCATCGTGCTGGGCGGCAAATGTCGGGCCCCAGTCGACATAGACATAGTTCTCCGCCGGATCCCGCCTGCCCTCCTTCGGGGTGGTCCTGACCAGCACGAGTTGCTCCTCCTGCAGGATCTCGACCTTGAAGCCGGGCAGCAGCTTCGGTGCGTAGAGCATGGCGATATCGAGCACGCCCGTACGCAGCTGGTCGAGCAACTGGTCCGGGACCCCGACATGGGCGCGGATGGCAATCTCGGGGTTCGCCTGCCTCATCCAGACCAGCCAGTCGAGCAGCAGCGGATTCCACAGGCTCAGCTCGCCGCCGACCGCCAGCAGGCTCGTTCGCCCCGAGGGGACGGCAAGCTGATGGCGGGCACGCTCCCAGACCTGCACGAAGGACTGCGCATAGCGTTCGAAGTCCCGTCCCGCAGCCGTCAGTTGCGCACCGCTTCGATTGCGGACGAACAGCTGGCGCCCGAGTTCCTGCTCGAGCGTGCGGATCCGCGCACTGACCGTGGTCTGCGTCACATGCAGGCGCTCGGCAGCCTTGAGAAAGCTGCCGCCCTGGACGATTTCGAGGAAAGTGCGGGCGCGGTCGATATCCATGGCATCAATTGAATGCAAAATTTTTGCAGTAATCCAGCATTTAATTCCGTTTGCCTTCCGGCCTGGATCGGCCCAGCCTCTCGAGGCGACGCCATCGTCGTGCTGCGACGGGAGAGGGAACACGATGTCGGACAAGAACGATCCGCCCCATGAGCCAGCCGAATATGCGTCCCCGCCATGCTACATGCACGAATTCGAGCCGGACCCGGGCACCGCGTCGGTCCATAAGGACAACTGGCCCGAAGTTGCAGGCTGGCGGAAGGTGGAAAGAGCGCGCCTGATCGAACAGCGCCTGACCGTCGGCGCGGACGAGCGAAAGGCCAGGTCGGAAAGGATCGCTTCGGCGCTCGACCTGGCCATCGGCAAGGTGGGCGGGCGGCTCATCAGCGTCTATTGGCCGTTCCGCGGCGAGCCGGATCTTCGCAACTGGGCCGTCAGCGTCATCGCCCGGGGCGGCCGCATCGCCCTGCCGGTCGTCATCAGGAAGGCATGGCCGCTGGAATTCCGTGGCTGGTCGCCGGGCGATCCGCTCGAGCGCGGCGTCTGGAACATCCTCGTCCCCGCGCATGGCTCTGCCGTGCAACCCGACGTCGTCATCGCCCCGGTCGTGGGCTTCGACGCGGCAAACTACCGGCTGGGTTATGGCGGCGGCTTCTTCGACCGCACGCTCGCGGCCGCGCCGAAGCGGCCGCTGGCGATTGGCATCGGCTATGCGGAAAGCCGCATTCGCACCATCTACCCGCAGGCCCACGACATTCCGATGGATGCCGTCGTCACCGACAGGTAACGCCGGGCCTGCCCGCGGCATCAGCACCGGCGGGCTGGCGTTGGCAAAGCCTCAACTCAGCACCACGACGGTAGCCCCGACCGGCACGCGCTCGTAGAGATCCTGGACGTGCTCGTTGGTCATGCGGATGCAACCATTCGACACTGCCCGCCCGATCGTCCAGGGTTCGTTGGTGCCATGGATGCGATAGTAGGTATCGCGGCCATTGCGGTAGAGATACAAGGCCCGTGCGCCCAGCGGATTGGACTGTCCGCCCGGGACGCCATCGGCATATTTGGCGTATTTCTCCGGATTGCGCTTGATCATGTTCTTGGTCGGTGTCCAGGTCGGCCACTTCGCCTTGCGGGCGACTTCGGCCGTTCCCGACCAAGCCAGGCCGGCGCGGCCGACGCCAACCCCGTAGCGGCGGGCGACCCCAGTTTCCTCCACCAGATAGAGAAACCGGTTCTTGGGATCGACCACGACCGTTCCCGGAGAATATTGCGGTTCGAAATCCACGAGTTGCGGTTGGAACTTCGGATCGAGGACGAAGGCCTTGGCCTTCGCCTTCTGTGCTGTGGCCACGGACGGCGCCGCAAACAGGGCGGCCACACCGAGCATGAGGGAACGACGATTTATCATGATGCACCTGTGAGAGAGAATTTTGCGAAAAGGGCTAGGAGATCGCCTCGTCGCTGGGTGGTCGATCGTCTCTGACAGGGTCGATGCCGGCGAGCGTCAATGCTGCCGTCGGTTGGCTATGTTGGCGGATCTGCACGGGCGCGCCGAACTGGACGATGCCGGTGAAGGCATGCACGGAATGGCATCCCGAAGCGGGCAGGGGATTGGAGGGCCCGGCCTGACCGCATCCGCCCGTCTCGATCACTGCGTGCTTGGCTTGAACCGTACTCAGGACCGCGGCCGAAGCTGGCACCGCAAGATGCAGCGACAGCGCCAGTACGACGACCAGCCCCAACAACGACCGAGCCAGATACATGGACTTCATGAAAGACAGTCTGGTCCCCGACAGTTTTTCATCCGTTAGCGCTTCATCACAACTTCGTGAGAGCAGGACCGCACAGTGCATCGTACGTTTCAGGGAGCGACTGTAAGCAATTACCGAAGCACTCGCAGCCGGCTTCACTCGAATTCACCATAACCTTTGGTCGGCAAACACGACCACACTACAGCAATGGATTGGTATCGCAGAAACAACTTCACCTGCAATGTTTCAACCGCAACCGCTCCAGCAGATACCGGGATCGAACACCTACAGGACCGCCGCCGATCAGGCTTGCGCGCCCCGACCCGCTTGCGCCCGATCGGCGCTTCCGTCGCGGTCAGGACGCTCCTTCTCGACGCCGCAACGCTGCTGCAGGCAAGGCTGGGCGCATCTTCCATGGACGCCCGACGAGGTTCGTTGCTAACGTTCCGACCGCTGATCTTGGAGGAAACGCGGCATGGACCGTTTCACCGGCGGTTGCCTGTGCGGCAACGTCCGAATTGTGGCATTGGGCCGCCCATACCGAGTCGGCCTTTGTCACTGTCTCGACTGCCGCAAGCATCACGGGGCTCTTTTTCACGCTTCCGCGGTGTTCCCACAGGATGCGGTGACGATCGATGGCGAAACACGCGACTACGCCGGGCGGTTTTTCTGTCCCCGCTGCGGCTCGTCCATTTTCGCACGCACTGCAGACGAAATGGAAGTGAACCTGGGATCCCTGGATGCCCCTGACCAACTGATGCCAACCTACGAACTCTGGACCGTCCGTCGCGAGTCCTGGTTGCCGCCGTTTCCGCTCGCAAGACGATACGAGCACGATCGTGACGCCACGGGCCGCTTTGAGGAGTAGGCGGAACGGTAGCTCATCGCCAGAGCAGACAAAGCGGAACCGATGCCAGGCCGGGGATTTGGCGTGTACCCGAGGCTGCTCAGACGCACATGTGAATAGGAGCTGTCGGAATGCCGACAGCCCACGATTGCCCCTAGGCAACCGAATGCGAGCGGCACTTGCCGCATAATCTATCTTATGGAACTGGCCTCGTATTGGACAATGCCGGCTTCGCGACTGGTCGCTTGGCAACTATCCGCAGACGCGTCCTACCAGATCGTGCTCATGCCGTCTGCTGAGTCGACCTTGCCTATGTAGCGGCGCCCCCGGAGGGACGCTGCTGCTTCCTTCCGGCGCCTAGAGCGGATTTCTGATTGATTGAATCATTTGGGATTCCTGTTTTGAGCAGATTGTGATTCAAGATGCTGGCTGGGT
>NZ_JARDJI010000017.1:0-110727 GCF_039907765.1 Mesorhizobium sp. CC13 | reverse complement strand
GGTGAGTGCTGAAGCGTGGTAACTCCAGTCTCCTCGGTCCGGTCCGAATGGACAACCTCCCGAAAGCTCACAGCTAGAAAGCGATCGCCCGGTCGAGTTCGGAGTGGGGGCGCACGCCCGAGAGCAGCGCCCCCGCCTCCATCTCGTCGCGCTTCATCTGGGCGACAAGGGCGTCGAGCCCTTCGAACTTCACCTCCCCGCGCAGGTAGCCGAAGAACGACACCGAGGCGACCTCGCCATAGAGATCGCCGGAGAGGTCGAACACGAATGTCTCGAGCAGCGGCGCGCCGTGGTCGTCCACGGTCGGACGCCGGCCGAAGCTGGCGACGCCGTCGTGGAGCGTTCCGTCGCCACGGCGGAAGCGCACGGCATAGATGCCTTCCTTCAAGGCGAAATCGGGCGAAAGGCGCATGTTCGCGGTGGGAAAGCCCAGCGTGCGGCCCAGCCGGGCGCCGCCGACGACCTCGGCTTCGACGGTGAAACGATAGCCGAGCAGCCCGGCCGCCTCGGCGGCATCGCCCTCCGACAAGAGTTCGCGGATGCGGCTCGACGAGATGATCTCGGCACCCTCGTCGCGAAACGGATCGACCAGGGTGACGCCGAAGCCGTGGCGTTCGCCCGATGCCATCAGGAATGCCGGGCCGCCCTGCCGGTTCTTGCCGAAATGGAAATCGAATCCGGTCACGGCATGGCTGATGCCGAGCTGATCCTGGAGGATGGCGGTGACGAACTCCTCGGCCGACAGGCCCGAGAATTCGCGCGTGAACGGCCGCTCGATGACGGCATCGAAGCCGAGAGCCTCGATGAGGCGCGCCTTAACGTGCGGCGGCGTCAACACGAACAGCGGAACATCGGGGCGGAACACCTTGCGCGGATGCGGCTCGAAGGTCAGCACCAGGGCCGGTACGCCGCGGTGCCGTGCCTCCTCCAGTGCCCGCTCCAGCACCGCCTGGTGGCCGCGATGGATGCCGTCGAAATTGCCGATGGCGACGACCCCGCCGCGCAGCCGCGCCGGAACTGCGTCCTCCCCGGAAATGCGGACAAAGCCGTGGTCCATCTTCTTGCCTTACCGAAGCCTCGGAATGGTGGCGACCGGCGCGTAGCCGTGCTTGTCGAGGAAGGCCGCCAGCCGCGCCGGATCGGGATCGTGCGGCTCGCCATAGTCGCGCGCATGGATCCCGCCCGAGACATAGAGCACGTCGATGCCGTTGTCGGCGGCGCCCTTGACGTCGGTCAGCATGCCGTCGCCGATCGCCAGCGCTTCGGACTTGGCGATTTCGCGACCGAGAACCTCGCCTGCGGCCTGCAGCGCCGCCTCGTAGATCGGCCGGTGCGGCTTGCCTGAAACCAGGGTGCGGCCGCCGAGCTGGCCGTAATCGCGGGCGAGCGCACCGGCGCACCAGATCAGCTGGTGGCCGCGCTCGACCACGATGTCGGGATTGGCGCAGATGAACGGCAGGTCGCGGGCGCGCAGGCGCCGCAGCATCTCGGAATAGTCGTCGGGAGTCTCGATGTCGTCGTCGAACAGCCCGGTGCACACCACGGACGAAGCCTCGAACTCCTCGACGAGGTCGATGTCGAGGCCGTCATAGATCGAATAGTCGCGCTCCGGACCGATGTGGAAGACGCGGCGCGGGCCCGTACGGATCAGCTCGCGCGTTACGTCGCCGGAGGTGACGACGCGGTCCCAGGTCGTGTCCGGAACGCCGAGGCTGGCGAGTTGGGCGATGACGCCGTCGCGCGGACGCGGAGCGTTGGTGATGAGCACGACCGCCACGCCCTTCTCGCGCGCCGCGCGCAGCGCCGCTACGGCTGCGGGAAAGGCGCTGACGCCGTTGTGGATGACGCCCCAGACGTCACAGAGCAAGGCCGAGTAGCGGTCCGTGAGCGCTTCCAGCGACGCGATTGATTGCGGCAAACCCGCCATGGCAAGTCCTTCGATCGATCCCGCAGGGAGAGTCTGGCCGGCTGGCCAAGCTGCCCGGAATTATCCGAACCGGCCCTGCCTGTCATCAGCTTTCGCCAAAAAGGCGGTTGCGGCCTGCCTTGGACCTGTCGCGCCGGCAACCCGTTCATCGATCCTCCTGGTTAACGCAATTTCAAGCATGTCCTGGATTTTCACCTCAACCTGCAAACCGTAATTTTAAGGTTTTTGTGAAATCATCCCTGGGTTGAGCTTGGGGACACCGGTGATGATCCGCAGATTCTGGAATGACAGACGCGGCAGCTATGCCATCCTGACGGTTGCCGCGATGGTGCCGATCATGGGCGCGCTGGCCCTGGCGATCGACTATGCGGAAATGTCGCGACAGCGCGAAGCGACCCGCAACGCGCTGGACGCCGCAGGCATCGCAACGGCGCGGCGCCTTGTCGAAGGCGCCACCGACGATCAGCTCAAGACCTACGCACTCGACTTCTTTCGGGCCAACTTGCAACAGGTCGACCCGGCCAAGGCCACGCTGATCGTGACCTTGCCGAGCAGCCCCACCGGCGGCGGAACCCTGAAGCTCGAGGCGAAGCTCAAATACGATCCCTATTTCCTGCCGGTCGTGGCGACCCTGCTCGGCAAGACCAGCGCTTCCTACCGGCTCGACTTCGACGCGATGTCCGAGATACGCCTCAAGAACACGCTGGAAGTGGCTCTCGTGCTCGATAACTCGGGTTCGATGAGCGAGTATGGCGGTGACTCCGGACAGCAGCGCATCGATCTGCTCAAGTCTGCCTCCAAGCAGCTTGTCGACACGCTTGCCGCCCAGGCGGCGCAGATGAAACAGATCGCCGAGCCTGTCAGGTTCGGCATTGTGCCCTTCGCCGCGTCGGTAAACGTAGCACCCGACACGGATGACAAGCCCTGGCTAGACACCGATGGACTGTCACCGGTCCACCATGAGAACTTCGACTGGTCGACGATGACACGCGCCAACATGACCACGGCCGACATCGCCCAGATTGGCGAACGCTTTGCTGAGTATTCCGGCGGAATTTGGCGTAAACGCGGTAAAGGTTGGGGCGCTACCGAGAACCAGCCGCTCACACGCTTCAGCCTTTATCAGGACATCGTCGCACAGTCCGACCGCGAGGCCATCCCCAATACTAAACGCCGCGTTTGCAAATCGCCGACGACAGGCACCTGCACCAAGTATACGGACGAGCCGGAATATCAGTATACGGTCGCGCAATACACCAGCTGGCAAGGTTGCGTGGAAGCACGCCCGTCGCCCTACAACAATGACGACACCCCTGCAACCACAGCCAACCCGGCCACCCTGTTCGTGCCCATGTTTGCACCGGACGAGCCAAAGCACCTCTGGCGCGACCTCAATGACGACAACGTCTTGGAGTTGAACGCTGACACCTTCGGCTACAGGAACGACTGGTGGGCGGACTGGGCCAACACCGACGCTGTGTCCCGTCAGCGCGACATGCGGAAGTACTTCCGGACCAAGCCCTACGAGGCATCATCGGCCGGTAGCGGCTATGGGCCGAATTTCTCCTGCACGACCAATTCGATCACCCCTCTTGCCGACGTAAGCAAGGCCGCTGGCAAGCAGAAGATCAAAGACGCCATCGACGCCATGCAACCCTCGGGCAACACCAACGTGCCCGAGGGGACGGCCTGGGGCTGGCGCGTCGTATCGAGCGGTGCCCCCTTCAGCGAGGGCCGTCCCGACGGGCAAAAAGGCAATGACAAGGTCGTCATTGTCCTGACCGATGGCGCCAACACCTACAGCAACACGCCGAGCAGTTCCGACGGCGCCGGCAACAAGTCCACTTATGCTGCCTTCGGCTATGCCGGCCAGAAGTACGGCACAAGTGGCGTCACGCGTATCTTCAAGGACACGTCCGTGAGCAAGACCACCTACACGTCCGGCAACTATCAGGCCGCCATGGACGAGCAGATGCAGAAGGTCTGCGCCAACGCCAAGGGACCGAATGCCCGCAAGGCAGATGGTTCCGGCACCGACAACGTCATCGTGATGACCGTGGCACTGGATCTCAGCGACAAATATTCGGACGAAAAGAAGGCGATCGAGGCCCTGACCAACTGCGCGTCCTATTCGCGCAGCACGGCCGGCAAGAAGCTGTTCTGGAACGCCACCGGCGACACCCTCATGAAGGTCTTCAAGGAGATCGCCGACGAGTTGTCCAACCTGCGCATCGTCAGCTGATCGCCGGTCCCCAAACGACGAAGGCGCCCGTCACCGCGGGCGCCTTCGCTGTTTTCAGGACCTAATCTGCAGACGTCAGTCCATATGCGCGGCCGGCGCGCCGCCCCTCGCCTGCGCCTTCGGCTTGCGCAGCAAAAGGGCCAGCGGCATGGCGCACAGCGTAACGATCATCATCAGCTTGAAATCGTCGACATAGGAAATCATCAGCGCCTGGATGTTGACCAGCCCATCGATCTGCGACAGCGCCTGGGCATTGCCGCCGGCAGCGGCCGGCGACAGCGCGGCCAAGTTGGGATTGAACGGCGTGATGTTCGCGGCCAGCTCCGAGTGGTTGATCTGGACATTGCGCGACAACAGCACCGAGACGATCGAGATACCGATCGACGAGCCGATGTTGCGCACCAGGCTGAAAAGGCTCGCTGCATCCGTTCGGTATTGCGGGGCGAGCGTGGCGAACGCGACCGTCGACAGCGGCACGAAAACGAGGCCGAGGCCGAGACCCTGCAGGATACCGGTCGAGACGATCAGGAAGCTGTCCATCTGCGGCGTGAAACCGGTCATGTAATAGAGCGAGGCCGCGGTGAAGACGAGCCCCGTCACCACGAGGATGCGGGCGTCGACGGCCCGGATCAGGCGGCCGACCAAGAGCATCGAGATCATCGTGCCGACGCCGCGCGGCGCCATGACGATGCCCGTGGTTATGGTCGGATAGCCGTAGATGCGCGACAGCATCGGCGGCAGCAGCGCGAGGCTCGCCAGCAGGATCACGCCGATCACGAAGATGAAGACCAGCCCGGTCACGAAATTGCGGTCGGTGAAGATTTTCGGCTCGATGAATGTCCTGTCCGACGTCATCATGTGGACGGCGAAGATCCAGAACCCGGTGATCGACAGGCCGAGTTCGATCCAGATCTCGGCGGCGGAGAACCAGTCGACCTCGCCGCCGCGGTCGAGCATCAGCTGCAGGGCGCCGACGCCGAGCGACAGCATCGCGAAGCCGAAGAAGTCGAAGCCGCGCAGGCGTTTGGCCACCGCCGGCAGGTAGGCTGCCAGGCCGAGAAACGCGGCGATGCCGACCGGCAGGTTGATGAAGAACACCCAGCGCCAGTTGAAGCTCTCGGTGAGCCATCCGCCCAGCGTCGGGCCGATGATCGGACCGACCATGATGCCCGCGCCCCACATCGCCATGGCCTGGCCGTGGCGTTCCCTGGGGTTGATGTTGAGCAGGAAGGTCTGGCTGAGCGGCACGATGGCCGCGCCGAACACGCCCTGCAGCACGCGGAACAGCACCATAGACTCGAGGTTCCAGGCAGCGCCGCAGAGCATGGACGTGATCGTGAAGCCGACCACCGAAGCAAGGAAGAGCTGCTTGGCCCCGAACCGGTCGGCCAACCAGCCGGTCAGCGGCGTGATGATGGCCGCGGCCACGATATAGGAGGTCAGCACCCAGTTGATGGTGTCCTGGGAGGCGCCGAGGTCGCCGACCATCGACGGCAAGGCGACGTTGGCGATGGTGGTGTCGAGCACCTGCATCACGGTCGCCAGCATGATGGCGATCGTGATCAGGCCGCGATGCGGCACCTCGGTGAAGGACTTTTCGGCTGTCTGGCTCATGGAAGCGGCCCTGTGGGCAAGATTGCGGGCCGCCAGGCGGCGACCTCACCCGTGTATTCGGCCCGCCAGCCGCACGACGCGGCAGGCGGGTTCGTTCGTTCCGGCGATCGGCGCTATTCGGCGGCCACGGCGTGCCCGAACATCGAACCGAAGCCGCGCGAAACGCCCGTGTCGATCGACACCGTCGCGCTCATGCCGGTACGCAGCGCCGGCCTTGCGGCGTCGTCGTCGAGCTTGATGCGGACGGGAATGCGCTGCGTGACCTTGACCCAGTTGCCGGTGGCGTTCTGCGCCGGCAGCAGCGAGAACTCCGCACCGGTGCCGGCGCCGATCGCTACGACCGTGCCGCGGAAGGTCCGATCGGGATAGGTGTCGAGCACGATCTCGGCCTCCTGGCCGGGCTTCATGTTGGTGAGCTGCGTTTCCTTGAAGTTCGCTTCCACCCAGGTGTCGCCGGTCTCGACCAGGCTGAACACCGGCGTGCCGGTGCCGACGAACTGGCCGACCTTGAAGGAGGCGGCCTGCGAGACCGTGCCGTCGGCCGGCGCGCGCACCGTGGTTTGCGCCAGGCTGAACGCGGCCTTGTCGCGCGCCGCCTGCGCCGACAGCACGGTCGGATGCTGTTCGGTCGGAATATCCGGGTTGCCACCCAGCGCCGCCTTGGCGCTGACGATGCCCTGGAGGGCGGCGCTGTGCTGCTCCTTGGCCTTGTCGAGGTCCATGCGCGCCTCGTCGAGCGCCGACTGGGCGTTGACCCCCTTGCGGACGAGATCGTTGCTGCGGTCGAATTGCGACTGGGCAAAGTCGAGCGCGCTGGCGGCTACGCGTTCCTGCGCGGTGGCCTGGCTGTAGGCGGCCCGCAGCTGCTCGACGTTGAGCCGTGCGGCGGCAAGGGTCGCGTCGGCCTGGGCGAACGCGATCCGGTACGGTTCCGGGTCGACCTCGAAGAGGATATCGCCGGCCTTGACTGAGGCATTGTCGGCCACGCCGACCTTGACGATGCGCCCGGCGGCTTCCGAGGCGATGCTCACCTTGGCCTGGCGCAGGTTGGCGTTCTCGGTCTCCTGGTAGCGGCCGCCGGTCACCCAGTAGTACCCACCGGCGGCGACGAGCGCCAAGGGCAGCGCCGCCATGGCGAGGAAGCGGCCGCGGTTGCGGCGCGCGGGTGCGGCTGCAGCGGGCTGCGGCTCACTCGCCGCGCTTTCGAGTTCCGTCTTCTGGCTGTTCTCGTTCACTTTTGCCACCGCGTTCATTTCTTCGTCTCTCTCGTGCTATTCGTTTCGCCGGCTGCGTGGGCGGTCAGGTTGTCGACGACCGTGCGCAGGCCGTGGACCGTTGCCAGGCGCTCCTCCTGGGAAAGGCCCGCCAGCGCGAGTTCGTACACCTCGCCGGCAACCGCCTTGACCTTGGCAAAGGCATCGCGCGCCTTGTCGGTCGGGAAGATCATGCGCACCCGCCTATCGGCAGTTGCCTGACGGCGCTCGATCCAGCCGCCCTCCTCCATTCGGTCCAGCAGACGCGACACGCTGATCGGCTCGATCTCGAGGAGTTCGGCGAGACGCGCCTGCGCTACCCCCTCCTCCTTGACCAGCCTGACAAGCAAGCGCCACTGCGCCGCCGACAGGCCATATTCGCTGCCGCGCTGCTCGAAGCAGCGCCGCATCAGGCGCGCCGCGTCGTGAATGAGGAAACCCAATCTTTCGATGCCGTCCGTTTTCATGAGCACCATATATTATAAGCATGCTTACCTTTCAAGCACCAATTGAACTCCGACACACCGATTTGTGAACCTCATGCGACAGGTTGCCCCCTGTGGACGTGATTAAGATGCCGTTAATCGTCCTCCACGATCCTTTTCGCAGACGGGCCAGCCCCAGGAGCCAGGCATGCAGGCGCCACTCATCAACAGACGGGCAATACTCGGCGCGGCGGCGATCGGCCTGGTTCTGCCCACGCGCCTGATGGCCGGGCAGTTGCCTTCCGTGGAAGAGGTCGCCTTCGATCCCGAGATACCCGTCCTCGGCAATCCCGAGGGCGACGTCACGATCGTCGAGTACACGGACTATCAGTGCCCATACTGCAAGCTCAGCTACATCGAGATGATGAAGGTGATGGCCGAAGACCCGGGCATTCGCGTCGTCATGCGCGACTGGCCGATCTTCGGACAGGTGTCGCGCAACGCGGCCCTTCTCACGCTCGCCGCAAACAGCCAGGGCCGCTACGCCGAGGCCTTCCACATCCTGATGACCAACCGCGAGCGCCTGTCGTTCAAGCGCACGGCGCAGCTGCTGCAGGAAGTCGGGGTCGACATGGAACTGGCCCGGCGGGAAATCGCGACCAGGGGGGACAGCTTCGTCGGCATCCTGTCGCGCACCGAAGCCCAGGCCAAGGCCTTTGAGTTGCCGGGAACTCCGGGCTTCCTCATCGGCACCGCCCTCTACAAGCGTGGCATGACGGCCGACGACTTCCGCAAGGCGGTCGCCGCGGCAAGAGCCGCCGCCAGGGCATAAATACCCAAAGAATCATCTCGCCGCGCGACTGCCGTTCCCTTGACTCGCAAATGGCGAAAGACTATCTCACCGCCACGCTAGCACTCACCAACAGCGAGTGCTAACGGGGTCCGGTTGCGCCGGACGGAGGCATTCTTTCACCTTTTCACCGAGGAAATTCAAATGGCAAAGTCGAAGTTCCGCCCGCTTCATGACCGCGTGGTCGTTCGCAGGGTCGAATCCGAAGAGAAGACCAAGGGTGGCATCATCATCCCCGACACCGCCAAGGAAAAGCCGCAGGAAGGCGAAGTGATCGCCGTGGGCTCGGGTGCTCGCGACGAGAACGGCAAGCTGGTCCCACTGGACGTCAAGGCCGGCGACCGCGTCCTGTTCGGCAAGTGGTCCGGCACCGAAGTGAAGCTCAATGGCGAAGACCTTCTGATCATGAAGGAATCCGACATCATGGGCATCATCGGCTGATCCAGCCGACCCGCATCCATCCAATGTGAAATTCGGGTCCTTGCCAAAGGAACCCAACCAGGAGCTAAACATGGCTGCCAAGGAAGTAAAATTCTCCCGCGACGCCCGTGAGCGCATGCTTGCCGGTGTCAACATCCTCGCCGACGCGGTGAAGGTGACCCTCGGCCCGAAGGGCCGCAACGTCGTGATCGACAAGTCGTTCGGCGCTCCGCGCATCACCAAGGACGGCGTCACCGTCGCCAAGGAGATCGAGCTGGCCGACAAGTTCGAGAACATGGGCGCCCAGATGGTCCGCGAAGTCGCTTCGAAGACCAACGACATCGCCGGTGACGGCACCACCACCGCCACCGTTCTCGCCCAGGCGATCGTCCAGGAGGGCGCCAAGGCTGTTGCCGCCGGCATGAACCCGATGGACCTGAAGCGCGGCATCGACCTGGCCGTCGCCGAAGTCGTCACCGACCTCGTCAAGAAGGCCAAGAAGATCAAGACCTCGGAAGAAGTCGCCCAGGTCGGCACCATTTCGGCCAACGGCGAGAAGTCGATCGGCGAGATGATCGCCGAGGCCATGCAGAAGGTCGGCAACGAAGGCGTCATCACCGTCGAGGAAGCCAAGACCGCCGAGACCGAACTCGAAGTCGTCGAAGGCATGCAGTTCGACCGCGGCTACCTGTCGCCCTACTTCGTCACCAACCCCGACAAGATGGTTGCTGACCTCGAGGACGCCTACATCCTGCTCCACGAGAAGAAGCTGTCGAACCTCCAGGCCATGCTGCCGGTCCTCGAGGCCGTCGTGCAGACCTCGAAGCCGCTGCTCATCATCTCGGAAGACGTCGAAGGCGAGGCCCTGGCCACGCTCGTCGTCAACAAGCTGCGTGGCGGCCTGAAGATCGCTGCCGTCAAGGCTCCGGGCTTCGGCGATCGCCGCAAGGCCATGCTGGAAGACATCGCCATCCTGACCGGTGGCCAGGTCATCTCCGAAGACCTCGGCATCAAGCTCGAGAACGTCGGCCTCAACATGCTCGGCCGCGCCAAGAAGGTGTCGATCTCCAAGGAGAACACCACCATCGTCGACGGCGCCGGCAAGAAGGCCGAGATCCAGGGCCGCGTCGCCCAGATCAAGCAGCAGATCGAAGAGACCACTTCGGACTACGACCGTGAGAAGCTCCAGGAGCGTCTCGCCAAGCTGGCCGGCGGCGTTGCCGTCATCCGCGTCGGCGGCGCGACCGAGATCGAGGTCAAGGAAAAGAAGGACCGCGTCGACGACGCCCTGAACGCAACCCGCGCTGCCGTCGAAGAGGGCATCGTCCCGGGCGGCGGCACGGCTCTGCTGCGTTCGTCTTCGGTCATCAAGGCCAAGGGCGAGAACCCCGACCAGGAAGCCGGCATCAACATCGTTCGCCGCGCCCTCCAGGCTCCGGTTCGCCAGATCGCTGCCAACGCCGGCGCTGAAGCGTCGATCGTCGCCGGCAAGATCCTCGAGAACAAGAGCGTCACGTTCGGCTACAACGCCCAGACCGGCGAGTTCGGCGACATGATCGCCATGGGCATCGTCGATCCGGTCAAGGTCGTCCGCACGGCCCTGCAGGACGCCGCTTCGGTCGCCGGCCTGCTGGTCACCACCGAGGCCATGATCGCTGAGGCTCCGAAGAAGGACTCCCCGATGCCGGCTATGCCCGGCGGCGGCATGGGCGGCATGGGTGGCATGGACTTCTAAGTCCAGCTTCCAGAAGCTTACGGAAAGGGCGCCCTCGGGCGCCCTTTTCTGTTTGGAGCCAAAGCAATTCCAGGAAAAGTGCGAGGCGGTTTTCCGTCCGGAATTGCGTAAAAACAAAGAGACAGAGCGTTTTCGCGGTTCGAAGAAAGGCGGAGGCGCTCCAGCGTGTCCGAGCCCTACGCGGCGCGCAGGACCGAAACGCCACCGTCAACGAAGGCCGCGATGCGCTCGTCGACAACGTTTCCCTCGACTATCAGCGTCGTCAGGTCGCCGAGCACGCCGACCTGGAATGGCGACACGGCGCCCAGCTTGTCGCTTGTCGCAAGCACCGCCGTTTCGGCGGAGCACGATATCAGCTGCCGCTTGATCGCTGCCTCCTCCATGTCCCCGGTGGTCAGCCCCTGGGTCGCATGCACGCCCGTGACCCCAAGGAAAAACAGATCGGCGCGAATCCGTGAAATCGCTTCGGCCGCAAGAGCTCCGACCGCCACCATCGAGTGACGGAAGAGTTTTCCGCCGATAACGACGACGTCGACGTTTGGCTTATCCTCCAGCGCAACGGCGATGGTCGGGCTATGGGTGATGGCCGTGAAGCGCACCTCGGCCGGCAAGTGCCGGATGATCTCCAGGTTCGACGTGCCACCGTCGAACACCACCGTCATGCCGTCCCCGATCATCGCGGCGCCAGCCTTGCCGAGGGCCGGCTTGGCTTGCATCGCCATGGTCCGACGCTCTGCGATCGGGACCGCCGTTGGCGACACCGGCATCGCGCCGCCATGCACGCGCAACAGCAATCCTTCCGCCGCAAGTTCCCTCAGATCGCGCCTGATCGTGTCTTCCGACAGCTGCAGTTCATGGCTGAGACGCTTGGCTATGACCTGCCCGTCTCTGTCCAGGAGGTCGAGGATCAAACGCTTGCGTTGGCTGGTGAGCACTTTCGAGAAATCCGTCAGTTCAGCGATATCACATGATATTGCATGAAATCGCATGAAGATATACTAATTTCGTGCAGATTCGTGCAAAACCAGGAGATATCATGAACGCCGTTTCCAAACCGATGCTCATCTTGATCGCCGGCCCCTATCGCTCCGGCACGGGCGACGACCCGATCAAGATGGCAGAAAATCTGAGCCGTCTCGAAAGCGTCGCCGTTCCGCTCTTTCGGGCTGGCCACATCCCGATGATCGGCGAATGGGTGGCGCTTCCACTCGGGCGTCAGGTCGGTTCGCGGGGTGCCGGCGATCCGCTCTATGACGAATTCGCCTACCCGGTCGCCGACCGGCTGCTGTGCCATTGCGATGCCGTCCTGCGCTTGCCCGGCGCATCGAAGGGCGCCGACGAGGATGTGCGCCTAGCCGTGGAGCGCGGTCTCAAGGTCTACTACGACCTTTCCGAAGTGCCGGGAGCGGCGTGAGGCCCCAGCCCCTTTTTCGGTCCGCCAAATTTCCCGAAAAATATTTGCAACGAGGCGGAACCTTTTCCGCACGTCGACGTTTCCGCCCTGTTCGAGGTACGTCCGGATGGAGAAATCCTGAAGGAAAACCGAAGGACACATAGGACGCCTCCAGCACTCTCCAAAGGTGCGGGAGGCGTTCTGTTTTGGGGCCCTCGCCATGGGTGCTGCGCCTGAACCGATTAGGTTTCCCAGCCGGCCCAATCTCCGCTTGATGCCCAGTGTGCAACGCGATAGGCCGTTGCCCGCAACGTCATTTTCCCGGAGACAGATCGTGACAGCCCAGAAGACCAGAACCGAGACCGACACCTTCGGACCGATCGAAGTGGCGGCGGACCGCTACTGGGGTGCGCAGGCGCAGCGTTCGCTGGGCAACTTCAAGATCGGCTGGGAGAAGCAGCCCCTGTCGGTCGTCCGGGCGCTGGGCATCGTCAAGCGCGCCGCAGCCGAAGCCAACATGGCGCTCGGCCGTCTCGACCCGAAGGTCGGCGACACCATCGTCGCCGCCGCCCAGGAAGTCATCGACGGCAAGCTCAACGACCACTTCCCGCTGGTCGTGTGGCAGACCGGCTCGGGCACGCAGTCGAACATGAACGCCAACGAGGTGATCTCGAACCGCGCCATCGAGATGCTGGGCGGCGAGATGGGCTCAAAGAAGCCGGTCCACCCCAATGACCACGTCAACATGAGCCAGTCGTCGAACGACACCTATCCGACGGCCATGCACATCGCCTGCGCCGAGCGCATCGTCCACGACCTGTTGCCGGCGCTGAAGCACCTGCATGCCGCACTCGACAAGAAGGCGCGCGAATTCGACCACATCATCAAGATCGGCCGCACCCACACGCAGGACGCGACGCCGCTGACGCTCGGCCAGGAGTTCGGCGGCTATGCCGCGCAGGTCGCCTCGTCGATCAGGCGCGTCGAGCTGACGCTGCCGGGCCTGTGCGAGCTCGCCCAGGGCGGCACCGCCGTCGGCACCGGCCTCAACGCGCCGATCGGCTTCGCCGAGAAGGTGGCCGAGCAGATCGCCGCCATCACCGGCCTGCCCTTCGTCACCGCGCCGAACAAGTTCGAAGCGCTCGCCGCGCACGACTCGATGGTGTTCAGCCATGGCGCCATCAACGCAGCTGCGGCCGCGCTGTTCAAGATCGCCAACGACATCCGCTTCCTCGGTTCGGGCCCGCGTTCGGGCCTCGGCGAGCTGGCGCTGCCGGAAAACGAACCCGGCTCGTCGATCATGCCGGGCAAGGTCAACCCGACCCAGTGCGAGGCGCTGACCCAGGTCTGCGTCCAGGTGTTCGGCAACAACGCGGCGCTGACCTTCGCCGGCAGCCAGGGCCACTTCGAGCTCAACGTCTACAACCCGGTCATGGCCTACAACTTCCTGCAGTCGGTGCAGCTGATGGCCGATGCGGCGGTCTCCTTCACCGACAACTGCGTCGTCGGCATCGAGGCCCGCGAGGACAACATCAAGGCCGCTCTCGACCGCTCGTTGATGCTGGTCACCGCGCTGGCGCCGACCATCGGCTACGACAACGCCGCCAAGATCGCCAAGACCGCGCACAAGAACGGCACCACGCTGCGCGAGGAAGCGCTCGCCACCGGCCTCGTCAGCGCCGAAGACTATGACCGCATCGTCCGCCCCGAGGACATGACCCGTCCGGGCTGACTATCATCGGCGCAGCGGCCAGCCCGCTGCGCCGCCCTCTCCGCTTAGCGCGCTCGCCGCGATTCGCCGGAGCCGCCTGGCGAGCAAAACGCTCCAATTGTGAACGATCTGTCGACGAATTCGGACCTTTGGTGAACAGTTCGACTTCGCTACATGTGGGCCATCGAATTTTCCACGGAGCCCACATCAATGTCGAACGCTTCCATCGCATCTGCAAAGCCCGGCCTCGCAGCCAGTTCGTCGGCACTCATCCTTGCCGGCCGCGTGCTGCTGTCGATCATCTTCATCGTCGCCGGCTTTGCCAAGCTGACCGCCATCGCAGGCACGGCCGGCTATTTCGGCAGCCTCGGTCTGCCCCTGCCGACGGTGACCACGGTGGTCGTCGGCGTCGTCGAGGTCGTGGCCGGCCTTGCGATCCTGGTCGGCTACCAGACGCGCATTGCCGCGATCGTGCTCGCCCTCTTCACGCTCGCCGCCTCCGCGGTCGCCCACACCGATCTCAATGACATGGTTCAGATGATGTTCCTGCAGAAGAACCTGGCGATTGCCGGCGGTCTCTTCGTGCTCGCCGCCGTCGGCCCCGGTACCCTGTCGGTCGACGCCCGCCGTCGCTGACATTCCCGATATCCTCCCAAGGAATGGCCCGGGCACGTCCCGGGCTTTTTCTCGCCCGGTCGCAATGTGCGGCACTGGGTGACTTTGCCGACCAGCAGGCGCATCCTCCCGGCAGAATGGGAAGTGCGCCGATGTCGAAGAACCTGCTGCTGCTCGCCGCTCGAATCCTGATCGCCGCGATGTTCGTCCCGGCAGGTGTTTCCACCCTTTCCAACATCGCCGGATCCTCAGGCTACTTCGCCGGTCTCGGCTTCCCGCTGCCGACGCTCGTCGCCTGGGGCGTCGGCCTGTTCGAGCTGGCAGGCGGCGCGCTCGTGCTCGTCGGTTACCAGACACGCGCCGCAGCTCTCTTGCTGGCTGCGTTCGCCCTCGCCGCGGGCTTCATCGGCCATTATGGCCAGGGCGGCGACGACCCGGTGCTCGCCTTCATGCATTCGCAGGCGTTGATGAAGGACATCGCCACCGCCGGCGGCCTGCTGGCGCTGTCGGTGGCCGGGGCGGGAGCCTTTTCCCTGGACCGCGGCTGAGCGGGCTACTTCACCGCAACGCTCGGGCCGTCCTCGACGGCCAGCACCAGCTTGCGCCCGGTCACTTTGGCCAGTTGCGCCAGCCGTCCGGCCGGCCGTTCGCCGTAGAGCTGGCCGAAGGCCGCGGGGATGATCAGCGCCAGAACGCCGTTGCCCTTGTCCTCCCAGCGCAGCTTGGGCATGACGCCCGGCATGGACGCGGTAAGCAGATAGACCACGCGCATCATCGCACCGAGGACGCGGGCCCGCTCGAGGTAGCGCGGCGTAGCCAGTTCCTTGAGTTCCGGGGCGAAGCTTTCGTTGAAGACGCCATCGTGGCGGAACAGGTTGGCGAGGGCGAGGAAGGCACGTCCCGGGTGGTCGACCCCGATGAACGACGCATGGGCGATGATATTGAGCGATTGCCGCCCGCGGTACTCAGGGTGCGCGCGCCAGCCGATGTCGGCGAGCAGGCAGGCGGCGTGACGGTAGCGCGCCTCCTCGTCGGTCTCGTCCAGGCCGAAGGCGACGAAGGACTTGCGCGTCCACTCGGTCAGCTCGTGCGCGTGACGCACCGAGCGTGCGCGCAGCAGCGCCAGTTCTTCGGCGGCGGAGATCAGCGGGTCGGAGCGCCGCTCCTCGTCGTTCAGCAGCGAATAGAGGAAGCCCTCGCGCACGCCGAGCGCCGAAACCACCACATTGGTCGGCTCCATGGCGGTGACGATCTCGTTGAGCACGGCCGCACCGTAAGGCAGGAGCGCGCGACGGTTCTTCGACACGCCCTCGATGCCCTTGATCTTTTCGACGTCGCCGCGCGCTACCTGGCGCAGGAACGGCACCAGGCTCGCCGGGTCCATCCGGTAGTGGTGCATCACTTCCAGCGGATAGCCGGTGGTGTTCATGTGCAGGCGGGCAAGGTTTCGCCAGGTGCCGCCGACGGCATAGAAAGTTCTGCCGCGACCAACGTTGAGCAGCTTCGCACGCGCAAGCTCGGTGCGGGCGATCCTGGCGGCCTGCGCCAGCGATCCCTTCGACATATCCTGCAGCCTGAGGCCGCCGAGCGGCAGGGTGATGCCGTCGCCGATGGCCTCGCCCCTGACGTCGACCAGTTCGAGACTGCCGCCGCCAAGGTCGCCTGCGATGCCGTCGGCCGGGTGGAAGCCGGAGATCACGCCCAAGGCAGAGAAATAGGCCTCCTCGCGGCCGGTCAGCACCCTGATCTCGGTCCCCAGCACTTCCTCGGCGCGGTGGATGAAGTCGGGCCCGTTCACCGCCTCGCGGGCGGCGGCGGTCGCCAGCACATACATCCTGTCTGCGCCGGCCTGTTCCGACAGCGCGCGAAAACGGCGGAACTCCTCCATCGAGCGCGTCACGCCCTCGGGGTCGAGCTTGCCGGTGGAGACGATGCCGCGGCCGAGGCCGGCCAGCATTTTTTCATTGAACAGCAGGGTCGGCGAGCGCGCCAACCCTTCATAGACCACGAGACGAATGGAGTTCGAGCCGATATCGATGATCGACAGCGGTCGGCGATCCTTGAGCCGGCCCTGCGAGAGTTCCGCCATCAGCCGGCCGCCGCCTCCGCCTTCTTGCGGCGCTTGAACTGCGCGATGCGCTTGGGCGCATGAGACTTCAGCGCGTCACCCCGTCCGGAAAGGCTCGGATTGGTCATGAAATATTCCTGCGCATTGAACGGCTCTTCGCCCTCGTCCAGCGTCACCCGGCGAGAGGTACCATCCGCCAATACTTCGAAACTTTGCTGGTTGTCCATGATGTTTCCCAGCATGACCTGGCCGAGCACCTGTTCATGCACCGTCGAGTGCATGGCAATCGGCACCATGCATTCGACCCGTCGGTCGAGGTTGCGCGGCATCAGATCCGCCGAACTGATGTAGACGATCGCCTCGTCCGAAGGCAGGCCGTGGCCGTTGCCGAAGCAATAGATGCGGCTGTGCTCGAGGAAGCGGCCGACGATCGATTTCACGCGGATATTTTCCGACAGGCCGGGAACCTGCGGCCTGAGGCAGCAGATGCCGCGCACGACGAGGTCGATCTCGACGCCGGCTCGGCTCGCCTCGTAGAGCGCATCGATGATGAGCGGATCGACGAGAGCGTTCATCTTCATCCAGATCTGCGCCGGCTTGCCTGCTCGGGCATGCTCGACCTCGTCGGCGATGTGCTTGAGGATGCGGCTCCTCAGCGTATAGGGCGACAGCGCGATGCACATTTCATCGGCCGGCTCGGCGTAACCGGTGATGAAGTTGAATATCTGGGCCACGTCCCGGGCGATCGCCGAGTCGGTGGTGAAGAAGGACAGGTCGGTGTAGATGCGGGCGGTGATCGGGTGGTAGTTGCCGGTGCCGAGATGCACGTAGTTGCGCAGCCGGCCGTCCTCGCGGCGCACCACCAGCGACATCTTGGCGTGGGTCTTGAGTTCCAGGAAGCCGAAGACCACCTGCACGCCGGCGCGCTCGAGGTCGCGCGCCCAGCGGATGTTGGCCTCCTCGTCGAAGCGCGCCTTGAGCTCGACCAGGGCCGTCACCGACTTGCCGGCCTCGGCCGCGTCGATCAGGGCGCGGACGATCGGGCTGTCGTTCGAGGTGCGGTAGAGCGTCTGCTTGATCGCCACCACCTCTGGGTCCATCGCCGCCTGGCGCAGGAACTGCACCACCACGTCGAAGGATTCGTAAGGGTGGTGGACGACGAAATCCTTCTCGCGGATCGCCGCGAAGCAATCGCCGCGGTGGTCGCGAATGCGCTCGGGGAAGCGCGGATTGAAGGGCGGGAACTTGAGGTCGTCGCGCGCGACCGCCACGATCTCGGATATCTGGTTGATGGCCAGCGGCCCGCTCAGCACGCTGACCCGGCTCGCCGAGACCCCAAGTTCGCCGGCGACGAACTCACGCAGTTCGGCCGGCATCTGGCTGTCGAACTCGATGCGGATGACCGAGCCGCGGCGCCGGCGCTTCAACGCGGTCTCGAACAGCCGCACGAGGTCCTCCGATTCCTCCTCGACCTCGATATCGCTATCTCGGATGATCTGGAACGTGCCGGAACCCTTGACCTCGTAGCCCGGGAACAGCTTGCCGATGAACAGGTTGACCGTCTCCTCGATCGGGATGAAGCGCACCGCGCGCTTGCGGTCCGGCAGGCGGATATAGCGCTTGAGCGCCACCGGCAGGCGCAGCAGGGCGGTCATCTCCTCGCCGTTCTTGCGGTGGCGGAGCTGCAGCGCGATCGAGAAGCCGAGATTGGGGATGAAGGGGAACGGGTGCGCCGGGTCGATCGACAGCGGCGTCAGCACCGGAAAGATCTGCTCCATGAAGTGCTCTTCGAGCCACTTCTTCTCGTCCTTGGCGAGGGCCGCCGCCGATATGCTCTCGATGCCCTCGAGCTTGAGCAGTTCCATGAGGCTCGAGAGGCTCTTCTGCTGGTCCTCCTGCAGCCGTTCGACCTCGTGCAGCAACTGGTCCAGCTGCTGCTGCGGGGTGCGGCCGTCGGGGCTGCGGATCGCGATGCCCTCACGAACCTGGCCCGCGAGACCCGCGACGCGCACCATGAAGAACTCGTCGAGATTGCCGGCCGAGATCGACAGGAAGCGGACGCGTTCGAGCAGCGGATGGTTCGGGTTCTGCGACTGCTCGAGCACGCGCCGGTTGAACTGCAGCCAGGAGAATTCGCGATTGACGAAGCGGTCAGGGTTGCCGTCGACCGGCCCGGTCGGCGACTTGTCGTTCACGAAATCGGTATGCACCGGCCTCAATTGATTCATGGACAACCCTTCCCCACTGCCGCGCTCGCCGCTTATCCGGCTCAGATTATCCTCTGACAGGCAATTGCGACAGTTTCATTTCAGCATCTTGCAAACCCGTCCCTAATGATACAAACGCTCTCGGAGAAGGTTTCTCAGACGGAGAAAATGATGGCCGGCGGCTCCATTCCCCACTTCCAGAACGACGCTGGACATGCCGTGATCGAGATCGGCGTGAAGGAGTTCATGTGCGTGGGCGCCAACCCGCCCTTCGACCATCCGCATGTCTACCTCGACATGGGCGCGGATTCCGAAAAGGTCTGCCCCTACTGCTCGACGCTCTATCGCTACTCGGCGAAGCTGAAGGCCACCGAAACCCTGCCCGCCGGCTGCCTCTACGTGGCCGACCGCGCCGCCTGACCCAATCGCCATGAGATCGCGGCAGGTCGTCATCGCCGGCGCGGGCGTCGCCGGTCTCACCGCCGCGCTCGCCTTTGCCAGGAAAGGCCTTGGGGTCCGCGTCCTCGAACGCGCAGCGGCGCTCGAAGAAGTCGGCGCCGGCCTGCAACTGTCCCCCAACGCAACCCGCATCCTCGGTCGCCTCGGCGCGCTCGACCTCGTGCGGCCGTCGACCGTGCAGCCCGAAGCCATCGTCCTTCGCGATGCCGCGTCGCTCAAGGAGCTTGCCCGGGTCCCACTCGGCGCGTCCGCCGAGCTGAGGTGGCAATCGCCCTATCTCGTGGCCCACCGCGCCGACCTGCAGCACGCCCTGCTGATGGCCGCCCAACAAAATCCCCTCATCGAGATCAGCACCGGCGCAACGGTGGCAGGGGCCGCAGTCGATGGACGGGCAGTCAAGGTCGGCGTCGAGCATGACGGCAATGCCGTGTCGCTTGAGGCCGAGATGCTCGTGGCGGCGGATGGGGTCTGGTCGCACAGCCGCCGACTTGTCGGCCCGAACGAACGGAGCCGCTTCGCCGGCGAGCTGGCATGGCGCACGACCATCGCCGCCGACAGCGCGGCCGGCCGCAGCTTTGCATCCCTCGGCTCGATGCAGGCAGTGACGACCTTCCTCCATCGCGGCTTCCACATGGTCGCCTATCCGATCCGCGCTGGAGCCGCGATCAACCTCGTCGCCTTCACGCCCGGCGCGGCGATCGCCGAACAGTGGTCGGGCGAGACGGATGCCGACGCGCTGAAGCGCGCCTCGCGGGGGAGCGCGCCTGCGCTCACGGCGTTGCTCGACCACGCCGGGCCGTGGACGGTGTGGCCGCTGCACACGGTCGACAGCGCCAGGCCATGGACCGCCTCCGACCGCATCGTGCTGATCGGCGACGCGGCGCACGCCATGACGCCCTTCGCCGCCCAGGGTGCCGCCATGGCGATCGAGGATGCCTACACGCTGGCCGACGTCGTGGCTTCGCCACGATACGCGCACGGGCTTTCGCAGTGGGAGGTGGCGCGCAAGGCGCGCATCGCCAGGGTGGCGCGGCGCGGCCGGCTGAACCACATGGCCTGGCACGCCTCGGGCCCCGTCGCCCTGGCGCGCAATCTTTTCCTCGGCATCAAGTCCGCCGACAGCCTCGCCGCCGACATGGACTGGCTCTATGGCTGGAGGCCGCCCGGCTGGTCCGAAGCGGAATTGTAGAGGTCGAGCGACCAACCGAGCGTGACCGGCAGCGGGTTCCACCAGCCCGTCGTCAGGCCGGCCTTCCGCAACGCCGCCGCCGCCCAGGTGTTGCAGCCGGCAAGAGCCGTGAAGTAGCCGTTCGCCTCAAAGAAGGCGTCGGTGTCGCCATAACCAGCACCGGCGATCCGCTGGACGCCGCGATCGTCACGCTGGAAGCTCGCAGCAATGAAGTCGAGCATCGCATCGAACTCGGTTTTACCGACCTCGAAGCGCGATACCGCCGGGTGAGCCATGCCGACCTCGCCCATCACGTCGACATGCAAGGCCGAGCGATCGAGGGTGAGCGCCTTGAGCAGCGGGCCCGGCTTGAGCTCCGCCCAGGTCGGGGTTTCGAGATAGAATGCCCGGCTGCCCCAGCCGAACACCAGATAGCGTGCGCCGGGAGCATCCGCGGGCATGCCTTCATCGGCCAGAAAGCCGAATTTTTGCAGCACCGATTCGTCGATGGGCACGGCGATGTCGGTATGGATCGGATTGGTCAGCACCAAAAGGTGCCGTCCTCCGGTGGCCGCCGGCGCGCCGCCGATCAGGGGCCGCGGCACCAGCGTGCCGAGGCCAACCGCCACAACCACCACCAGTACCGCCCAGCCAAGAAGCCGAACGCCCCGTCCCGCCCTCACACCCATCGCGCCCTCCCGCACGTTGCTACAACCACAACAAAAGAGCCCGGCCGAATTACGGCCGGGCTCTCATGTATCAGCGGTGCCGGTTTCCTAATGCAGGATCTGGCTGAGGAACAGCTTGGTGCGTTCGTGGCGGGGATGGTCGAAGAACTCGGCCGGCGTGTTCTCCTCGACGATCTGGCCCTGGTCCATGAAGATCACCCGGTTGGCGACCTTGCGCGCAAAGCCCATCTCGTGGGTCACGCACAGCATGGTCATGCCCTCTTCGGCGAGGCCGACCATGGTCTCCAGCACCTCCTTGATCATCTCCGGATCGAGCGCCGAGGTCGGCTCGTCGAACAGCATGATGCGCGGGTTCATGCACAGAGACCGAGCGATCGCCACGCGCTGCTGCTGGCCGCCCGACAGCTGGCCCGGATATTTGTTGGCCTGCTCGGGGATCTTGACCCGACGCAGGAAGTGCATCGCCTGCTCTTCCGCCTGCTTCTTCGGGGTCTTGCGCACCCAGATCGGCGCCAGCGTGCAGTTCTCCAGGATGGTCAGGTGCGGGAAAAGGTTGAAGTGCTGGAACACCATGCCGACCTCGCGGCGGACCTCGTCGATCTTCTTGAGATCATTGGTCAGTTCCTTGCCGTCGACGATGATCTTGCCCTTCTGGTGTTCCTCCAGCCGGTTGATGCAGCGGATCATCGTCGACTTGCCCGAGCCGGACGGGCCGCAGATGACGATGCGCTCGCCGCGCATCACCTTCAGGTTGATGTCCTTGAGCACGTTGAACTCGCCATACCATTTGTGCATGCCGACGATGTCGATGGCGACATCGGTGTCCGACACGTGCATCTTCTTGACGTCGACCCTCAGCTCCTCGGCGCTGACTGCGTTTTCAGTGGCCATAGGCCGGTACCCCTTTCATTGCCTTAACGCTTGTGACCGGTGTCGAGCCGGTGCTCCATGTAGATAGAATAGCGCGACATGCCGAAGCAGAAAATCCAGAACACGAGCGCGGCGAAGACCAGGCCCGAAGCCGGTGTCTGCGGCGACGCCCATGCCGCGTCCGAGAAGTTCTGGCGCACGACGCCGAGCAAGTCGAACATCGAGATGATGTAGACGAGGCTGGTGTCCTTGAACATGCCGATGAAGGTGTTGACGATGCCGGGGATGACCAGCTTCAACGCCTGCGGCAGCACGATCAGCCCCATCTTCTGCCAATAGCTCAGGCCGAGCGAGTCGGCGCCCTCGTACTGGCCCTTGGGGATCGCCTGCAGGCCGCCGCGCACCACCTCCGCCATATAGGCCGAGGCGAACAGCGACACGCCGATCAGTGCGCGCAGGAACTTGTCGAAGGTCACACCCGCCGGCAGGAACAGCGGCAGCATGACGCTCGCCATGAACAGCACCGTAATCAGCGGCACGCCGCGCACCGTCTCGATGAAGATCACGCACAGCATCTTCACCACCGGCATCTTCGAGCGCCTGCCGAGCGCCAGCAAGATGCCGAGCGGCAGCGACACGACGATGCCGACGAAGGACAGGCTGAGCGTCACCAGCAGGCCGCCCCACAGCGGTGTCTCGACATGCGGAAGGCCGAACACGCCACCCACCAGCAGGAAGAAGGCCACCACCGGGAAGACCAGGAACAGCAGGATCGCGTTCAGGCCCTTGCGCGGAGCCCGCGGGATCAGCAGCGGCACGAGCAGGCCCACGAACATGATCGCCACGAGGATGACGCGCCAGCGTTCGTCGAGCGGGTAGCGGCCGAACATGAACTGGCCGAACTTGGCCGTCACGAAGGCCCAGCAGGCGCCGGACCACCCTTCGGGGTGGATGCCGCCCTGCGCCACCGTCGCGCAGAAGGTGCGATCGGTGCCCGTCCATTGCGCCTGGATCAGCGCCCAGTTGATCAGCGGCGGCACGATGGCGACGACCAGCAGCAGGCCGAGGATCGTCAGGACCGAATCGAACGGATTGGCGAATAGGTTCTTGCGAATCCAGGCGACCGGCCCGCGCTCCCGCGGGGGTGCGGGCTGCGGCAGCGCCATTTCGGTGCGGACGTAGCTCAAGTCGGTTTGCGACATGTCCGCCTCCTACCTTTCCACCAGCGCCATCTTGGCGTTGAACCAGTTCATGAAAGCGGAGGTGATCAGGCTGAGCCCGAGATAGACGACCATCCAGATCACCACGATCTCGATCGCCTGCCCGGTCTGGTTGAGCACCGTTCCTCCAACCGCGACCAGGTCCGGATAGCCGATGGCGATCGCCAGCGACGAGTTCTTGGTCAGGTTCAGATACTGGCTGGTGAGCGGCGGGATGATGATGCGCAGGGCCTGCGGCACCACGACCAGCCTGAGCGCCTGCCCCGACCTCAGCCCAAGCGCGGCCGACGCCTCGCTCTGGCCCTTGCTCACGCCCCTGATGCCTGCCCGCACGATCTCGGCGATGAAGGCTGCCGTATAGAAGGACAAGGCCAGATAGAGCGACAGGAACTCGGGCTTCACCTGCAGGCCGCCGGTCAGGTTGAAGGTCGACTTCTGCGGGAAGTCGAAGCTCAGCGGAGCACCCATGGCGAGCAGCGCCAGCAGCGGCAGACCGACGATCAGGGCGATCGAGGTCCACAGCACCGGGAACGCCTGGCCGGTCGCCATCTGCCTTTGCCTGGCGGCGCGGGCCACGAAGACCGACATGGCAATGCCGAGCAGGAATGCAACCGGGATCAGCCAGCTCCCCTCACCCCACACCAGCTTCGGGAAATAGAAACCGCGGCTGTTGAGGTAGGAGCCGAAGGGCAGTTCGATGCTGTCCCGCGGCAGCGGCAGCACCGACAGCACGCCGAAATACCAGAAGAAGATCACCAGCAGCGGCGGGATGTTGCGGAAAAGCTCGACATAGACGGTGCAGATCTTGCGGATCAGCCAGTTGTTGGCCAGCCGCCCGATGCCGATGAGGAAGCCGAGGATCGACGCCGTCACGACGCCGGCCAGCGCTACGACGACGGTGTTCAGCAGACCGACCAGCAGCGCCCGCTTGTAGGTCGAATCCGAATCGAAGGCGATCAGCGTGTCGCTGACGTCGAAGCCGGCGCGACCGTTGAGGAAGCCGTAGCCGGACGCGATGTTGGCGCGCCTGAGATTTTCGGCGGTGTTGCCGACGATCCACCAGACGAGCGCCACAAGCACGGCGACGACGAGTACCTGGAAGAAGATGCCACGCACCTTCGGGTCGTAGAGGAGCGACGCGCGGCCGCTCCCTACGTCATGGGAAATGTCCTGCGTAGCCATCGGAAGTCCCTCTGACAGAGTCCCGAGAGGCGGTCATGCCGCCTCTCGGACCAGACTTCGGATCAGCGGATCGGCGGCGCGTACTGCAGTCCGCCCTTGGTCCAGAGCGCATTGATGCCACGGGCGATCTTCAGCGGGCTGCCCTGGCCGACGTTGCGTTCGAAGACTTCGCCGTAGTTGCCCACGGCCTTGACGATGTTGACGACCCAGTCGTTGGAGAGGCCGAGGTCGGTGCCGATCTTGGTGTCGGCCTCGGTGCCCAGCACGCGCTTGATCTCGGGATTGCCCGACGTCTTCATCTCCTCGACATTGGCCTGGGTGATGCCCAGTTCCTCGGCCGTCAGCAGCGCGAAGTAGGTCCACTTGACGATGTGGTACCACTTGTCGTCGCCCTGGCGCACGGCCGGGCCAAGCGGTTCCTTGGAAATGATCTCGGGTAGCACGACGTGATCGTCCGGCGCACCCAGCGTCAGGCGGATGCCGTAGAGGCCGGACTGGTCGGTGGTGTAGACGTCGCAGCGGCCGGCGTCGTAGGCGGCGTTGACTTCCTCGAGCTTCTCGAAGACGACCGGGTTGTACTCCATCTTGTTCGCCTTGAAGTAGTCGGCGAGATTGAGCTCGGTCGTAGTGCCCGTCTGCACGCAGACGGCGGCGCCCGAAAGCTGAAGGGCGGAGTTCACGCCCGGAAGCTTCTTGGCGTTGATCATGAAGCCCTGGCCGTCAAAATAGGTGACGCCGACGAAATTCAGCCCAAGCGCGGTGTCCCGGTTGATCGTCCAGGTGGTGTTGCGCGACAGAAGGTCGATCTCGCCGGACTGCAGGGCGGTGAAGCGCTCCTTGGCCGACAGCGGCGTGAACTTCACCTTGCTCCCGTCCCCGAAGACCGCAGCGGCCACGGCGCGGCAGAAATCGGCGTCCAGACCGGTCCAATCCCCCTTGTCGTTCGGTGCCGAGAACCCGGCCAGACCGGTGCTCACGCCGCATTGCACGAACCCCTTGGCCTTGACGTCCTCGAGCGTGCCCGCCGAGGCGGTCGCCGTCATGAGGCCAAGTGCGGCAACCCCAAGAATGCCCGATGCTGTGTATTTCATGACCCACGAACCCTTTTCTGTTTTCCAGGCTCAAGCCTGTCTTTTTAATATGTGAACTCAGCATCCCCTTCCGGCCCATTTCCGGATGCGCATCCTTGCGGAGCGCGTTGCTGCAGTCCGGTTCACGAATGCCATCGAAGGCGATTATTCTTGTAAGGTCAAGTACGAAAGACCTACTGGAACGTCGCCTCCCACAGGCCGCAGAACACCCTTTCGAGACTAGTATAGCACAGGTGGCGCCCTGCCCCTGCGTCAGCCGCGGTCCGGCCTGGAGCGCCGGATGCCGATCGCCTCCGGCAGGATCTTGCCCTCGCGCGGACGGAACCCCATCCGTCGCGCGGCCAGCATGCGCGCCATCAGGGCGACGACGACCCAGCCGAAGAGGAAGCCGGCCGCGACATCGGAAGGATAATGCGCCCTCGCCACCACCCTCAGCATCGCAAAGCCCAAGGCGACGACCGTTATCGGCAGCCAGTGGCGCGGAAACCAGATGGCGAGCACCGCGGCGGCGGCGCCCAGCGTCGTCGCATGGCCCGACGGGAAGCTCGAGAAATACTTGCTTACGACGAGCGGAGAGAAATGATAGGCGCCCAGTTCGCCGAACATCGACGGTCGGGCGCGTCCGAACGCGATCTTCACCAGGTTGACCGCGATCCCGCTGATCGCGACCGCCGCGAACATGAAGGCGGCTTGACCGAAAAGCAGCGTCAGGCGCGCTTTCAGCCGGTAGCCGGCGTTCTGCCAGTCGGCGGTCGCCGCTGCCAGGTAGATGGCAAGCGCCGGCACGAGATACCATTGCGACAGCCCGACGTCGCTCAGCCAGGCCAGCCAGGCGGTCAGCGCATTGCGATGCCCGAGCATGAAGTCGATGGTCATCGCATCGATCGGAAACAGCACGGCGATGGCAACGGCGCCGGCCACGACGACCGGCGTGAGTGCCGCCGGCCACACGGGCAGCGGCGTGCCCACCGGTTTCCGCCAGAGCCGGCGCCAGGAGAACGACACCGTCCTCCCCAGCCGACGCAAGCGGCCGCCGGGCCAGATCTGGCCCATCCGAACAGCCGCCTTCTGCGGTTGCGCCGGATCGGCCGGCGCACTATTGCTGGCGTCTTCGCTGAAAGGATGCGGCTTCATGACTCAGGACAACGGCAGGACCAAGGGCATCAACACGCGGCTTGCGCATTCCGGCCACGATCCGCACAGCTTCCATGGCTTTGTCAATCCACCAGTCGTGCATGCGTCGACCGTGCTCTATCCGAACGCTGCGACAATGGCCGCGCGTGCCCAGAAATACACATATGGGACCCGCGGAACCCCGACGACGGACGCGCTCTGCCAGGCCATAGACGAACTGGAAGGCTCGGCCGGCACCATCGCCGTGCCCTCGGGGCTTGCGGCGGTCACGATTCCCCTGCTCGGCTTCCTCTCGGCGGGCGACCACATACTGATCACCGATTCGGTCTACCACCCGACGCGGCATTTCGCCGACACGATGCTCGAGCGGCTCGGCGTCGAGGTCGAATATTACGAACCGCGCATCGGCACCGGCATCGCCGCGCTCATCAAGCCCAACACCAGGGTCGTCTTCACCGAATCGCCGGCGTCCAACACCTTCGAGATCCAGGACATCCCGGCTATCGCCAAGGCGGCGCACGCCGCCGGAGCCATCGTCATGATGGACAACACCTGGGCGACCCCGCTCTATTTCAAGGCGCTCGACTTCGGCGTCGACGTCACCATCCATGCAGCGACGAAGTATCCGGCCGGCCATTCGGACGTGCTCAGCGGCACGGTTTCGGCCAACGCCGCCTGCTGGCCCAGGCTGCGCGAGGCCTTCTTCACGCTCGGCTGCTGCGCCGGCCCGGACGACGTCTACCAGGTCCTGCGCGGCCTGCGCACCATGGGCGTAAGGCTCGCGCATCATGAAAGGAGCGCTTTGGAGATCGCGCGCTGGCTCGAGGGCCAGCCTGGCGTCGCCCAGGTGCTGCATCCGGGCCTCGAAAGCCATGCCGACCATGCGATGTGGAAACGCGACTTCGCAGGCTCGAGCGGCATCTTCTCGGTCGTGCTCGCCGGGGGCGGCACCGAGAAGGCGCATGCCTTCCTCGACGCACTGGAGATCTTCGGACTGGGCTATTCCTGGGGCGGTTTCGAAAGCCTCGCCGTGCCGGTGAACCTCACCGACCGCAGGATCGCCAAGGGCCCCTATGACGGGCCGATCATTCGCCTGCAGATCGGGCTCGAGGACGTCGAGGACCTCAAGGCCGACATCGCCGCCGGGCTTGCCGCAGCAAACGCGGTGGCGTGACCGCGGTCGCGGGTCTTCCGGACCTAGCTGGTCTAGTGAAGCGACGCCGTGAGCATCATCGCGATCGCAAGCGAGGACGAGTGGGGGCGATGGGATCGAACTCGCTCATGACGGTCTCCGCTCGTCCAACGCCTGACGGGAGAGCTAGTTGCATCGACGATGCTCATCCTGTGCGGGCCTGAACCAGCCTTCAGCCGACGCCGTGAGCTCAGGGTGGAACGAGCAGCCGTGTCGAATGGTGTCGACAGCATTGCCGTCTTGCCCCACGAACTGGCTGACCCGCCCTACCTCGCCAAAATTGCGCGTGATTGCTCGGATGAGAACGTAGTGGTAGATCGACGCTCTAGGACTGGCGGGGCCGATGCGTGCTGATCTCCAATCAATTCAATTTCTTGTTCGTTCACATACCAAAGACGGCGGGTTTGTCAGTTAAGGATACATTTCGTCCTTACTCAAATCGTCCGAAGCGGACCCTCTTGCGCCGCGTACTTTCCAAATTGCCCGTCCGAGAAAATCAAACGTTCTTTAACCCGCCGCAGCATGCGACGGCGGAATGGGCCCGCCGCAAGCTTGGAGAGGATTGCTATTCCAAATTGACATCGTTTGCAGTCGTTAGACACCCGTATGACCGAGCCATTTCGTACTATCAGTTCATCAACCAGCATGATGGGCATCACCAACATAAGTTGGTAAAAGAAATGAACTTCGAACAATACCTCAAATACCTGGCGGGAAAGCCCGCCGGGAGACGCCTACGCCAGATCGATTTCCTGGTCGACGGCGGAGGAGCGATAATTGTCGATCGAATTCTCCGGTACGAATCTCTGGAAGCAGACATCGAGGCGATTTGGACCGAACTGGCCCTGCCGGGTCGCCCGACAATGTCGCGTCGCAACGCCTCTGTGCGGCGCACCGTGGACGAGTACCTGACGCCCCGAACGCGCGGCCTGATTCTCGACCTATATCGGAATGATTTCGACAGATTGGGCTATGAACCCTAGTCTAGGGGGCCTTGTCTCCTGCACGGATCGGCCCAGACACCCGAGGGTCAAAGCGAGGCGGTAGGACCAATCCCTTGCTTCGGCAATTGCGCGGCCTACGCGTGCCGCCCGCCTGTGGTGCGAGCCGAAAGGTAATGGCGATCCCGACAGGATTCGAACCTGTGACCATCGGCTTAGAAGGCCGGTGCTCTATCCAGCTGAGCTACGGGACCGCTGGCCGGCAGGAAGGCCGGCAAGTGCTTGGCAGGCCGTCAATGGGTCCAGGGCGTCCTGCGGTCATAGCGGAAATTGTCGGAATAGGAAATCTGCCGGCGCTTGGACTCCTTCGGCTCCTGCACCCGGAAATCCAGTCCTTCCTTCTCGGCGTAAGCGATCGCCTCCTCGCGCGTCTCGAAGGTCAGCCGAATCTGGCTCCTCATGTCGCCCGAGGTGGTGTAGCCCATGAGCGGATCGATCTTCTTCGGCTTCTCGGCGTCGAATTCGAGCACCCAGTTCCCGGTCTTGGCCTTGCCCGACTGCATGGCGGTCTTGGCGGGGCTGTAGATTCGCGCGGACATGCCTACCTCGCTAACGGGTCCGCGCCGGCGGCGCAGACTTAAGATGCGCCGTCATTACTGCGCATTGGCCGCCGCCGCAAGGCGAAAGCCGGCCGGCTGCTTTTTGCCCTTGCCATGTCGATCGGAAGTCACTACGCACGGCAACGCAAATCGGTCCGGAGTGTAGCGCAGCCTGGTAGCGCACCTGATTTGGGATCAGGGGGTCGCAGGTTCGAATCCTGCCACTCCGACCACCGCATCCAAGATATGCCAAGTATTTGCCAGTTCTCCGCCGCCATCGCGCGGAGGCTGAGTGCTTCTGCGTCTAAAGATGATCTTGATCTAAAATAGCCAAGTGCTATCGATCTATTGGGGCGTGGCTGGGCATTGGCGTGCAAGAGATCATTCTTGCGCATGCACCGGCCCGACAAAACCGTATCGACATCGTCTGAAATCGATTTCGACGCGGATCAGCTCGGGGGAGCGACGAAAATTGGCGGAGGTGTCCGAACAGTTCATCGATCAGATCTACGAAGCGTCCTTCGCTCCTGAAAAATGGCCGGAGTTGCTGGCGGACCTGTCCCAGGCCGTCGACGGCAAGGGCGGCTGCCTGTTCACGCTCACCCGCGGTGCCGCCGCCCATGTCGGATCGGAAGCGATCGCCGCGGATCTCGAGGAGTTCATGCGCGACGGCTGGGTGACCATCAACACGCGCACGACGCGCGCCGAGGCGCTTGCCCATCCCGGCTTCCTCACCGACCTGGACCTCTACAGCGTGTCCGAACTGGCGACCGAGCCGATATACCGGGACTTCCTTCATCCCCGCGACCTGGGTTGGGCGGCCGGCACGCTCATCCCGCTGCCGACCGGCGACCTGCTCGCCTTCAGCGTCGAAAGGTCGACCGCGCGCGGCCCCTTCGAGCGCGCCCATGTCGAAGCCCTCGACCGCCTGCGCCCGCATATCGTTCGCGCAGCAGTCGTCTGCACCCGCATCGGCCTCGACAAGGCACAGGCCGGCGCGGGCGCACTCGAAGCGCTCGGACTGCCCGCCGCGGTGCTCGGCGCGAACGGCCAGATGGTTGCCTGCAACCGCCTCATGGAGGGCCTGATCCCGGGCACCATCCGGGACAGGACGGGACGCATCCAGATCGTCGACCGCAAGGCCGATAGCCTTCTCGCGGGCGCGCTCTCGGCTCTGGCATTCGGCGCCAGGCAAGGCATCGCCCAGTCTTTCCCGGTCGCCGACGGCACCGGCCGGCCGACCGGCGTCGTCCATCTGCTGCCGGTGCGGGGCGCCGCGCACGACCTGTTCAGCCAAATCCACAGCATCCTGGTGGTCACCCCGCTGGCCGCCCCGGTGGCTCCGCCGCCCGGCATCCTGCAGGCGATGTTCGACCTCACGCCCAGCGAAGCGCGAATCGCCTCGGCGCTGGCCGCAGGCCGCTCGATCGACACGATCAGCCGGGAGTTCGGGGTCGCGCGCGAAACCGTGCGCTCCCACCTGCGTTCGATCTTCGCCAAGTCCGGCGTTTCCAAGCAATCCGCCCTGGTGCGCCTGCTGTTGAGCGTGACGCTGCCGAGCGCCGCGGATGCCGGCGACTGAGCGCCGGGCACCGACTCGACAGTTGAGCCGGGAACCTGCACATCTGTGGCGAGGAGGAGCGACCGCCATGCCATATCTCGACATCTATCTCAGTCAGCTCGCCGATCCGTTCCGCATCGGCCTGCTGATCGCCCTCGTGCTGACGGCGGCCAACACCTCAAGTCAGATCAATCGCTGGATCCCCATCGCGCTCGGCATCGTGTTCGTGGCCGTGCTGATCCCCTACAGCATCGGCGCGGGCGCGAGCGAGGGCACGGCAGCGCCGATCCTGGTCGGGCTCATTTCCAACGCAACCATCCTGGCGGTGCTATTTGCCGCCAAGGCGGCCTATGCGCGGCTGAGCTGACGCGCTCCCCTGGGGCTCAGAGCTCCAATTCGCCCTGCCCGGCGTCGAGCGCGCCGATCATCTCGGCAGCCAGCACGCGGGTGATGCGCGACTTGTGCTCCAGTGCCGCACGGTCGAGCTTCTCCACCACCCGGATCGCGGTCGACAGCGAGCGCTCGATGCGGCGGACGAGGAACTGCACCACATGCGGCTCGACATCGACCTGGCGGTCGGCGAACAGCTTGGTGATGACGCCGACGAGCAGGAGGTCGTCCGGCTCCTCGATCTCCACCGTCGCGGCAGCCTTGAGCCGCGAGGCGAGGTCGGGCAGCGACACGCCCCAGGCCGAAGGAAAGCTTCGCGCGGTGATGAGCAGGTGCGAGTGCGCGCCTCGGATCGCGTTGATGAGGTGGAACAGGCCCTCCTGATCGAGTTTACCCTGATCCGCATCATCGATCAGCACCGGCGACGCGCCGATTTCGCCCACATGGGCCACGATATCGGACGCGTCGAGCTGGATCGCGCCCGAGTGCTCGCGCCAGATGGCGGCGAGATGGGTCTTGCCCGAACCGGCAGGACCGGCCAGCAGCACCACGGGCGCGGGCCAGTCGGGCCAGCGATCGATCATGCCGACCGCCTGCAGGTTGGCGCTCGACACCACGAGGTCGTCGCGCGACAGGCCCGGCAGGTGTCCTAGGTCGAGCGGCAGCTGGCGCGGTTTTAGAGGCTCGCGCGACACGTTCATTTTTCCGGGCCGGCGTCGCCCGGCTCCTCGGCCGCGGCGTGCGTCGCATGGCCATGATAGAGCGGCGAATCGAGGTAGCGCGAGATGGCGAAGCGCACCAGCACGGCCACCGCCGCCGCCGAGGGAACGGCAACCAGCAGGCCGACGAAACCGAACATGGCGCCGAAGGCGACGAGTGCGAACATCAGCCAGACCGGGTGGAGACCGACGCTCTTTCCGACGAGACGCGGCTGCAGGATGTTGCCCTCGATGAACTGGCCGACGAAGAAGACCGCGGCCACGGCCAGGACCATGGTCCAGTCGGGCCAGAACTGGACGATGGCGACGCCGAGCGAAAGCACCAGGCCGGTCAGCGAACCGACATAGGGGATGAAGCTGATCAGGCCCGCGAACAGGCCGATGAGAACGCCGAAGTTCAAGCCCGTCAGCGTCAGCCCCACCGCATACAGGATGCCGAGCACGAGGCAGAGCGTGCCCTGCCCGCGGACGAAGCCGGCAACGGCCGTGTTGATGTCGCGAGCGATCTGCCTGACGGTGTCGACGTGGTCGCGGGGGATCCAGCTGTCGACCACGGCGACCATGCGGTCCCAGTCGAGCAGCATGTAGAACGCCACGACCGGCGTGACCACGAAAAGGCTGGCAATGGAGAACAGAGCGACGCCCGAACTCCAGATCGACTGGAAGATGGTGGTCAGGAAACCGAAGCCGGTCGTCAGCAGCGAATTGAGCCCCTCGCGCAATCCGGCCGCATCGACGCCGAAGCGCTGCTCGAGCCATTCGGGGTTGAAGTTGGTGACCAGCTGCTGGAGCTTCTCGACATAGCCCGGCACCTTGGCGGCGAAATCGGCCATCTGCGACGCCAGCACCGGAACGATGATGACCAGCGCCAGTACGAGGAAGACCAGGAAACAGACGAGGATGACCACCGTCGCCATCAGGCGCGACAGGCCGAGCCGCTGCAGGCGGTCGGCCACCGGGTCGAGGAAATAGGCGAGCGCCATGCCGGCCACGAACGGCAGCAGGATGTTGCTGAACAAATAGAGGAAGCCGACAAACAGAACGGCCGATATCAGCCAGAAGCGGATCTGCTTGCGGAAGGCCGCCGCGGCGGCAGCTTCCAGAGCCTCGTTATCGATCGGGAGTTTCGCCTTCGCCATAGCCGCTCATATGTCTCAGCCAGGCAACGAGATAGGCCGCCGCCGAAGCGGCGGTCAAGAGGCCGGAGACCGTTATCAACGCCGGGCGAAGCGGGCCGAACCCGAAACCAAACGACAATTCGGCCAGTACCAGCGCCGCAAGCACGATCTGGACGGCGGTGTTGATCTTGGAGACCATCAACGGCTTCACCACCACAGGATTGCCCATGACCGTCGACAACAGCACCGCGCAGACGATCAGCGCGTCGCGCGAGACCGCCAGCACCACCAGCCACAGCGGCAGGTGGCCCATGATGCCGAGAACGACGAAGACGCTGACCAGCAGCAGCTTGTCGGCCATCGGGTCGAGATAGGCGCCGAGCTTGGAATACTGGTTGAAGTGGCGGGCGATGAACCCGTCGACGGCATCGGACACGCCGGCGACGACGAAGCCGGCAAAGGCCCAGTCCCAGCTCCCCGTCAGCATGGCGTAGATCACGCAGGGCACCAGCACCAGTCTGCCTATCGTGATCAGGTTCGGAACAGTCACTGCTTCATCCCGCCTTTGTGTTTCTTCGAAACATGGGAGAGACTTCCGATCGCCGCAAGGGACAAGGCGCACGGCAAGCCTGTCCACGGCTTTGGCCGCTCCCAGGCATCGCATATGGCCACTGTCGCTTGCGGGACGGGTCCGTTCATGCGAATAGCGCGCAAAAGGCGCACGGCACCAGGATTTGACGATGAGCGAAGGCAAGAACGGTCTCACCTACGCGCAGGCGGGCGTCGACATCGACGCGGGCAACCTGATGGTCGAGAAGATCAAGCCGCTGGTGCGCTCGACGCGCCGGCCGGGTGCCGACAGCGAGATCGGCGGCTTCGGCGGGCTGTTCGACCTCAGGGCGGCCGGTTTCATCGACCCGATCCTGGTCGCGGCCAACGACGGCGTCGGCACCAAGCTCAAGATCGCCATCGACGCGGGCAAGCACGACACCATCGGCATCGACCTCGTCGCCATGTGCGTCAACGACATCGTCGTCCAGGGCGCCGAGCCGCTGCTGTTCCTCGACTACTTCGCCACCGGCAAGCTCGACCCCAACCAGGGCGCCGACATCGTCTCCGGCATCGCCGAGGGCTGCCGGCAGGCCGGCTGTGCGCTGATCGGCGGCGAGACCGCCGAGATGCCGGGCATGTACCACGGCAACGACTACGACCTCGCCGGCTTTGCCGTCGGCGCCGCCGAGCGCGGACAGCTGCTGCCCACCGACGACGTCGTCGAGGGCGACGTGCTGCTGGGGCTCGCCTCGTCCGGCGTCCATTCCAACGGCTACTCGCTCGTCCGCCGCATCGTCGAACAGTCCGGCCTCGGCTGGGGCGACCGCGCGCCCTTCGCCGACGGTCCGACGCTGGCGGAAGCCCTGCTCGAGCCGACCCGCATCTACGTCAAGTCGTTGCTCAAGGCGGTCCGCGAAACCCATGGCATCAAGGCGCTCGCCCACATCACCGGCGGCGGCTTCCCCGAAAACATCCCCAGGGTGCTGCCCAAGGAATTCTCGGCCGAGCTGGACCTGTCGGCCATCGAAGTGCCCGCGGTCTTCTCCTGGCTTGCCAAGACCGGCGGGGTCGCGCCGGAGGAAATGATGCGCACCTTCAACAGCGGCATCGGCATGATCGCGATCGTGGCCGCCGGCCAGGCCGCACAGGTTGCCGCCGTCCTGCAGGAAGCCGGCGAGACGGTCGCGCCCATCGGCCGCATCGTGCCGCGCCGCGACACGGGCGTCATCTATCGCGGGTCGCTGGCGCTATGAGCATTAATCGCAAGCGCACCGTCATCCTCATTTCCGGCCGCGGCTCCAACATGGCCGCCCTCATCGACGCGGCCGCCGATCCGGCTTTCCCGGCCGAGATCGTCGGCGTCATCTCCGACCAGGCCGACGCCAAGGGCCTCGGCATTGCCGCCAGCCGCGGCATCGCGACCAAGGTCGTGACCCGCGCCGACCATGCCAGCAAGGATGCGCATGACGCCGCCATCGACGCGGCACTAGCCACCTTCGGCGCCGAGATCGTGGCGCTTGCCGGCTACATGCGGCTGCTGACGACGGGTTTCGTAGAGACGTGGCAGGGCCGGATGATCAACATCCATCCCGCGCTGCTGCCCTCCTTCAGGGGCCTCGACACCCACCAGCGCGCGTTGGACGCGGGTATCCGCGTCCATGGCTGCACCGTACATTTCGTCACGCCCGCCATGGACGACGGCCCGATCATCGCCCAGGCCGCGGTTCCGGTGCTGATCGACGACGACGAGGCCACGCTCGCCGCCCGCGTGCTCAAGGCCGAGCACCGGCTCTATCCGCTGGCGCTCAAGCTGTTCGCCGAAGGCAAGGTCCGCATGGAAGGCAGCCGCTCCGCCTTCTCGGGCTTCACCGACGCCACCAGCCAGGACCACATCGCCGCTCCCACTCCGGCGCGCGAAGAGATCGACCTGGAACAACTGGCGCGCATCACGCCTTGACGGAGGCAGGCATGGCGGGGAAACGGCAATTGCTTGTCCTGCGTCATGCGAAGTCGAGCTGGGACGACGCCTCGCTCGCCGATTTCGACCGGCCGCTGGCGCCGCGCGGCGAAAAGACGGCGCCATTGATGGGCGCGGAGATCGCAAGGCGCGGCTGGCTGCCTGAGTTCGCACTCGTCTCCCCTTCCCTGCGCACCCGCGAGACCTGGCGGCTGGCCACCGCATCCTGGCCGCAGCCGCTGCCGCCGGTTACCTATCCGCAGGAACTCTACGAGGCCTCCGCCGCCGAAATCCTGGCCCAGGTCCAGTCGGTGCCGCGCACTGTCGGCACACTCCTTGTTCTAGGCCACAATCCGGGCCTCGAAACCTTCATTCGCATGCTCGCCGGCCCAGCATCGGCCGAAACCGCCCTGCGGTTGGTCGGGGCCAAATTCCCGACCGGCGCGCTTGCCCGGCTCGAACTGTCCGGCGGCTGGGATACGCGCGGCCCCGGCAGCGCGACCCTGACACATCTGCTGAGGCCGAAGGATATCGGCTAGCGCTGGTGGCCGCCGAACCTGCCGGCAAGCAGCCTCAGCACCATCGGCATGGCAATTATGGCCAAGGCGCCCAGGAACCAGGCCAGGACGATCAACGGCTTGGCGATAGTCCGGGCGAGTGCTGCGACCTGCGCGACGAAACCCGACGCCTGATCGACGTTGAGCATGCCTACGAGGCTCTGGTCCAATCCGCCGACGGTGGCGGCGTCCTTGCCGCCCTGGATGACGGCGCTGGCATTGCCCGCCAGCCAGGCACCCAGTCCGTCGACGAGGCTGTATCCCGCCCAGGCAAGCAGCGTCCACAAAGCCAGCATCGCCAGCACCATGCCGGTTCCCATCCTCGGGATTCTGGTCACGGCGCGTTGCCCGTCTTGGGATATCTGTCGCCGAGGGTCGGCCCTGCCCCATTCGACTTTCGCCGGCTTTTCCCGTTCCGGCGTGTGGCCCGGTTCCGACGTCATGCGGGCCTTGTCGATGCCGAGCGCGCCAAGCAAGTCGCTGGCCCGCCCGCCTTGCCCGTCGCCCGCGCCATGGCGCCTGGTCAGGCCGTGATTGCCGCGATGCCCGGACTTGCCGTGCCATCCCATCGGATTGCCTCCTCAACAGCAGCCGCTTCGGGCCTTCCCCGAAGCTGTCGGAAGACTAATTCCTCCAGCTGCTAGAGGTTAAAGAGGAAAAATGCCGGCGAGACAGGATGTCGCAAAGGCCGCTCAGTGGATGGTTTCCATCGGCGCGCAGTTCTCACGCTCCAGCTGCAGCGTCGTGTGGTGCAGGTCGAATTTCTGCTGCAGCTGCGCTTCGATCGCCCGGCGCACCGTCTCGGCGTCGGCGCGCTCGGCCAGCACGGCATGGGCGCTGAGCGAAGCCTTGCTCTGGGTGATCGCCCAGAGGTGCAGGTCGTGCACCGACGCGACCCCTGGCACGGAAACGATTGTCTGTTCGACCTCGGCCAGGCTCATGCCGGGGGGAACACCCTCGAGCAGGATGTTGACGCATTCCTTGAGCAGGACCCAGGTGCGCGGGAAGACCATGAAGCCGATACCCACGGCGACCAGGGAATCGACCCATTCCCAACCGGTGAGCCAGATCAGCCCGGCGCCGGCGATGACCCCGATCGAGCCCAGCATGTCGGCCCAGACCTCCAGATAGGCGCCCTTGACGTTGAGGCTCTTGTCCTTGTGCCCGGTGAGGATGCGCATCGCCACGAGATTGACCAGCAGGCCGACCACGGCGATCGCCAGCATGCCGAGCGAGGCGATCTCGGCCGGCTCGTACAGGCGCTTGTAGGCCTCGTAGAGGATGTAGAAGGCGACGCCGAGCAGCAGCAACGCGTTGAACGCCGCGGCCAGGATCTCGAAACGGGCATAACCGTAGGTGCGCAGGATGTCGGCCGGGCGGCGTCCGACACGGATCGCCAGCAGCGCTATCGCCAGCGCCATGGCGTCGGTCAGCATGTGCGCGGCGTCGGAGATCAGCGCCAGGCTGCCGGTTACGATGCCCCCCACCACCTCGGCCACCATGAAAGAGCCGGCCAAGCCGAGGGCGATCCAGAGCCGCGGCACCGGCGTGCTTTCCATGTCGACATGCTGGTGGTCGCCGCTCATCGCCTGTCTCTCTCCGGCGCCGTGGCTATGCGGCCGCGCGCACCCAGACCTTGTTGTCGTGCACGGCCGCACCGCCATAAGGTGCGGGAGCGTCGGCGCCTGTCAGCACGTTGATCCCCTCGCCGCGCTCGTGGTCCGAATTCGGCCAGATGCCCTCGGCGATGACCACGCCGCGCTTGATCCTGTCGAACAGCCGGGCATGCAGCACGACCTCGCCGCGCCTGTTGCCGACCTCGACGCGGTCTCCGGTCGCAACGCCCATGACAGCGGCGTCGTCGGGATGGATCAGCAGCTCGGGCCGCCCCTCCTTCTCGCGCGACACCGGCGTCTCGGCGAAGGTCGAGTTGAGGAAGTTGCGCGCCGGCGACGTCGCCAGCCGGAACGGATGCTCGGCATCGGCCACCTCGATCAGGTCGACATGGTCGGGGAACTCCGGCAGCCGCTGGTAGGGCCCGAAGATGCCCATGCTGCGCGGCGGCTTGTTGGGTGCGGCGCCGCCGTTCCATTGCGGCTTGAAGCGGAACTTGCCGTCGGGATGGCCGAAGCCCTTCAGGAAATGCGCGCTCTCGAATTCCGGCTGCATGTCGACCCAGCGGCTGGCCTTCAGGCCGTCGAAATCGCCGATGCCGCGCTTCTCCAGCATATGGTCGATATGCTGGCGCTCGGTCAGGCCAAAGCCGGGCATGTGCGACACGCCGAGCCGCTTGGCCAGTTCCTCTATGACATAATGGTTGGTGCGCGGGCCTGCCGGCGGGTCGATGAGCTTCGGCCCCAGCGTGATGTGCTGGTTGCCGCCACCTTTGTAGATGTCGTCGTGCTCGAGGAACATCGTTGCCGGCAGCACGACGTCGGCGAGCTTGGCCGTATCGGTCATGAACTGCTCGTGCACGCAAGCGAACAGGTCGTCGCGCATGAAGCCCTTCACGACCAGCCGCTGCTCGGGCGCGACGTTGACCGGATTGGTGTTCTGGACCAGCAGCGCCGTCACCGGCGGGCCGCCATAGAGCGCGTCCTCGGCATTGGTCAGCACCGGGCCGATACGCGAGTGGTCGAGATAGCGGATGTTGGGATCGCGAAACTTCGTGCCCTCCAAAAGCTCGCCGTTGAGCTTGAAGATGCCCGAGTTGGAATGGAAGGCGCCGCCGCCCTCATATTGCCACGCGCCCGTCACCGCGGGGATCGACAGCGCCGCATGCATGTTGACCGAGCCGTTGCGCTGGCGCGAGAAGCCATAGCCGAGGCGGAAGAACGTCTTCTTGGTCGCGCCGACGAGCCGGGCGAAGGCCTCGATCTCCTCGACCGACAGGCCGGTGATGGTGGAGGCCCATTCGGGCGTGCGCGTCGCAAGATGCGCCTCAAGCCCCTTGGGATCGTCGGTGTATTTTTCGAGGTAGGCGCGGTCGGCAAACCCTTCCTTGAAAAGCACGTGCATGACCGCGCAGGCGAGCGCGCCGTCCGTGCCGGGCTTCAGCACCAGGCCCATATCGGCCTGCTTCATCGTCGCGGTCTCGTAGATGTCGATGACGACGATCCTGGCGCCGCGCTCCTTGCGGGCCTTCACCGCATGGGTCATGACGTTGACCTGGGTGACCACCGCATTGGTGCCCCAGATCACCACGCAGTCGGACTTTGTGATCTCGCGCGGATCGGTGCCTCGCAGCGCGCCCGTGCCCATGACGTAGCCCGTCCAGGCGAGATTGGTGCAGATCGAGCCGAAGAAGCCGGAATATTTCTTGGCGTGCCGCAGCCGCTCGATGCCGTCGCGCTGCACCAGCCCCATCGTGCCGGCGTAGAAATAGGGCCAGACGGTCTCCGAGCCGTATCTTTCTTCCGCCGCGATGAACCTTTCCGCCACCAGGTCGAGCGCCGCCTCCCAGCTCGCTTCCTTCCACTGCCCCTCGCCCTTGGCGCCGGACCGGATCAGCGGCTTCAGCAGGCGGTCGGGATGATGCACGCGGTCGGCATAACGCGCGACCTTGGCGCAGATGACGCCTGCGGTGTAGCTATTGTCCTTGGCACCGTGGACGCGGCCGATGCGCTTGTCGTCGATGAGCTCGACGTCGAGGGCACAGGTCGACGGGCAGTCGTGCGGACAGGCCGAATGGCCGATCCTCATCTTGGCGTGCTGGTTCATGCGAGGGGTTTACCCCAATTTGCAAAAAGCTGGTAGCTTGCGCCAGGCACTGGTCTAAGCCATCCCGCCAAGTTTACCAATCGTCTCAAAGCGCGCCGACACCTCGGCGAAGAAAAGGCTTCGATAGCGGGCGACGTGCTCCCCTGCGTCGACCGAGATGCCTTCGAGTTCAGCGTGCGCCGACCACAAGAGATAGGCGAGTCGATAGTTTGTGTGCGGTTCACGGCTCGCTTCGGTTTGCCGAAGCAGACCCAACGTCCGTTGCGCCGCAGCGATGTCGAAGGTGCCAAAGCGCAACCGATGGAAAAAGCCGTCGGGAGAAACAAACTCCTGCTCAAGTGCAGCAAGGGCGTCCATGTCCCTCCTACTCCGCGATGCCTTCCTCGTACTCTGCCGACATCGTCAGCCACTTGTCCTCGTTCTGGCCGAGCTGGGCGCCAAGCTGCGAGCGCTCCTTGGCGAGCTGGGTCGCGGTCGTTGGGTCCCTCTCGTAGAGCTTGGGATCCGCCAGCTGGTCCTCGATGAGGTCGATGCGCTTGCGGATGCGGTCCATCAGCGCCTCGGTGGCACGGATTTCCTTGGCCAGCGGCTCGAGCGCCGCGCGCCGCGCCGCGGCCTCGCGCCTCCGGTCGGCCTTCGACGCCTTCTCCGCCTCGCGCTTGTCGCGCCGGTCGCCCGATACACCCGTCACCAGCGTCTTGTAGTCCTCGAGGTCGCCGTCATACGGATTGACCGCACCGTCCTTGACCAGCCACAGCCGGTCGGCTGTCGCCTCGAGCAGATGGCGGTCGTGGCTGATCAGGATCACCGCGCCCGGAAAGTCGTTCAGCGCCATGATCAGCGCTTCGCGGCTGTCGATGTCCAGGTGGTTGGTCGGCTCGTCGAGGATGAACAGGTTCGGTCCGTCAAAGGCGGAAAGCCCCATCAGCAGCCGCGCCTTCTCGCCGCCGGACAGATCCTTGGCGGCGGTGTTCATCTTCTCGGTGGGCAGGCCGAACTGGGCGACACGGGCACGCACCTTCGATTCCGGCGCCTCCGGCATCAGCCGACGCACGTGCTCGTAGGCGTTTTCCTCTGGGCGGAGATCGTCGAGCTGGTGCTGGGCGAAGATCGCGACCTTGAGGCCAGGCGCGATCGTCACCGATCCCGTCTCGGCCTGCAGGCGTCCGGCCAACAGCTTGGCGAAGGTCGACTTGCCGTTGCCGTTGGCGCCCAATAGCGCGATGCGGTCGTCGGCGTCGATGCGCAGCGTCATCTTCTTGAGGATCGGCTTGTCGGCCTGGTAGCCGACATTGACGCGGTCGAGCGCGACGATCGGCGAGGCAACGGTCTTCACCGGCTCTGGGAAGCTGAACGGGCGCACGTTGTCTTCGATCAGTGCTGCGATCGGCTTCATCTTCTCCAGCGCCTTGATACGCGACTGCGCCTGGCGCGCCTTGGAGGCCTTGGCGCGGAAACGATCGACGAAGGACTGCAGGTGCTTGCGCGCCGCTTCCTGCTTGACCCGGCCCTTCTCCTGCAGTTCTCGCTGCTCGGCGATCTGGCGCTCGAACTGGTCGTAGCCGCCGCGCCAGAAGGTCATCTTCTTCTGGTCGAGATGGACGATCGAGTTGACGGCGCGGTTGAGCAGGTCGCGATCGTGGCTGATCAGGAGAACCGTGTGCGGATATTTCGACACGTAGTTCTCGAGCCACAGCGTGCCTTCGAGATCGAGGTAGTTGGTCGGCTCGTCGAGCAGAAGCAGATCGGGTTCCGAGAACAGGACGGCGGCGAGCGCCACGCGCATGCGCCAGCCGCCAGAGAAGGACGACGCCGGCCGCCGTTGCGCCTCGTCGTCGAAACCCAAGCCGGCGAGAATCGTCGCCGCGCGGGCTTCCGCCGAATGCGCGTCGATGTCGGCCAGGCGGACGTGGATCTCGGCGATGCGATGCGGGTCGGTGGCCGTCTGCTCCTCGGCGAGAAGCGAGGTGCGCTCGACATCGGCCTTGAGCACGATGTCGAGCAGCGGCTCCTCGGTGCCGGGCGCTTCCTGCGCCACCTGGCCGATGCGGGTGTTCTTGGGCAGGCTGATGCTGCCGGTTTCCGAGCTGAAGTCGCCGGTGATCGCCTTGAACAGCGTGGTCTTGCCCGTGCCGTTGCGGCCGACGAGACCCGCCTTGGTGCCGGCGGGCAGGGTCAGCGACGCATGATCGAGAAGCAGACGTCCGGCAATGCGGAGGGAGAGATCGTTGATGATAAGCATGACGAGAGGGTTTCTGACGAAGTGTCACGACGATGGCAAGTGCGCGCGCACCGCACGGCGGCAACGCACGGTCGAAAATCGAAGCAGGCACCGGAGGCCTAGGCGAAAACCGGTCTGCCCATGCGGTGCATGGCGTCTCCGGCCACCTCGCCGCCGAGGCCGGCTGCGCGACCGTCCAGCGATGCGGGCGGCGGCGACGCATGGCCCAGCGCGAACAATACGGCGCTGCCCGCCGCAAGCACGGCAAAGAGCATGAACATGCCCTGCCCGCCGAAGGCGCCGAGCGCCAGCCCGCCGAGCAACGGCCCGAGGAAGTTGCCCACGGAGGCCAGTGAATGCGCACCGAAATAGGCACCGCGGTTGTCGTCGCTGGCGATCTTGTCGACCAGCACATACTCGGCCGGAACGACCAGCACCTCGCCCACGGTGAACAGCACCATGAAGCCGATCAGCATCGTCGCACTGGTGGCGAAGGCAAAACCGACCTCGCCGCCGAGGAACAGCAGGCAGCCCACGACCATTGCCTTCATCGGCCCGATCTTCTCGATCAGCAGCCGTGCCGGTGCGGTGGCCAGCACCACGACCGTGGCATTGGTGGTCACCAGCCAGGCGAAGACCTTCACCCCGTCCTCCAGGTTGGCGGTGACATATTGCGACAGCGTTACCGACCATTGCCCGTAGACGGCGAGCAGCAAGATTCCGCCGCCGAGGTAGAAGACCAGCCGGCGGTCGCGCAGGGCAGCGCCCAGGCGGCGCAGGCCCGGTAGCTGCGACGCAGCTCCGGCGGCGGCGCTACCCAAGAGAACGGCCGGCACGATGGCAAAAATCGCGGCCGAAAAGGCGAAATGCACGACGCCGGCGATGATGAACGGCGCCGCAGAATTCGCGCCAATGGCGATGCCGATCATCGGCCCCACCGCCCAGCCGGCGTTGATGACCAGGTAGCGCCACGAGAACATGCGCAGCCTGAGCCGCTCGGGAGCGGCGTCGCTCATCAGCGCCCGCGCCACCGGCTCGTAGACCGCAGCGGCGACGGAAGAGACGATATGGGCGAGCGTAAAGGCCGCGACCGACTGTGCCAGCCCCAGGCCGATCAGGCCGAGGCCGGCGAAAGCCAGCGCGACCGTCAGCACGATGCGGCGGCCGATCCGGTCGGACAGCGTTCCGGCAAACGGGCTGGCGCAGGCCCCAAGAAGCGGACCGGCGCCGATCAGCATGCCGATGGTCGCCGGGCCGAGGCCAAAGTCCCGCTGCAGGCGGATCGCGAGGAACGTCAGCGTCATGCCGCGGGCGATGGCGAGCGCGCCCGCCCCCGCGATGAGCAGCAGCACGATCGTCTGGCCAAGCTTTTCGCCTCGAGCACGCAACGTTGGTTTCCTCGCAGATGGGAAGGGCGGCCATGGCCTGCCGCATTCTCCACCGTTCTGGTCAGGCCCGCGGTGAAAGGCAAGGCACCTCGACAGGGCGAAGGCTGGTCCAGAACAGCCGATGCCGCCGCGCCGCCCGTCACGGAATCGAAACGGCCCGCCAAGGCGGGCCGCTCGAAATTTCGGGACTGTCGCGAAGACGCTCAGCGGCTGGCCGTGCGCAGCAGCTTGCAGAGTTCGCGCAGGTCGCTCTCGAAGGCCATCGGGTTCGAAAGCACCATCTTGCAGCGCTTGACGTAGGTGGCGACCTGGGCCTGCGACATACCCTTCACGACGCCCGGATTGATGCCTGGGCCGCCAGGACCACCAGGTCCGCCCGGACCGCCGGGGCCACCAGGCCCGCCGGGACCGGCAGGCCCACCGATGCCGATGTCGATATCGGCAAGCGTGTTGCCACCCAGGCCAAGAGTGGTGTTGACGTTGGCCAGGCCGCCGCCGAGATTGGCGCCGACACCCGCAGTAAGCCCACCGCTGCCGCCCACGGTCGCCTTGGTGCCTACGCCGCCACCGCCGAGCCCGATATCGACGCTCGCCCCGTTGCTGCCGCCTACGGTCGCCTTGGTGCTTGAGCCGCTGCCGCCGAACCCGATGTCGGCGTTGACCCCGCCGGAACCGCCTATGGACCCACCGACTCCTCCGGAGTCGACCGATACGCCCAGCCCGCCGCTGCGGTCACCGATTTCGATCGCGCTGACCGGCGCGCTGAGCGCGGCGAATACCATGCCCCCAGCCAATGCCGTTGCTAATGCCTTCGAAATACCAGTCATGGATGTCTCCCTGTGGTTACCAAACCCCGGCGATCCGGCCTTCTATAAAAAGGCCAGTCGCCTAACCAGCAACGCTTCGATCGGGCAAATAGTTTCGCCCAACTGCTTCACTCTGTGTTTTCTAAACAGAGAGTCAATGTGCGTCACTGAGCAGAGTAAACACATGAATCCTTTTTACAATTTGCTTTTAAAGCATAAAATTTTAAGATCATTAGGCAAAGGCGCGCCCGTCTTCCGTCCTCTGGAAATAAACCAAGTCGAGGACAGTAGACGATCTCCCCAACACTGTGAGCACCATGTGCGCCTGGCCGCGGTGGTGTGTTTGATGGTTGAAGAAATGATCGAGCGCAGGCGCCAGCCTTTGCGAGATGGTCCGCATGTCGGTCACCGTCATGTAGGTGAAGCGGCCGGCAAAGGCCTTTTCGCTCAAGCCGTTGACCCAATCCAGTATGCGCTTGTCCTCTGCCTGGCGGGCCACCCGGAGCCTGGCAAAATCGGCGTGGAGCACGGTGTCGAGCGCAGCCGGTGCATCGCCTTCGCCGCTGAAGCGCTTCATCCAGATGCGGTCGGCGACCAGCAGGTGGTTGAGCGTCCCCCGCATCGACTTGAAGAAGGCGCCGGTATCGCGGCCGAATTCCTCGTCGCTGAGATCGGCGGCGGCCTCGTAAATCCTCTCATTGGCCCATTGATTATAGGCGGCCATCATCATGAAATGCTGTTTCATCGAACTTCCTTCGGTGCTTCGAAACCTTCCAGTCCTTCCTAAGTCCATCGGAAAGCATCGCCAATGACTATTGTCTTCTACGACCTCGTGGGCCGCGACAGCTCGCGTCCGTTCAGCCCGCATTGCTGGAAAGTGGCGATGGCGCTGGCGCACAAGGGCCTCGGCCACCGCATCGTGCCGACGCGCTTCCTGGACGTGCCGCGCATCGAGGACGGCGCCTCCAAGACCATCCCGGTCATCCGCGACGGCGAAAAGACGATCGCCGACTCCTTTGCCATCGCGCTCCATCTCGAAGCGGCCTACCCGGACCGGGCGACGCTGTTCGGCGGCTCGGGTGGCAAGGCCCATGCGCGCTTCATCGAACGCTGGTCGCAGCTGACCCTGCATCCCTATCTCGCCGTCGCCGCGCTGACCGCGCTCCACGCAATGCAGGACGAACCGAACGCCGCCTATTTCCGTGCAAGTCGCGAAGCGCGCTTCGGCAAGACGCTCGAGGAGGTGACCGCGGGCCGCGACGCCGGCCTCGCAGCCTTCCGCGCGTCGCTGGAGCCGCTGCGCAACATGCTCGCCTATCAGCCCTGGATCGGCGGCGACGGTCCGCTTTTTGCCGACTATATCGTGTTCGGCGCGCTGCAGTGGGCCCGCGTCGCCTCGCCGTTCCATCTGCTCGAACAGGAAGACCCCGTTGCCGGCTGGTTCGAGCGCTGCCTCGACCTGCACGGCGGCACGGGGCGGCGCGTCGCTGCGGCAGCATAGGCCACTTGGCAATGCGGCGGGCGGCCTGTATAGAGCCCGCCACACTGCAAATCCCCAGACAACAAGGACCTATCATGGCGATCGAACGCACCTTTTCGATGATCAAGCCGGACGCAACCAAGCGCAATCTGACGGGCGCCATCACCAAGATGCTCGAGGATGCCGGCCTGCGCGTCGTTGCTTCCAAGCGCGTGTGGATGAGCCGCCGCGAGGCCGAAGGCTTCTACGCCGTCCACAAGGAACGCCCCTTCTTCGGCGAACTGGTCGAGTTCATGTCGTCGGGCCCGACGATCGTCCAGGTCCTCGAAGGCGAGAACGCCATCACCAAGAACCGCGACGTGATGGGCGCCACCAACCCGGCCAACGCTGCCGAAGGCACCATCCGCAAGGTTCATGCGCTGTCGATCGGCGAGAACTCGGTGCACGGTTCGGACGCCCCGGAGACCGCGGCCGAAGAGATCGCCTACTGGTTCTCGGGCACCGAGATCGTCGGCTGACCTGAGCCGCGGGCTTCAAGCCGCTGGCACAGAATCGAAAAGCCGGGGCATACGCCCCGGCTTTTTTCTTTTGCGCTACAGGTGCCGGCAAGCGGAAGTCGCTATCGCGATGCCGTCTCTGACCGCTGGAATTTCAACGACTTGGCTGAAATTCCGGCGAAACGGATTCAATCAGCTGCCAGCCGCAAGGCGGAGGATCGCCTTGCCGTCCTTGTCCGCCATGACCAGCTTGCCGTCGGCGATGGCGTAGGTGGCGACACGACCGAGCGCGTCGTGGAACTTGTGCTCCTGGTCCATCATAGCCTGCTCGCAGGCCATCTGCGTCGCCCCGATCTGACCGAAGGTGATGTTGTTGCCGTCGATCTTGGCGCTGCCGAAATAGCCGTTGCAGCCGCCGCGTCCGGAGACCCCACCGTCCTTGCCGATGCGCAGGGTCGATTTGGCCTTGTCGATCACGCCGCCGCCGTCGATGTCCTCGGCGACCCAGTCGCGCTCGAAGATGCCGGCCTCGTCGGCAGGCTCCGACTGGCTGACCATCTTGAGCAGCATCGACTGCGGCCCGGCCGTCAGCGGCTCGACCGAGTGGCGGACGTCGTTGATGAACCAGAGCCGGTCGTCGACGGTGATGCGGGCCTGGAGCGCGTAGCTCATGCCGCTGCGGATGGCGGCTTCATCAAACTTGACGGCGAACTTGGCCGGCACCTGGCCGGCAGGCTCGATCTTCTGCTGCCCGATGACCTTCGCCGGCGCGTCCGCCAGCGACACGTCGACCAGCTGAACCGTCAGGACCGCCTGCGGCGGCAGGGCAATGCGCTCGCGGTAAAGCACCTCGCCGCTGATCGTCTTGTCCTCGGCGGTGGCCAGCGACGGTATCGCCAGCAGGCCTACCAGCAGCGGCGCGACACCGAACACGAAATACTCTGCAAGCTTGCCCATCATGGCCATCACTCCGTCTGCTCTATTGTCCCTGCCTCTCCATTCAGGCATCGGGATCCGGCAACCGAATGTGCAACGAATTACGGTCGTTCGATGACTTCGCTGACGTGACGATTCAAATTTTCGCCCAGCGGGCAGCGGCGGCGTCGTCGCTTTCCTTGGCGTCGACCCAGGCCCCTTCGCTTCCGTCTGCCCGATGCTCCTTCTTCCAGAAGGGTGCGCGCGACTTGAGGTAATCCATCAGGAAGCTCGCAGCCTCGAACGCGGCGTGCCGGTGCGCGGAAGCCGCAACCACCAGCACGATGTTCTGGCCCGGCGCGATGCGGCCAAAGCGATGGATGGCAGTGATGCCGGTGAGCGGCCAGCGTGCAAGCGCCTCGCCGGCGATGCGGCTGATCTCGGCCTCCGCCATGCCGGGATAATGCTCGAGTTCGAGGGCCGCCAGCGTGCCGGCCTCGTCGCGGCAAAGCCCGGTGAAAGTGACGACCGCGCCGACATCCGCCCTGCCACGCGTCAGCCGCGCGATCTCGGCGGCGACGTCGAAATCCGCCGCCTGGATGCGAACCACCGGCACGACCGCGGCGGTCACGGCCTCAGCCCCCCGTCATCGGCGGGAAGAGCGCGATCTCGCGCGCGCCGGCCACCGCCTCACGATGGTCGACATGCTCCTGGTTGATCGCCACGCGGATGACTTCCGGGTGCTGCAGCGCGCTTTCGAATTCTTCGCCGCGCGACTTGAGCCACAGCAAGAGGTCGGACACCGTCCTCACCTCGGCCGGCAGGTCGACGTCCTCCTCGGCCTTGCCGATCCGCTCGCGCACCCAGGCAAAATAGATGAGCTTGGTCATCGCCTCATTCGTCCATGATGTGCTTGAGGCCGGCGCGGAAGTAGTCGTAGCCGGTATACAGGGTGACGATGGCGGCGATCCACAGCAGCGTCAGGCCGACCTGGGTGGTGAGCGGGAAGATCTTGTCGCCGGCCGGACCGGCCAGCAGGAACGCGATCGCCACCATCTGGATGGCCGTCTTCCACTTCGCCAGTTGGGTCACCGGCACGCTGACCTTGAGCGCTGCGAGATATTCGCGCAGGCCCGAAACCAGAATCTCGCGGCAGAGGATGATGATCGCCGCCCACAGCGACCAGCCGGCGATGCCGCCGCGGTTGTCGGTGTCTGCGGCAAGCAGCAGCAGGCAGGTCGCCACCAGCAGCTTGTCGGCTATGGGGTCGAGCATCTTGCCGATATTCGAGGTCTGCTTCCAGGCGCGCGCCAGGTAGCCGTCGAGATAGTCGGTCACGCTGGCGGCGATGAAGATGCCCAGCGCGCTCCAGCGGGCGAAATCGCTCGACTGCAGGCGGCCCTCCAGGAAAAAGCAGAGCACCACCAGCGGCACGGCCACGATGCGCGCATAGGTAAGCATGTTGGGCAGGTTGAATGCGCGCTTGGCCATGGTTTCTCTTGTGCTCTTTCGTCTGCGTAGTGAAATCAGAAGGCTATGCCGGGGGTCAACTGGCTATAGATAGTCCAGCCCCGCATCGACGCCAATCGCGGCCATCAATTGTCGTGAAAATGGTTGTAAACAAGGCGTGCGATCGATTCCGAGATGCCCTCCACCGCCATCAGATCCTCGACTGCCGCGCGGCTCACCGCCTTGGCCGTTCCGAAGGCCAAGAGCAGTGCGCGCTTGCGCGCCGGCCCGATGCCGCCGATCTCGTCGAGCGGGTTCTTGACCATCTCCTTCTTGCGGCGGGCGCGGTGCGAACCGATGGCGAAGCGGTGCGCCTCGTCGCGCAGCCGCTGCACGAAATAGAGCACCGGGTCGCGGACCGGCAGCGAGAACGAATCCTTGCCCCTGGCGAAGAAACGCTCGCGACCGGCCTCGCGGTCCTGGCCCTTGGCGACGCCGATCGCCACGACCCGGTCCTCGACGCCGAGTTCGGCGAGCATCGCGCGCACCGCCGTCATCTGCCCCTGGCCGCCGTCGATCAGGATGACGTCGGGCCAGGCCGGGAACGCACCATTGGCCTCGAGACCGTCGTCGGTGTCCGCCGGCTCGTCGCCGTGCTCCTTCAGCAGGCGCGTGAAGCGCCGCTGCATCACCTCGCGCATCATGCCGAAGTCGTCGCCGGGGGTGATGTCGGTCGAGCGGATGTTGAACTTGCGGTACTGGTTCTTCACGAAGCCTTCCGGCCCCGCGACGATCATGGCGCCGACCGCGTTGGTACCCATGATGTGCGAGTTGTCGTAGACCTCGATGCGTGCGGGTGGCTTTTCGAGATCGAAGGTCCGGGCGAAGCCCTCGAGCAGGCGCGCCTGGGTCGAGGTCTCGGCGAGCCTGCGTCCGAGCGCCTCGCGGGCATTCTGCGCCGCCTGGTCGACGATATCCTTCTTCTCGCCCCGCTGCGGCACAGCGATCGCCACCTTGTGGCCGGCGCGGGTGGTGAGCGCTTCGGCCAGCAGTTCCTGCTCCTCGACCGTCTGGGAGAGCAGGATGGAGCGCGGCGACGGCTTGTCGTCATAGAACTGGGCCAGGAACGAGCCCAGCACCTCGGCGGCCTCGATGGCGGGATCCGCCTTGGGGAAATAGGCGCGGTTGCCCCAGTTCTGCCCGGTGCGGAAGAAGAATACCTGGATGCAGGTCTGGCCGCCTTCCTGGTGGATGGCGAAGACGTCCGCCTCGTCGACCGTCTGCGGATTGATGCCCTGGTGGCTCTGCACGTGCGACAGCGCCGCGAGGCGGTCGCGGTAGATGGCGGCGCGCTCGAAATCGAGGTCCTCGGCCGCCTGCTGCATCTGGGCGGAGATCTCGGTCTTCACCTTCTGGCTGCGGCCGGACAGGAAGTCCTTGGCCTCGCTGACCAGCTCGGCATAACCCTCCGGGGAGATCTCGCCGGTGCACGGGCCGGCGCAGCGCTTGATCTGGAACAACAGGCACGGCCGGGTGCGGTTGTCGAAGAAGCTGTCGGTGCAGCTGCGCAGCAGGAAGGCGCGCTGCAGCGAATTGATGGTCCGCCCCACCGCCTGCGCCGAGGCGAAGGGGCCGAAATAGTCGCCGCCCTTGCGCGAGCGCGCGCCGCGATGCTTGTAGATGCCCGGCGAGGCGTGGTCGCTGGTCAGCATGATGTAGGGGAACGATTTGTCGTCCCGCATCAGCACGTTGAAGCGCGGCCTCAGCCGCTTGATGAGGTTGGCCTCGAGCAGCAGCGCCTCGATCTCGGTGCGGGTGACGACGAATTCCATCGTCGCCGTCTCGCGCACCATCTTGCCGATGCGGTTGGTGTGGAACCGCCCCTGCGCATAGTTGGTGACGCGCTTCTTCAGGCTGCGCGCCTTGCCGACATAGAGCACGTCGCCGGCGGCGTTCATCATCCGGTAGACGCCCGGCGCATTGGGCAGGCGCTTCACCAGCGCCTGGATGACCTCCGCCCCGACGAGGCCGTCGGCGTCGCCGGCATGCACGGTCCAGTCGATTGCCGTGAACGGCAGGTCCGGCCCGGCCGGCTGGACTTCCTCCTCCACCGCCTCGTCGTCGTCGAGGTCGGGCAGGTCTTCGGCAGCCTTGCCACCCTTGCGGAGGCTCGCGCCGGTATCGGATTCGCGTGCACTCATTCGGGCATGCCTGTCACATCGGGTGTCTGCCAGGCAAGGTGCTGGCCGCCGTCGATAGCGATCATCTGGCCAGTCACCGACCGCGCCTCCCAGAGATAGCGGATCGTCGCGCCGAACTCGGCGAGCTCGGGTCCATGCTTCAGGATCAGCCCGTCGAGCTGGGCCGCGAAGGCGGCTTCGTCCTGGCGCGCGCTCGGCAGCGTCGGCCCGGGACCGATGGCGTTCACCCGGATGCGCGGCGCCAGCGCCTGCGCCATGGTCCGGGTCGCGGCCCACAGCGCCGCCTTCGACAGCGAGTAGGAGAAGAATTGCGGCGTCGGTTTCAGCACCCGCTGGTCGATGATGTTGACGATCAAGCCTTCCATGCCCGCAGGCAGCGCCGCGGCGAAATTCCTGGCCAGCAGCGCCGGGGCCTTCACGTGCAGGGCAAAATGCCTGTCCCAGGCCTCCCAATCGAAATCGGTGACCGAATCGTTGTCGAAGGTGGACGCGCTGTTGACGAGCAATGAAATCGGCCCCAGCGCGGCTTCGGCCGCAGCGATCAGCCGGTCGACGGCGGCCATGTCGGTGAGCTCTGCCTGGACGACGGCGGCCTGCCCGCCACGCGCCTTGATGGTGGCCGCCAGCCGTTCAGCTTCCTCGTATGAGCGGTTGCAGTGGATGACGACGCCGAAGCCGTGCGCGGCAAGGTCTTCGGTCACGGCGCGTCCAATGCGCTTGGCCCCACCCGTCACCAGCACGTTGCCAACTTTCTTCGCCATCAATCGACCTCTCGAGCATTCCTCGGCCAGTGCAAGCCACCGCGCCACGCCGGTAACCTAGGTAAAAAGCCGTTCAATGATGGGGCAACAATGCGGCAAAGTCGCTTCCCACCACCGCACGGCCGGGTCGGCGAGCTGTGACTGCCAACGAGATATAGAACGCTCGACCCGTTGCACCAAGCGGGCTGAAGCCAAAGGCCGCCAAGGCTACTGACAAGTGTTGTTGCATTCCAGCAACGTCAAGCTTCAGCCTCATTTGCGCCCCCCAATCACCTCACTTCAGGTTCGGTTCAGCCGCATTTCGGCACGACATTCGGAACCGTCCGGCGCCCACGCCGTTTCTCCCCCCGGACGGGTCTAGGGCGCCAATTTGAAAGAAAGCCAGTGTTTCGTTGGCTTAAGGAGTAAAACAATGACTGCCATTCTCAAGCACGGTCGCCCGCTTGCCGCGGCGTTCGGCCTGGTCGCCCTGGCGGCAATGCCCGCCTTCGCCGCCGACGTCGTCATGCAGGAGCCGCCGGCACCCTCCGTTCCGATGGAAGTGCCCCCGGTCGCCAGCTGGGGCGGGCCCTACGCCGGTGTGTTCCTCGGCTACGGCTTCAGCGGTGAGTCCGATGTCGGCGGCACCAACGTCGACACCGACGGCTTCCTCGGCGGCGCCTTCGTCGGCTACAACTACGAGATGAACAACTTCGTGATCGGTGCCGAAGGCGACATCGGCTACAGCGGCGTGGAAGGCGACAACGCCGACATCAACGTCAAGTCGGGCTTCGAAGGCTCGCTGCGCGCCCGCCTCGGTTATGCCGTTTCGCCGGACATCCTGCTCTACGGTACCGCCGGCGGCGCCGGCAAGCGCATCGAGGTCAGCAACGCCGTAGGCGAAGACACGAACACCGCGCTTGGCTGGACGGCCGGCGTCGGCACCGACGTCAAGCTGACGGAATCGGTCTTCGGCCGCGTCGAGTATCGCTACACCGACTTCGGCAGCGACGACTACAATCTCGGTGGCACCACGACCGAAGTGTCGAGCAAGGATCACCGCATCCAGTTCGGCGTCGGTATGAAGTTCTGATCGCAAGATCGGCAACAACGAAGAAGCCGGGCCTCGCGCCCGGCTTTTTTGTTGGCCGCGTCGTCTGCAAGCCGCTCGCCGGCCGCGCCGGCTCAGCCTTGCGGGATGACCGCCTTGAGTTCGGGGAACTTCTCGTCGAAGCGCGCCGCCCAGCGGGTCAGCCTGGACCGCCCCTTCTCCCACTTGCCGGCAAATCTGAGCTGCATGTAGCCAATGGCGGCGCGCAGCGCGATCTGCCCCACGGTGATGGATTTCGGCAGCTTCGGCGGATTGGCGTTGAGCAGGTCGAGCGCGCGGGTGACCTTGGCCCACTGCTTGTCGATCCACGGCTGGTGGACGATGTCCTCGGGCCGGGACCGGCGCTCGTAGACGATCGCCAGCAGGCAATCGCAAATGCCGTCGGCCATGGCCTCGAGCCGTTCCGCCTCGAGCCGCTTTGCGGCATTGCGCGGGAACAGCTTCTGGCCGGACAGCCGGTTCAGATACTGCGTGATCACCCGGCTGTCATAGATGCCGTCGCCCTCGTCGGTGATCCAGACCGGGATCTTGCCGAGCGGGTTGGCGTCGGTGAGCATGGCCGGCTGCGGGCCGGTCTCGACGGTGACCGCCTCGACGGCGATGCCGGCATGGGCGGCCGCCATACGGACCTTGGCGCTGTAGGGCGAGGCGGAAGAATAGAACAGTTTCGGCATGATAGGGTCCCCTTTTGGCGGTGGACCTTATGCAGCAACCGTGCCGCGGGCAACGCGGGTCGCGCGGAAATTCAACCGCCGCGCACCGGCGGCATCACCACCCTGTCGCGGCTGCAGGCGCTGCGCTCCAGCTCCGGGCAGGCGCGGAAGCCGAGGTCCTTGTCCATGCAGATGCGCACCTCGCGCAGGAAGCGCCGGTCGCAGGTCACGGCCACGCCGTCCGCCGCCATCCCGGGATTGGAATGCAGGAAGGCACGTTCGGCCTCTCCCGGCCCGAGCGCTCGGTAAGCCTCCAGCCGCTTGAAGTCGGCCGGGATCGCCACCTTTTCGCGTGCCGCCCGCAGCACCTCGAAATAGTCGTCCTGGGCGAGCCCGGTGCATGATCCGTGCTTGCGCCACTGATGGCGGATGAGCCCGGCGGAAGGCATCAGGTCGAGGAGCGAGCGGGCCCTGTCAGTGGCGACGTCGGCCTCGCGCGTCCGGCAGAATTCTGGATAGCCGCGCTCGAACTGGGGCCACAGGCCGTGGACGACGAAGGCATAGGGCCGGCCCGACCGGCACTGCTGGCCGTCAGCCTCGCCGCCCTCCGCCTCGCAATAGCTCGGCGACCAGGACAGCGCGAGCACGTAAAAGTCGAAGCCCTCGCCGCGCGGCACCGCCGCGGGCGCTTTCGCGGCCGCCTGCGGTGCGGCATCGGCCGATTGCTGCTCTGATGGCGCACAGGCGCCCAGCGCAAAAAGGCCCGCGACCGAAAGCGCGGAGACCCGGCCGCGCAATGCAAGCCTCATCGGGATCGCCAAGCCTCAGCGCAGGACGCGGCAGCGGCCGTTGTAGACGTACCAGCGGTCGAAGCCCGCGACACAGAATTCGACATTGTCGCCGATCGAGGCGAAGCCCATGCCTTCCTCGATCAGGTACCAGATGTCGCGGGAGCCGCCGTCCGACAGCGCCACCGTCGCCCCGCAATAGCGGCGGGCGATCGGGTGGTCCTCGTCGGCCGCCAGATAGCGATGCTCGTGGACGCGCTGGAAGTCGGTGATGGCCACGTCCGGCAGGTTCGGCACATGCCGCACCTGGTAGCTGAAGCGCTCGGTGATGCGGTTGAGGACCGAGGCGTTGCCGCAGATGCCCGGATCGCCATAGTCCGCGCCGACGGCGAGGTCGGCGGCGCTGGCGGCGCCCGTACCGAGCAGAGCTGCTCCGGCACCGAGGGTTACGGCAAGGATGGTGCTGGCGACGCGACTCATGGCTTCCCTCTCCAAGACTGCTGCCAGGCAGTTTGCGGCGTCGCCGTGTTCCGGTCAAGCAGCCGGCGCTTCGCCGGCCAGCCACTCGGCCGACCAGCGGGCCGTTCCGTCCTGGACGAGGATCTTGCCGAGCACCGGCATAAGTACGCGCAGCTCGGCCTCCAGCGCGTAGGGCGGATTGACCACCACCATGCCGGTACCGTCGAACCTCGGCTCCGGCGACGGTGGGCGGATCTCGAAGGCGATGTCCAGGATCTTGGCGATGCCCGCGTCGGCGAGTGCGGCGCGGAAAGCCGCCACCGCCTTGCGGTCCTTGATCGGATACCAGAGCGCGAACATGCCGCCCGGCCAGCGCCGATGCGCGCGCTTGAGACCGTCGGCCAGTCGGGCGAATTCGCCCTCCTTCTCGAAAGGCGGGTCGACCAGCACCAGGCCGCGCTTTTCCTTCGGCGGCAGGTGCGCGCCCAGCGCCAGCCAGCCGTCGAGCTCTGTCACCCGCGTCTGGAAATCACCGTCGAACAGCGCCGCGAGCGTCCTTGCGTCGGCAGGATGCAGCTCGATCGCCGAAAGCCGGTCCTGCTTGCGCAGCAGGTGGCGGACGATCAGCGGCGAGCCGGGATATCGTTCGATGCCGCCATCGGGGTTCGATGCACGCACGGCGTCCAGATAGGGCGCGAGCAGGTTTTCCACATCGGCAGGCAGCCTCGCCTCGACGAGCCGGCCGATGCCGTCGTGCCACTCGCCCGTCTTCTGCGCCTCTTCCGAACCGAGGTCGTAAAGCCCGATGCCGGCATGGGTGTCGATGACGCGAAAGGCCTTGTCCTTGCGCTTGAGATATTCGACGAGCCGCGCCAGCACCGCGTGCTTGACCACGTCGGCGAAGTTCCCGGCATGATAGGCGTGGCGGTAGTTCATGTCTTGTCCGTCCCCCTGCCCCAGCGCGGCGCCGGCGGCTGCGAGTTCGGGTTCTGCGGCCGATCGCGGCCGCGCCGCAGCGACAGCACCAGGCCGACGAAACCTACCGCCATCAGCGAGAAGCCGACCGGCTGCGCACGCCCGTCGGCCTCGATGCCGCCGGCCCGCAGGATCAGGTCGACGCTCTTGATCTGGACGTTCTCGGCATCGCCCTGGCCGACGACGAAGCGATAGGTGCCCGCCTGTACGTCGCGGATGAGGCCGGCATCGTCGCGGAAGATCGGGTCGGGCAGTTGCGGGCTGCGTTCGCGCGGCGTGGAGTCGTAAAAATTGAGCGCCTGCGCCAGAACCGTCACGCCGCGCGTCGAGGCGGTGATGGTCAGCACCGCCCGGGCCGGCGTGACGATCGGCGGCGCCAGCGTCGTCAGGTCGACCAGCACGCGCACCGGGGCATCGGTGCTCGCCAGCGCCACCTCGATCAAGCGGAACGTCCCTCCCCGGTCGTAGGCGCGGAAGGTGCCGATCTCGCGGCCGGAAAAATTGGTGGCTGCCCAGGGGTAGACGATGCCGAGGCCGGCGCCCGCGAGCAGGACGAGAAGGAACAGGAACCGCATGGTTTGAATCTCTGGTGCCGGCCGCCCTGACGGCCGGCGGAATGGTAGGCTTGCCCCCTACTAAGCCCTTTGCCGTTCGGCGGAAAGTGCCGTCATGCCTTCGCCGGCAGGTCGCGTTCCATCGCATCGAGCAGCATGTCGAGGCCCATGTCGAAGGTCTTGTCGAATTCGCTCTCGGCGAAATACCGCCCCGCCGCGGCGACGTTGGGATAGTCCTGCCGCAGACGTTCGTCGTCCACGGTGGTCACCGCCGACGGGCCCTTGGCATAGCCGGCGCTCTCGTCGAGGATCGCCCCCATCAGATAGTAGCCGGCGGCACGGAACAGGCGTGCCCCGCGCTCCTGCCCGAAGCCACCGCCCCCGAACACGGCGAGCACCCCGTCGAGCCATCCGAGGCATCCTGGCGAATTCATGCGATAGGTCACGAGGAACGGAGCGAAGGCGGGATGGGCCCGGGCCGCCGCGCGAAAATCGCCCATCACCATCCGCACCCGCTGCCGCCACGGCAGGTCGGCCGGCGGGATCTCCAGGTCGCAGACCAGCCGCTCGACCAGCGCCTCGAACAGGTGCGCCTGGGAAGGGTAGTGATGGTAGATGCTCATCGCCTCGCAGTTGAGCGCCTGCGCCAGCTTGCGCATGGAAAAGCCCGCGAGCCCCTCCCGCTCGATGACCTCGAACGCCGCGGCTTCGATGAGATCGCGCGACAGCCTTCCGCGGGCTCGCCTTTTGTTGATCGACGTCTCCATGGCCCTGCTCTTGACAACTTACAGTGTAAGGTTCATCAATACGCATACCTTACACCGTAAGGCAACAATGTTCCAGAGGAGGAAGTCATGTTCGCATACCATGCACCCGCCTTCGCCTCGTTCCGCCGCACGATGACGGTCCTGGCCGGCGCCGCGGCCTGCTCGGCCACCCTTGCATTGACGCCCATGCCGGCCCACGCCGACGACTACGACGCCGCGATCCAGGACATCCAGAAGACCATGGGCGGCGTGCCGAGCTTCATCAGGCAGTTCCCCAAGGCCGGCTTGCCGGGGGCATGGTCGGAACTCAAGAGCATCGAGTTCAGCGACAAGACCGCCCTGCCGCCGAAGACCAAGGCCCTGATCTCGCTGGCGGTGGCCGCGCAGATCCCCTGCAGCTATTGCATCTGGGCCGACACGCAGAGCGCCAGGCAGGCCGGCGCCACCGACGAGGAAATCCAGGAGGCGGTGGCCTTGGCTGCGCTCACGCGCCACTGGAGCACGGTCCTCAACGGCATGCAGGTCGACTTCGAGACATTCAAGAAGGAAGTCGGCGGCGAGATGAGCGCCGCGAAATAGGTGTTCCTTACGGTGCGGCGCTGCAAGGTCAGCCGCCGCGCCGTTCAGGCCTTGCGCTCCCAGCGCCGGTCGGGCGTCTGCTGCCAGTAGGTCACGGTGTGCCCTCCTGCCTTCATCGCCTTCCAGTGCTCGCGCGCCGCCTCTAGCTGCATCGCGTCATGGCCGTCGAACAGGAAGACCGCGCGCTGGTAGGGGCCGATGTCCGGCGGCGAGGCGCCATCCACCAGGAAGCGGATTTCCGCGGCATTGGGATTTTCCCCGCCAACGGTAAGCACGATCGGCTGCTCGGCGGGCCAGGGCTCCCGGTCGCTCCCATGGGCCAGGAACGAATCGTCGCGGAAGGTCCAGAGATGGGCGTCGAGCGCGTCGCGCCGCTCCTCGCTCCCGGCCTGCACCACGGCCTTCCAGCCGCGCCGGAGGCTGCGCTCGAGAAGCCCCGGCAGGGCGTCCTCGAGCGTCGACTCCGTCAGGTGGTAGAAAAGGACTTCGGCCATTGCTCAGTTCGCGCCACCCTAGGGCTTCGAGATATTCGGCCCAGCGCGCCACATGACGTGGCCGCTGGGGCGGATTTGTTCAGCCTTACGCCTCGTAGTGGTCGCGCACCAGCCTGTCGAGCAGCCGCACGCCGAAGCCGGAGCCCCAGGACTGGTTGATCTCGTTGGTCGGCGATCCCATCGCCGTGCCGGCGATGTCGAGATGCGCCCAGGGCGTCTCCTTGACGAAGCGCTGCAGGAACTGCGCGGCTGTGATCGACCCGCCGTAGCGGCCGCCGATGTTCTTCATGTCGGCGTTCTTGGAATCGATCAGCTTGTCGTAGTCGGGGCTCAGCGGCATGCGCCACAGCTTCTCCTGGGTCGCCGTCCCCGATGCGGTCAGGTGGCCGGCGAGTTCGTCGTTGTTGGAGAAGAGCCCGGCATGATGCTGGCCCAGCGCCACCATGATTGCACCCGTCAGCGTCGCCAGGTTGACCATGAACTTCGGCTCGAAGCGCTGGTTGCAGTACCAGAGCGCGTCGGCAAGCACGAGCCGGCCCTCGGCGTCGGTGTTGAGCACCTCGATCGTCTGGCCCGACATGGACGTGACGATGTCGCCCGGCCGCTGCGCGTTGCCGTCGACCATGTTCTCGACCAGGCCTATGATGCCGACGGCGTTGACCTTGGCCTTGCGCGCGGCCAGCGCGTGCACCAGGCCGGTGACGGCGGCGGCGCCGCCCATGTCGCCCTTCATGTCCTCCATGCCGGCCGCCGGCTTGATCGACACGCCGCCCGAATCGAAGACGACGCCCTTGCCGACGAAGGCGACGGGCTTGTCTTTGGCCTTGCCGCCGTTCCACTGCATGATCGCCATGCGCGGCGGGCGCACCGATCCCTGGGCGACGCCCAGAAGCGCGCCCATGCCGAGCTTCCTCATCTCCTTCTCGGTCAGGATCTCGACCTTGACCCCGAGCTTTTCGAGTTCCTTGGCCTGCGCGGCGAACTCAACCGGTCCCAGGATATTTGCCGGTTCGTTGACCAGGTCGCGCGCCAGCAGCACGCCGCCGACCACGGCCTCGGCATCCGCGAACGCCTTCTTGGCGGCAGCAGTGTCGGCGCAATGGATGGTGATCTTGGCCGGCTTGCGGTCGTCGGCCTTGCCGTTGCTGTTGTCCTTCCTGGTCTTGTATTTGTCGAAGGCGTAGCTGCGGAGCAGGATGCCTGCCGCGATGCGGGCGGCAGCCGCGCCGTCTGCCGCGATACCGGCTATGTCCAGGACGACGGCGACCTCGACCGACTTGCGCAGGTGCGCCGCAATCGTACCGCCGAGCTTGAGCCAGGCATATTCGTCGAGCGACGCAACCTTGCCGACTCCGATCGCGACGAGCCTGTCGGCCGCGGTTCCCTCGGGCGCCAGCACTTCAACCGAGCTGCCGAACTTGCCCGAGAAGTCGGCCACCGGGAAGGCAAGATCGAGCTTGCCTGCCGGATCGCACGCCCGCGCCGAATCGCTCAGCCCTCCGTCCTCGGCGGAGAACACGAACACACTCCCCTTCTTGGGCGTTCCCGGCTTGGCGAAGCTGATCGACGGCTTGGAAGTCATGATGTCCTGCTTGTTGTTACCCATTTCCGCTGGTGCGCGACATTTCGTCGTTTTGGCCGGTTTGGCAAGCCTGACCTCGGCGAAGTCGGTTATGGTCGCCGACGCAATGTCGTCGGAAACCTTGTGTTAACCACCTCCATTGGGCCTTTCTTAGCCATTGCTGCCGACACTCGGGCGGCAGGGGCGACGGTTTCGGACTTTGGCAGCCACGGAAGGGGCCAGTTGTGCCGGCCTCACTTGGACTATACCCTACCAACTCGCAGGCCATGCAGCCCCCGGCCAGCCTGCTGCATCGGAAACACGGAATCCTGATCATCGATGAAGGTTGTTGAACGCTACATCCTGCGGCGCGCGTTCGCGGTCTTCATCGCGGCGCTGACGTGGACGCTGGCGATCGTCTGGACGACCCAGGTGCTGGGGCGAATCGACCTCGTCACCGACAGCGGCCAGTCGGCGATGACCTTCTTCGAGGTCGCGGCGCTCATCCTGCCGACCGTCATCCCGATCGTCGTGCCCTTTGCCCTGGTGATCGCGGTGGCGCAGACGCTCAGCACCATGAACGGCGATTCCGAGCTCGTGGTGATCAATGCGGCAGGCGCCTCGCGGCTGACCGTCATCAGGCCGATCCTCATCCTTGCGGCATTCGCCTGCGTGTTCTCTTTCGTCGTCGACAATGTCGCCGACCCGTTGGCACGGCAGCGCAACCGCGAACTCATCGCCACCTCGCGCGCCGATCTGCTTTCGCTGATCATCCAGGAAGGCACGTTCCGCAAGGTCGACAACGGCCTCTTCGTCCAGGTCGGCAAGCGCCTGCCCAACGGCGGCCTCGGCGGCATCTTCGTCGCGGATTCGCGCGAGAAGAATGTCGACCTCGTCTACTACGCCAAGGACGGTTCGTTCATCGAACGCGACGGCAAGCAGATGCTGGTCATGAACGACGGCGTGATCCACCGCAAGGCACCGGGCGGCGAGGTTTCGGTGATCAGCTTCGATTCCTACGCCTTCGACCTCAGCGAATTCACGGCCGCCGCCAACGAAGTGGTGATGCGGCCGAAGGACCGGTCGACCTCATATCTTCTCAACCCGCCGGCCAACGACAAGTTCTTCCAGCGCGAACCGCTGCAGTTCAAGGCCGAGCTGGACCGCCGCTTCACCGAATGGCTCTACCCGATGGCCTTCGCGCTGATCGCGCTCGCGGTCGCGGGCGACGCCCGCTCGCACCGCGAAGCCCGGATCCATCCGCTGGTCACCACCGTCACGATCGCGCTGTTCTTTCGCTGGCTCGGCTTCTTCGCCGACAGCAAGGCCGAGTCGATCCGCTGGCTGAGCTATTTCGTCTACGGCATTCCGCTTGCAGCCGCCGCCATCTCCATCTGGTTCATCCGCCGCAATCGCCCCATGGAATTGCCGGTTGCAGCCGCCGACTGGCTTGCCTCCGTCATGGGCCGGATCGGCGACCGGCTGACGGCGCTGCGCTACGGCACCGCTCCCAAGCAGGGAGCGGCATGATGGGATGGACGCTCGGACGCTATTTCTTCTTCCGCTATGCCGCGATCACGACGTGGTTCTTTGTCGGCATATTCGCGCTGATCTTCATCATCGACGTCACCGAGTTCTCCAGCAACATCGGCGGGCTGCCCGGCTACTCCTTCGGTCTGGCGCTGACGGTCTCGGCGCTCCGAGTGCCGATGATCATGCAGCAGACGGTGCCCTTCGTCGGCCTGTTCGGCGCGATGGCCACGCTGGTGTCGCTCAACCGCCGCTACGAACTGGTGGTGGCGCGCGCCGCCGGCATCTCGGCCTGGCAGTTCCTGCTGCCGTTCTGCATCGGCGCCCTCATCTTCGGTGCCATCACCGTCGGCGTCCTCAATCCGCTGGCCGCGCATGGCTTCTCGCGCGCCGAGGCGCTCGAATCGCAGCTGCGTTCGCGCCAGTCGAATTCGGTCTCGGCCTTCTCCGCGCCATGGCTGCGCCAGAAGGTCGGCAAGACCGACGTCATCATCGGCGCCCGCGCCGTGCTCAATCAGGGCCTGCAGCTTTCCGACGCCGTGTTCTTCATCTTCGACGCCGACGGCAACATGATCGAGCGCAAGGACGCCGAGACCGCCTATCTGCGCGACGGCTACTGGGAGCTTGTCGGTGTACGCAGCATGCGCGGTGCCGAGAACTTCACCTCGCAGGCGACCGACAGGGTCCGGACCAACCTGAAGCCGGAATTCGTCCAGGAAAGGCTGGCGCGGCCCGAGACGATCCCGTTCTTCGAGTTGCCGGCGAAGATCGACGTGGCGCGCTCCTTCGGCTTGCGGGCCAACGCATTCGCCATGCAGTTCCACTCGCTGGTGGCGCTGCCCTTCCTCTTGGTCGCAATGACGCTCATCGCTGCAACAGTGTCGATGAGATTTGCGAGGATGGGACAGTCGGCCACGATGATTCTGGGTGGCGTAGTCGCCGGCTTTCTGCTTTATGTCGTTTCGGTTCTGGTCAAAGCATTTGGCAATGCGGGATTCGTGCCGACTTACATTGCGGCGTGGTTTCCGGTTGTCGTAGCAATGTTTTTCGGGGTGACTTTCCTGCTTAACAAGGAGGATGGTTAGTTGAGGGGCGCATTGGCCAGCCGCAGGACGGCCCATAGGGCACGTTTGTTCGGCGCGACTGCGCTCGCTTGCCTGTTTGCAAGCGCGCTTCCCGCCACTCCTGTCTTCGCTCAGACTGTCGCCGACCTCGCGCCCGACGTGCCCGAGGGCTCGAAGATGCTGCTCGAGGCGGACACGCTCGTCTACGACAACGACGCCCAGACCGTCACTGCGGTCGGCGGCGTGCAGATCGACTATGCCGGCAACCGTCTCGTCGCCCAGCGCGTGACCTACAACCGCAAGACGTCGCGGCTGATCGCCAGCGGCAATGTGCAGATCGTCAATTCCGACGGCACCAAGATTTTCTCGCAGGAAATCGACGTCACCGACGACTTTGCCGACGGTTTCGTCAATTCGCTGCGGCTGGAGACCGTCGACAAGACCTATTTCGCCGCCGAGAGCGCCAAGCGCGAAGACGGCTACCTCACCACGTTCAGCAACGGCGTCTATACCGCCTGCGAACCCTGCGAGGCAAAGCCCGACAAGGCCCCGATCTGGCGCATCAAGGCGCAGAAGATCATCTGGAACGGCCAGAAGAAGACGGTGCGCTTCGAGAACTCCAATTTCGAGTTCTTCGGCTTCCCCATCGCCTTCCTGCCGGCCTTCGAAATCGCCGACCCCACGGTCAAGCGCAAGAGCGGCTTCCTCATCCCGAGCATCAGCTACAAGAGCGAACTCGGCGTCAGCCTGTCGGTCCCCTATTATTTCGCGCTGTCCCCGACTTACGATCTGACCGTGACCGGAACCGGCTACACCAGGCAGGGCTTCCTAGGCGAGGCCGAGTGGCGCCAGCGCTTCAACAACGGCCAATACAGCCTGAAGATCGCCGGCATCAGCCAGATGAACCCGGACAAGTTCGACGCCAACACGGTGGATTCGGGCCCGGCGGGCGACGAGAACAAGCTGCGCGGCATGGTCGGATCCAAGGGTCGCTTCGACCTCAACCCGCGTTGGACGTTCGGCTGGGACGTCATGGTCCAGTCCGACAAGAATTTCTCGCGCACCTATAAAATCGACGGCTTCTCGGACAGCACGCAGCGCTCGGAAGTCTACCTGACCGGCCTCAACGACCGGAATTACTTCGACCTGCGCGCCATGCGCTTCCAGGTACAGGAAGACGCGCTCGATTCGGATCCGGGTGCACGCGCCGACAAGCAGCCCTGGGTGCTGCCGTCGCTCGACTATGCCTATATCCCGGACATGCCGCTGGCCGGCGGCGAATTGTCGATCGACGTCAACGCACGTGTCATCCAGCGTTCGGACCTCGACTGGGTGCCCAGCGCTCCGGCCGTCCGCGGCATAGAGGGGACGTCGGCGCGCCTCAGCGGCGAAGTCGAATGGAAGCGCACCATCGTCACCGACGGCGGCCTGCTGGTCACGCCGCTGCTCGCCTTCCGCGCGGACGGCAGCTACCTCGACGCCTCCAATGCCTCGGTTGCCGCCATCAACACCATGGCAGGCGATCCCGACATCAATGTCGCGGCCGACGTGCAATCGTCGCTCTTCCGCTACATGGCGACACTCGGCCTCGAGTTGCGCTGGCCGGTGCTGTTCTCGTCCACCAGCGCGACGCATGTGCTTGAGCCGATGGCGCAGGTCTTCGCCCGCCCGAGCGAATCCGACATCAACGGGCTCGGCATCCCCAACGAGGATGCCCAGAGCTTCGTTTTCGACGCCGCCACGCTGTTCGAGCGCGACAAGTTCTCCGGCTACGACCGCATCGAAGGCGGAACGCGCGCCAACGTCGGCTTCCGCTACTCGGGCAGCTACGCCAATGGCTGGACGACCAACGCCCTGTTCGGCCAGTCCTACCAGCTCGCCGGCGACAACTCGTTCGCCTCGCCCGACCTCGTCAATGCCGGCGCCTATTCCGGGCTCGAGACCGAGACGTCGGACTATGTCGCGCTCGCCGGCATCGCCAGCCCGAACGGCTTCGCGGCGTCCGTCAGCGGCCGCTTCGACGAGCAGACGCTCGAAGTGCGTCGCGCCGAGGTCAAGGCCGGGCTCGACATCGACAGGTTCGCGGTTTCGGCGAAATACGCCTTCATCGACGAGCAGCCGCTCTACGGCTTTACCCAGGAACGGCACGAGGTGACGCTCGCCGCCACCGCCCGCATCAACGAGGAATGGCGGGTGTTCGGCTCCGGCACCTACGACCTCAAGTCCGATGTGCTGGTCAAGAATGGCTTCGGCTTCGCCTATGACGACGAATGCTTCAGCTACATGATGACTTATGCCGAGAGCCGCGAGCTGACCAAGCCCGATGACGTCAAGCGCACCGTCGGCTTCAACATTTCGTTCCGCACGCTGGGCGACTTCGGGTCGAAATCGAGCTCCTTCTGACGTACGTCTCAGGGTTGTAGGGGCAACGTGACATCGTTTTGCCGCATAACGCGGCCATGGACGGGGCAATACGCATCCGGGCGAAGCCCGGATTCTGGGGTTTGAACGGGACTTTTTTCGATGCGGAAGTACCTCTTTTCGGCAGGCATCGCGCTGCTCGTGGCGGCGACGTCGCTATCGGTTGCCACCTATGCGCAGCCGGCGCAGGCAAGCGAGATCAAGTACATCGTCAACGATGTGCCGATCACCAGCTACGACATCCAGCGCCGCGCCGCCTTCCTCAAGCTGCAGAAGCGCAAGGGCGACGCCGGCCAGGAAATGGTCGAGCAGACGCTGCGGCAGGTGGAGATGAAGCGGCTCGGCATCCGCATCTCCGACAAGCAGGTCGACGACGCCTATGCCCGCTTCGCCGGCTCCAACAAGCTCAAGCCCGAGCAGATGAACCAGATCCTGGCTCAGGCGGGCGTGACGGCGGGCCACTTCAAGGAATACATCCGCACCCAGATGGGCTGGAACCAGGCGCTCGGCGCCCGCTTCCGCTCCGAACAGGGCGGCGGCGGAACCAGCGAGCAGGACGCCGTGCGGCGCATGCTGCAGCAGGGCGGCGCCAAGCCGTCTGCCACCGAGTACATGCTGCAGCAGGTCATCTTCGTCGTGCCCGCCTCCGAGCGCGGCTCGATCGGCAAGCGCAAGCGCGAGGCCGATGCGATGCGCGGCCGTTTCAACGGCTGCGAGCAGACGCGCGAATTCGCCAAGGGCCTGCTCGACGTGACGGTGCGCGATCTCGGTCGCGTGCTCGCGCCGCAGCTCCCGCCGGAATGGGCCGACCAGATCAAGAAGCTCAAGGCCGGCGGCGCCACCCCGGTGCGCGAGACCGACCGCGGCGTCGAGTTCATCGGCGTCTGCAGCGCCCGTGAAGTGTCCGACGACAAGGTCGCCCAGATGGTCTTCCAGGCCGAGGGCGCCGGCGCCGGCAACGAAAAGGCCGACGAACTCAGCAAGAAGTATCTCGACGAGCTGCGGGCCAAGGCCCGCATCGTCACCCGCTAGCCCGTGGGTGCCGCTGGCGCCCCACTGGCGCTGACCGTTGGCGATCCCTCGGGCATCGGCCCCGAAATCGCAGTCGCCGCATGGCGGCTGCGCAACGACGCCGATGTTCCCGCCTTCTACCTGCTTGCCGATCCGGCACTTGTGGCCGCGCGCGCGGCCAGGCTCGGCCTGACGCTGAAGATCGCCGAAACCGATCCCGCAGGTGCTCCCAGCCACTTCGCCTCGGCCCTTCCGGTCGTGCCGCTGGCCGCAAAGCTCGTCGATGCCCCCGGCCAGCCGGACAGCCGCAACGCCACAGGCATCGTCGAGGCCATCGATCGCGCCGTTGCCGACATGTTCGAAGGCCGCGCCGCCGCCGTCGTCACTTGCCCGATCGCCAAGAAGCCGCTCTACGACGCCGGTTTCCGCTTTCCCGGCCACACCGAGTACCTCGCCCATCTCGCCGCACAGAAGCTTGGCCGCGACGTCACGCCGGTGATGATGCTGGCCGGTCCCGAGCTGCGCGCGGTGCCCGTCACCATCCACATCGCACTGTCCGAGGTGCCGAAGGCGCTGAATCGCGATGCGATCGTCGAGACGGCCCGCATCACCGCCGCCGACCTCAGGCAGCGTTTCGGCATCGCCGACCCCCGCATCGCCGTCTCGGGCCTCAACCCGCATGCCGGCGAAGGCGGCGCCATGGGACGCGAGGACGAGGATGTCATCCGGCCGGCCATCGAGGCGCTGAAGGCCGAGGGCATCGACGCGTTCGGCCCCCTGCCCGCCGACACCATGTTCCATACCCGCGCCCGCGCCGGCTACGATGCGGCGATCTGCATGTATCACGACCAGGCGCTGATCCCGGCCAAGGCGCTCGCCTTCGACGAGACGGTCAACGTCACGCTCGGCCTGCCCTTCATCCGCACCTCGCCCGACCACGGCACGGCATTCGACATCGCCGGCAAGGGCGTCGCCCGCCCCGACAGCCTGATCGCCGCGCTGAAGCTCGCCCGCCAATTGGCCGACGTCGAGGCCCGGGCATCGTGAGCGCGGTCACCAGCATCGACGGCCTGCCGCCGCTGCGCGACGTCATCGAGCGGCACGGGCTCCAGGCCAAGAAGGCGCTCGGCCAGAATTTCCTGCTCGACCTCAACCTGACCGGCAAGGTTGCCCGGGCTGCCGGCGATCTCAGCGGCGTGACGGTCGTCGAGGTCGGCCCCGGACCGGGCGGCCTGACGCGGGCGCTGCTCATGCATGGCGCGAGGCGCGTCGTCGCCATCGAGCGCGACGAGCGCTGCCTCGCCGCCCTTGCGGACGTGGCCGCCCACTATCCCGGCCGGCTGGACGTGGTGTCGGGCGACGCGCTGAAGACCGATTTCGCCGCCCTCGCCGAGGGCCCGGTGAAGATCGTCGCCAACCTGCCCTACAACATCGGTACCGAGCTTCTGGTCCGCTGGCTCACGGTCCCGGCCTGGCCGCCCTTCTACCAGTCGCTGACGCTGATGTTCCAGCGCGAGGTTGCCGAGCGCATCGTCGCCAGGCCGGCAAGCTCGGCCTATGGCCGCCTCGGCGTGCTGGCCGGCTGGCGCACCGAGGCGCGCATCGCCTTCGACGTGCCGCCGCAGGCGTTCACGCCGCCGCCCAAGGTCACGTCCTCGGTCGTGCATCTGGTTCCCCGCGCCGAGCCGCTGCCGGCGGACGTGACCGTGCTCGGCCGCGTCACCGAGGCCGCCTTCGGCCAGCGCCGCAAGATGCTGCGCCAGAGCCTGAAGGGCCTGGGCGGCGAAAAGCTCCTGGAAACCGTAGGCATCGATCCGACGCGCCGGGCCGAAACGCTCGGTGTCGAGGAATTCGTGGCTCTGGCGGGAGCTCTTCCTGTCCGTTGAACGGAGAGAACGATTTCACCGCCATTGCAGCCAAAATCGTCGAATGTTCGTGCGGGGTAACCCTGCCGCCGGGTCGCCCTCCCCCTTGTGGGGAGGGGTCAAGGTTGGGGGTAAAAAGGCTGGCTCAGAATGAAATCAACTCAACCCGACGCCGCCAGCCGCCGGCTCAGACCTTCTCGTCGAGCAGCTTCGACACGAAATCGAACAGGCCCGGCCGGCGGTCGCGGCGCAGGCGCTCGGCAGTGACGATCGCCTTGACCGAGGCAAAAGCCTTGTCGAGATCGTCGTTGACGACGACGTAGTCGTAGTCGCGCCAGTGCTCCAGTTCGACCCGGGCGTTGTGCAGCCTAGTCTCGATCACCGAATCCTGGTCCTCGGCGCGGCGGCGCAGGCGCGCCTTTAGCTCGATCATCGATGGCGGCAGGATGAAGATCGAGACGATGTCGGCGCGCATCTTCTCCTTGAGCTGCTCGGCGCCCTGCCAGTCGATGTCGAACAGCATGTCGCGACCCTGCGCCATGGCCAGTTCAGCCGGCTCGCGCGGGGTGGCGTAATAGTTGCCGTGCACCTCGGCCCATTCGAGCAGCGCATCCGAATCGCGCAGCCGCTCGAAGTCGCGCATCGAACGGAAATGATAGTGGATGCCGTCGATCTCGCTGCCGCGGCGGGCGCGTGTCGTCACGCTGACCGACAGTTCGAGACCGGGATCGCTCTCGAGCAGGTTGCGCGCGATCGTCGACTTGCCCGCTCCCGAAGGCGAGGACAGGACGAGCATCAGGCCGCGCCGCCTGATGGCGTTCGAGGGGCTTTCTGCGCTCATGCGCGACTACTCCAGATTCTGAACCTGCTCGCGAAACTGGTCGACCACGGCCTTCAGTTCCAGCCCGATGGCGGTCACCGAGGCAGCATTCGCCTTCGAACATAGAGTATTCGATTCGCGATTGAATTCCTGCGCCAGAAAATCGAGCTTGCGCCCGATTGCGCCGCCCCCGGCGAGCAGGCCGCGCGCCGAGGCGACATGCGTCTTCAGCCGGTCGATCTCCTCGCGGATGTCGGCCTTGGTCGCAAGAAACGCCGCCTCCATGTTCAGCCGCCCCTCGTCGAGCGCCGACGAGGCGTCGAGCAGCAGCCGCACCTGGTCGGCGAGACGCTGGCGGATCGCCGCGGGCTCGCGCGACGGATCCGCCTCGGCCCTGAGCGTGAGCGTCTCGATGGCGGCGACATGTCCTGACAGCAAGGCCCGCAAGGCTTCGCCCTCGGCGCAACGCGCCTGTTCGAGCCCCGCCAGGGACGCATCGAGACAGGCAAGGATCGCCGCGTCGATCGCCGCGCGCTCTTCCTCGGTTTCGACCGCTTCCGGCACGTCGAAGACGCCGCGCAGCGCAAGCAGGCCGTCGGCGCTGGCGGGTGCCGCGCCGAACTGCTCGACCAGGCGATTGGCGAGTTCGGCGACGTCGCGCAGGAACGCCTCGTTGACGACCGGCTGGACCATGGCGCCGCCGGTCCGGCCAACGGTCAGCGTGGCCTGGAAATTGCCGCGCGAGAACCGCTTCTGGACCGCCTGACGCGCCGCCGCCTCGAGCCGTTCGTAGCCTGGCGGCAGGCGCAGGCGAACCTCGGCGCTCTTGCCGTTGACCGACTTCACCTCCCAGGCGATGGCCGTGCCATCATTCTCCGCCGCGGCGCGCGCGAAGCCGGTCATGCTCTGCAGGATCATGTCGACAGCCCGCCCACGGCCTGAGGCCTAGTTCTTCTTCTTGACGGCATTGGTCGTGGTGCCGTCCTTCTTGGCTGCATCATCCGCCTTCTCGTCCTCGACGATATTGCGCTGGAACGCCCGCCAGCGGGCGACGTTCTGGTTGTGCTCTTCGAGCGTCGCGGCGAAGACGTGGCCGCCGCTGCCGTCGGCGACGAAATAGAGATCGTCCGTCTTGGACGGGTTGGCGACGGCCTCCAGCGAGGCGCGGCCGGGGTTGGCGATCGGGGTCGGCGGCAGGCCCTTGATCGTATAGGTGTTGTACGGCGTCGGCTTGTCGATGTCGGAGCGGAATATGGGGCGGTCGGCCGGTTTGCCCTTGCCGCCGAATATACCGTAGATGATCGTCGGGTCCGACTGCAGCCGCATGCCCTTGTTGAGGCGGTTGATGAACACGGCCGCTACGCGCGAGCGCTCGTCGCCGCGGGCGGTTTCCTTTTCGACGATTGAGGCCAGGGTCACGAACTCGTTGACGTCGGCGATGGGCAGGTCGGGCGCCCGCCGGGCCCAGATGCTTTCCACCAGTTCCTTCTGGTCGGACAGCATCTTCTTGACGATCTGCTCGCGCGACGCCCCGCGCGTGAAGCGCTGCGTGTCGGCGGCGAGCGTGCCTTCCGCCGGCAGCTGCGCAGGCATGTCGCCCGTCAGTGCCTCCTGCTCGGCGATGCGCTGCCAGGCCTGCTCGACCGTCAGCCCCTCGGGAATGGTGAGCGAATAGAGCATCGACTTGCCGCTCTTCAAGAGATCCATGATGTCGCGCATCGAGGCGCCGGCCTGGATCTCGTATTCGCCCGCCTTCAGGGCGCCATCGTTGCCGTAGGCGCGCACGCCCAGCCGGAAGATGCGCGCGTCGCTGATCAGGCCGCGGCGCTCGAGCTGGTCGGCGATGTCGGCCACGCCCGTGCTAGGCCTGACCATGAAGGTCGTCGCCACGGTCGCCGGCCCCTGGCCGCTGAATTCCTGCTTACCGAAATAGAGCGCGGCGCCGGCCCCCACGATCAGCAGCATGACCGACGAGACCACGAAGTTCATGAACACGACGATCTGGCTGCGCGAGGCGCGCGAACGCCTGGGCGGCGGCGTGCCGGTTTCCGGGCGCAGCGCTTCCTGGGCCGTCTTCGGAACGATCGGACTCGACGGCGCGGCGCGCGGCGCACCTTCACCCATGCCTGGCGTATTCATGCTCATCTGCCTCGCCACTCCCTCTTGCGAATCCCCGCCGGGAGACTAGGGCGGAATATGGCAAAAATCACGGCGAAGGGGCCTCTCCGGCCGCCTTCCCACAGGCCTCAGCCGTTGTAGCGCCGGAATACCAGCGAAGCGTTGGTGCCGCCGAAGCCGAACGAGTTCGATAGCGCCACGTCGATCTGCCGGGCGCGCGGCTTGTTCGGCACCAGGTCGATGGCCGTCTCGCGCTCGGGGTTGTCCAGGTTGATCGTAGCGGGCGCGATATTGTCGCGCATCGCCAGGATCGAGAAGATCGCCTCGGCCGCGCCCGCTGCACCCAGCAAATGGCCGATCGACGACTTGGTCGAGGACATCGACACCTTGGACGCGGCATGGCCGACCAGGCGCTCGACGGCACCCAGCTCGATCGTGTCGGCCATGGTCGAGGTGCCGTGGGCGTTGATGTAGTCGACGTCGGCGGGCGTCAGGTTGGCGCGCTTGAGGGCGGCCGACATGCAGCGGAACGCGCCGTCGCCGTCCTCGGCCGGGGCGGTGATGTGATGGGCATCGCCGGTCAGGCCGTAACCCACCACCTCGGCATAGATCTTTGCGCCGCGCGCCTTGGCGTGCTCGAGCTCTTCCAGAACGACGACGCCCGCTCCCTCGCCCATGACGAAGCCATCGCGGTCGCGGTCATAGGGGCGCGAAGCCTTCTCGGGCTCGTCGTTGCGATCGGTCGAAAGCGCCTTGCAGGCGGCGAAGCCGGCCAGCGAAAGGCGTGTCACGGGCGCTTCTGCGCCGCCGGCCACCATGACGTCGGCGTCGCCGAACATGATCAGGCGGGCCGCATCGCCGATGGCATGCGCGCCGGTCGAGCAGGCGGTGACCACGGCATGGTTCGGCCCCTTGAGGCCGTGCCGGATCGAAACCTGTCCGGAAACCAGGTTGATGATCTGGCCGGGAATGAAGAAGGGGCTGATGCGGCGCGGGCCGCGCTCCCGAAGGATCAGGGCATTCTCGGCTATGCCGTCGATGCCGCCGATGCCCGAGCCGATCATGACGCCGGTCGCGTTCTGCTCGTCCGGCGTCTTGGGCGCCCAGCCCGAGTCCTTCAACGCCTCGTCGGCGGCCGCGATCCCGTACAGGATGAAGTCGCCGATCTTGCGCAGTTCCTTGGGTTCCAGGAACGCTTCGGGATTGAAGGTACCGTTGCTGCCGTCACCGCGCGGGATGACGTTGGCAATCTTGCAGGGAAGGTCTTCGACCTCGAACTCCGTGATGCGCCTCGCGGCGCTCCGGCCGGAAAGAAGCTCCTTCCAACCGTGCTCGTAGCCCATGCCGAACGGCGAAAGCAGGCCTAGGCCCGTGACGACCACACGCCTCATCGCAGGCATCCCTGACAAGTCTGCAATCGCTTAGGCCGAAGCCTTGTCGATGTACTTCACGGCGTCGCCGACCGTCAGGATGGTCTCGGCCGCGTCATCGGGGATCTCGACGCCGAATTCTTCTTCGAACGCCATAACGAGCTCGACCGTGTCGAGGCTGTCCGCGCCCAGGTCGTCGATGAAGCTTGCAGCTTCCGTCACCTTGTCGGCGTCGACGCCAAGATGTTCGACAACGATCTTCTTGACGCGCTCTGCGGTGTCACTCATGTGGGCATCCTCAGTCTGGTGTTTGTCAGGTCTTCGTTAGCGGGCGGAATGCCGCTAATCAAGTTCAATTCTACGCTTTCCCAAAGCGCTCTGGCAGCGGCCGACTAGCGGTCCAGCCACCTGATGCGGCGCGCCATTACACGAAATCTTTACCGCATCCAAGGGCCAAAAGGCCGGTTTTCCCGGCCTATCGCCGCTTCTTTCGCCCTTTCGGGCCGCATGACGGCCTGAAACGGGCGAAGCTCGTCAGATCATCGCCATGCCGCCGTTGACGTGGATCGTCTGGCCGGTGACGTAGGCGGCCTCGTCGGAAGCGAGATAGGCGACCGCCGAGGCGACTTCCTTTCCCGTGCCCATGCGCTTGGCCGGGATGGCGGCCATGATCGCCTCTTTCTGCTTGTCGTTGAGCTTTTCGGTCATCGCCGATTCGATGAAGCCCGGCGCGACGCAGTTGACGGTGATGTTGCGGGTCGCGATCTCCTGCGCCAGCGACTTGGAGAAGCCGATCATGCCGGCCTTCGAGGCGCAGTAGTTGGTCTGGCCGGGATTGCCGGTCACGCCCACCACCGAGGTGATGTTGATGATGCGCCCATGGCGGCGGCGCATCATCGGGTGCGTCAGTTCGCGGGTAAGCCGGAACATCGCCGTCAGGTTGATCTCGATGACCTGGTCCCAATCGGTGTCCGACATGCGCACGAACAGGCCGTCCTTGGTGATGCCTGCGTTGTTGACCAGGATGTCGACGCCTTCGAGCTCGGCCTCGGCCTTCTGGCCCAGCGCCTTGACCTCGTCGCGGTCGGCGAGGTTGGCCGGGAACAGCCTTACCCGCTCGCCGAGCTCGTTCGCCAGCGCCTCGAGCTTCTCGACGCGGGTGCCGTGCAGGCCGACGATGGCGCCCTGCTTGTGCAGGATGCGGGCGATTTCCTCGCCGATGCCACCGGAAGCGCCGGTGACGAGTGCCTTGCGGCCGGTCAGGTCGAGCATTTTTCCAATCCCCTTGTAAGTACACCCTTCACATGGGTGGGGTCATTGATCTCAGGCAAGCGCTGCAATCGCCGCGTCGACGTCGGCCGGGTTGTTGACGGCGGCCGTCGCGATCTCCTTGTTGATGCGGCGGGCGAGGCCCGACAGCACCTTGCCGGCGCCCACTTCGTAGAGCGTGGTGACGCCGTTCTGGCCGAACCACTCGACCGTCTCGCGCCAGCGCACCTGGCCGGTGACCTGCTCGACGAGGCGGAGGGCGATCTCTTCCGGGTCGGTGATCGGCTGGACCGTGACGTTGGCCACGACCGGCACGACCGGCACGTTCTTCTTCACCGCCGCAAGCGCCTCGCGCATCTTTTCAGCGGCCGGCGCCATCAGCGCCGAGTGGAAGGGCGCCGAGACCTGCAACATCAGCGCGCGCTTGGCGCCCTTTGCGGTGCAAAGTGCAGCGGCGCGCTCGACGGCCGCCTTTTCGCCGGAGATCACCAGCTGGCCGCCGCCATTGTCGTTGGCGATCTGGCACACCGAGCCCTCGGCCGCCTCGGCGCAGGCCGCGTCGACGTCGGCCTGCTCGAGGCCGATGATCGCAGCCATGGCGCCCTGCCCGGCAGGCACCGCCGCCTGCATGGCGTCGCCGCGGATGCGCAGCAGACGCGCCGCATCGGCGACCGAAACGAAACCGGCAGCGGCGAGCGCCGAATATTCGCCGAGCGAATGGCCGGCGACGTAGGCAACCTTGTCCTTGAGCGAGAGGCCACGCGATTCCAGCGCCCGGAAGGCGGCCATCGACACGGCCATCAGCGCCGGCTGGGCGTTGGCCGTCAGCGTCAGCGTCTCCTCCGGGCCTTCCCAGATCAGCTTCGACAGCTTCTCGCCGAGCGCGTCGTCCACTTCCTCGAAGACGCGGCGCGCTTCCGGGAAGGCATCGGCCAGTTCCTTGCCCATGCCAGCGGCCTGGCTGCCCTGCCCCGGGAAAGTAAAAGCGATGGCCATTCTCTGTCTCCTGGCTTCTAGCGCATCGACGACGCGCAGACATCTCCGGGAGCGCAGTTGCGCATCTTGGCGCGCTCCGCCTCCGGAATTTGTGGCTCTGGCGCAATGCGCCCTGTCAAGTCAAGCCTTTAGCGGCACTCGGGCCGAAACGGGTCGACAATCACGCAAGCCGAAACACGAATTGTTGGCCAACGCTTCTCAATTTTGCCATAAGCCCTAGCTTCTGCATGACAGTTTGATGACGTTCAGGTGACGTTCAGGTGACGTCTGCATCTTGCGCCGTCATGACACCGGGGAAGTTCGAGTTGGGAAGTGCAGTCGACAAGGCCGTGAAGGGTGCTGACGACGCGGAGCAGACCGCGCTCGGCCGACGCACCTATGCGCTGGGCGTGCTGCGCTCGGTGATGGTGACGCTCACCGTCTCGGCGGTGCTGGTTTTCGCCATCGAACTCATCGCCCGCGGCTCCTTCGTCGACACGCTGCAGTTCTTCCAGCAGCCCTTCAAGCCGAGCTGGACCACTGTCGCGCTCTTCGCCCTCCTGCTCGTCGGTCTCGACGCCTTGCTCGGCCGGCCGCACAACGGCCTGCTGATCGTCGCCCCGCTGGCGCTGCTCCTGGCCTTCATCGGCCACCAGAAGTCGCTCTATCTCGGCGACCCGCTCTACCCGACCGATTTCCTCTATGCCCGGCAGATCGTCGAGCTGATGCCGCTCCTGGTGCGCGAACGGCCGCTGACCGGCATCGGTATCGCCGTCGGCATCGTCGCCGGCATCTCGCTCTTGGTGTTCGCCTGGCGCTACTGGCGCCGCCGCATGCCGGCGCTGTCCTTCTGGGCGCGCATCTCGCGGCTGGCCATCGCCATTCCGGCGCTCGCCTTCTTCGTCTCGATCATGGATTATGCGACGTTCTCTTGGACGCGCGACCGCCTGCAGATCATCCCGATGATGTGGGACCAGAAGGAGAACTACAACTCCAACGGCTTCGCCATCGCATTCGCGCTGAACGTGCCGATGGCCAAGGTCAACGCCCCGCACGGCTATTCCGCCAAGGCGATCGACGCGATCGCCCGCACCGACGTGGTCGCCTCGCTGCCCGAAGAAAAGCCGGACATCATCGTGGTGATGAGCGAATCCTTCTGGGACCCGACCCGGCTGCCTGGCGTGTCGATCACGCCCGACCCGATTCCCACCGTGCGTGCGACGCGCTCCGGCAACGTGTTCTCGCCCGAATTCGGCGGCATGACCGCCAATGTCGAGTTCGAGGCGCTGACCGGCTTCTCGAACGCCTTCCTGCCCACCGGCAGCATCCCCTACCAGCAATATGTCCGCGCGCCGGTGCCGTCGCTTGCCACCTTCCTGCGCAGCGAAGGCTATGAGACGCGCGCCATCCATCCATTCGCGGGCTGGTTCTGGAATCGCGCCCCGGTCTACAAGGCCTTCGGCTTCGACCGCTTCATGTCCGAGGAAAACATGCCGACGCTCGCAAAGCGCGGGCCGCTGGCTTCGGACGCGGCGCTGACCGAGGAGATCATCCGCCAGGCCGATGCCACCGAGCATCCGTTCTTCTATTTCGCGGTCAGCCTGCAGAGCCATGGCCCCTACGAGCCCAACCGCTACGCCGACGCGACCCACAAGGTCGATGCGCCGACGTCGCCATGGACGCGCGATTCGATCCTGACCTATGCCGAAGGCGCCTCGGACGCCGACCGCGGCTTGCAGCGCCTGATGGACTGGGCGGCCAAGCGCAAGCGCCCGACCGTCATCGCCTTCTTCGGCGACCACCTGCCGCCGCTCGGGGCGGTCTATGTCGAGACCGGCTTCATGAAAGAGCCGGTGGCCAAGCGCAAGGCGCCGATCAACGACATGCTGGCGCAGCACGAGACGCCGCTGGTCGTGTGGTCGAACCGCACCGGCCCGGTGCGCGATCTCGGATCGATCAGCCCGGCCTTCCTGCCGCTGCACGTGCTCGAGACCGCCGGCATCAGCCATCCCTATTACACCGACTTCCTCGGCCGGGTGCATGAGCGTTTCCGCGTCGTCGACCGCAACGTGCTGTTGCCGCGGCTCGGCGCGACCAAGTTCGACTGGTCGCGCGAGAAGGAAATCGATCCGATGATCCGCGATTTCCGCTGGCTGCAGTACGACATGATGTTCGGCAAGCGCCGCGGCGCCAAGGAGTTCTTCCCCGAAACGGTCGACAAGGTCGTGGCCAACCGCGTTCGCTCGCCGCTGTTCCTGCACGACGAGGCGTTCGGCTGAACCCGATCCTGCCGAAAGGCGCCGGATTCGGCGAGAACTTCGCCACGGCCCTTGCATTTTGGGCTCTTTGCCTGTAGACGCCCGCCATCTGCCGGTCCCAGCTGGGGGCTGAACGGAGGGCCGGAGGCTTTCTCGAAAGTCGCCGTGTGAAGCGAAAACGCTTCCGCCTCCCGTGTCTCCGCTCTCGACCGTCTCGTCGTGCTCCTTTCTTCCCCTGAGGAGGCCGCAAGGCCCTCGAAGGGTCAGGGAGGTCGCAGAGGCTCTAGCCGCCGGGACCGGAAGATGGAAACGAAGAAAGGCAAAGAACTATGGCTCTTTACGAACATGTGTTTCTTGCCCGTCAGGACCTCTCGCAGCAGCAGGTCGATGCGCTTGTCGAACACTACAAGGGCATCATCACTGCAGCCGGCGGGTCGGTTGGCCGGGTCGAGAACTGGGGACTGAAGTCCCTCACCTACCGCATCAACAAGAACCGCAAGGCGTACTACACGCTCATGGACATCACCGCTCCGTCGGCTGCCGTCAAGGAAGTCGAGCGCCAGCAGGGCCTGTCCGAAGACGTCCTGCGCTTCATGACCGTCAAGGTCGAGGCGCATGAGGAAGGCGTGTCCGCCATGATGCAGAAGCGCGAAGAGCGCTCCGAGCGTGGCGAACGCGGTGGCTTCGGCGACCGTCCGCGCTTCGGCGACCGCGACCGTGGCGACCGTGGTCCGCGCAGCTTCGGCGACCGCGATGGCGGTGGTGATCGTGGCCCGCGCCGTCCGCGCGAAGGTGTTGAAGGGGGTGCAGAATAATGGTCGACATCAATCAGATCCCGACCCGTCGTCCGTTCCACCGCCGTCGCAAGACCTGCCCGTTCTCCGGCGCCAACGCCCCGAAGATCGACTACAAGGACGTGCGTCTGCTGCAGCGCTACATCTCCGAGCGCGGCAAGATCGTGCCGTCGCGCATCACCGCCGTCAGCCAGAAGAAGCAGCGTGAACTCGCCCAGGCGATCAAGCGCGCCCGCTTCCTCGGCCTGCTGCCCTACGTGGTGAAGTGATATTCGTTCCGGCCCGTCGGGATCTCCGACGGGCCGGAAACTCCCGCCGCGACGGGCGCGGCCGGGCGAGCCTCAAATCCCGAGTTGGATTTCTCACGAGATCCTAACTGCCGCGACAGGCAGGACAGCGAAACCGGCGCTCCCCGCGCCCCGATTGCTTCCTTGCCCGTTGAACCCAATTCGCTGCCTTCGCAGCCAACGAAAGGACAAGGAAAATGGACGTCATTCTCCTCGAACGCATTTCCCGCCTCGGCCAGATGGGCGACACCGTCAAGGTCAAGGACGGCTTTGCCCGCAACTTCCTCCTGCCCAAGGGCAAGGCGCTCCGCGCCAACGAAGCCAACAAGAAGAAGTTCGAAGGCCAGCGCGCCCAGCTCGAGGCCCGCAACCTCGAGCGCAAGTCGGAAGCCCAGCAGGTCGCCGACAAGCTCGACGGCAAGAGCTTCGTGATCGTCCGCTCGGCCGGTGAAACCGGCCAGCTCTACGGTTCGGTCTCGACCCGCGACATCGCCGATCTGCTCAGCGCCGAAGGCTTCACGGTTGCCCGCAACCAGGTCGAGCTGAACCAGCCGATCAAGACCATCGGCCTGACCAACGTGGCGATCGCGCTGCACGCCGAAGTCGAGGTCACCATCACCCTCAACATCGCCCGCACGGCCGACGAAGCCGAGCGCCAGTCGAAGGGCGAGACGCTGACCACCGCCGAGGCCATCTACGGCGATGACATCAACGAGAACGCCCGTCCGGACGCCTTCTTCGATCCGAACGCCGAGGAAGAAGAGGCCTGAGCCTCTCCCTCTCCAGAATTTCTGGATCAAGCCCGGGTGGAAACACCCGGGCTTTTTTGTGCCAGGAGGAACTTGCCAAGCTCGCCGCGATTGAACAGGATTGGTCCACACGACTGACAGATCGCGAGCACTGCCCATGAACGTGTTGCTGCAGCGTATCCTCGGAAGACTTGTGCGCGTAGGTGACCTGACCGTCACCGGCCCGGACGGCACCGCCCACCGCTTCGGCGACGGCAGCGGCGAGCCGGTCCACATGCTCATCAAGACGCGGCGCGCCGAACGCGCCATTACCTTCGACCCCATGCTGGCCGTACCCGAAAGCTTCATGGACGGCGAGATGGACATCGTCGGCGGCGACGTCCTCGGCCTGATGCGGATCGCCTTCCAGAATCTCGGCAACGGCACCATCGACGCGGCCTGGACGCGCGCCATCGAAGGGCTGCGCGTCGCCTTCCGCCGCTTCCAGCAGGTCAATACGGCGGCGCGCTCCCGACGCAACGTCGAGCGCCACTACGACCTGTCGGGGGACATCTACCGCCTCTTCCTCGATCGCGACATGCAATATTCCTGCGCCTATTTCGCCGAACCGGAGATGACGCTCGAAGAGGCGCAGCTCGCCAAGAAGGCGCATCTCGCCGCCAAGATGCGGCTGAGGCCAGGCCAGTCGGTGCTCGACATCGGTTCGGGCTGGGGCGGCCTCGGGCTCTATCTCGCCAAGTCCTTCGACGTACAGGTGCTCGGCGTCACGCTGTCGACCGAGCAGCACGCGGTCGCGACCGAGCGCGCGCAGGCGGAGGGGCTGGAGAACCAGGTCCATTTCGAGCTCAAGGACTACCGCGACCTCGTCGAACGCTTCGACCGCATCGTCTCCGTGGGCATGTTCGAGCATGTCGGCGTCAACCACTACCGCACCTTCTTCGACGCCGTGGCGAAACGGCTGAAACCCGACGGCGTGATGATGCTGCATTCGATCGGCCGCGCCGGCCCACCCACGGCGACTAGCGCCTTCATCCGCAAGTACATCTTCCCCGGCGGCTACATCCCCGCCCTCTCCGAGGTCCTGCCCGCGATCGAGAAGTCGGGCCTGATGGTGACCGACGTCGAGATCCTGCGCCTGCACTATGCCGAAACGCTGAAGCACTGGCGCGAGCGCTTCCTCGCCAACCGCGACAGGGCCAAGGCGATCTACGACGAGCGCTTCTGCCGCATGTGGGAGTTCTACCTCGCGGCGTCAGAGGCCTCTTTCCGCTGGCAGGATCTCATGGTCTTCCAGATCCAGCTCGCGCACCGCAACGACACCCTGCCGGTCACGCGCGACTATATCGGCAAATGCGAGAAGGCGCTGGCCATGCACGACATCGCGCATCGCCGGACCGGGTCGGCGGCCAAGCCGCCGCGCAGGCGCAAGGTGGCCGGCCAGGAGTAGCCCTTGCACCTGGCTCCCCTTCCATAGGAAGAAGGTCCCGTCTTCACGCACGGGCCTGTCTAAATGACCTATGTCATCTACCTCGCCGCGGCGATTGCCGAGATCGCCGGCTGCTTTTCCTTCTGGGCCTGGTGGCGGCTCGACAAGTCGCCGCTGTGGCTCGTGCCGGGACTGGCCGCGCTGGTCGCGTTCGCCTGGCTGCTGGCACTGGTGGAGTCGGACGCGGCCGGCCGCGCCTATGCCGCCTATGGCGGCATCTACATCGTCGCTTCGCTCGGCTGGCTGTGGATCGCCGAAGGCGTGCGCCCCGACAGCTGGGATCTCGCCGGCGCCGCCATCTGCGTCTTCGGCGCCTCGGTCATCCTGCTTGCGCCGCGCGCCGCCTAGCACGGCGCCCGCCCGAAACCGGGCGCCGAATCCTTACCACTTCACCTGCAGGCCCAGATTGCCCTCGAAGGCGCGGCTGCGCTCGCCGCCGAGATTGAAGGTGTAGTCGGCGACGGCAAAGGCGCTGACCTTGTCGGTGAAGGCATGGGTGATGCCGGCGCCGAGTTCGAGCTTGGCCCCACCGGTCTCGACACGGATGGCGTCGCTGTCGAAATAGGTCACGTCCTCGCCTTCGAAGCCGTGCCAGTAATTGGCCTTGAGGTAAGGCTTCAGCTTGCCGGCGTCCGTTTCGAACACACCTTCGAGCCGCGCCCCGATCCGGCCGGTCACGCCGCGACCCTCGTCGAACGAAATGGCTGACAGCGTATCGTTGCCGTCGTCCAGCGCCACGTCCTGCCAGATGATCTGCGCCTGCGGCTCAAGGGTCCAGCGGTCGTTGAGCGCGATGGGTGCGCCGGCCTCCAGCGAGGCGGTGATGACCCTGCCATCGGCATCCAGGCTGATGCCCTGGTCGGCTCTGGCAGCGCCCCCAAGCCACGTCCCCATCAGTACGGCATCGACATACCAGCCGCTTGCCCCGACATGGGTGAAATAGCCGCCGAGGCTGTAGGCATCGAGGTCGAGCTTGCCGGCGGCCAGGTCGTCCTCGCCCTGCACTGCGCCTCGCACATCGCCATTCAGGCCGGCATAGCCGAGGAAGACGCCGGCGACGTTGCGAGCCCCGGCATCCGTTTCTGAACGGATGACGTCGAGGCCGGCCTGCAGCCCGAACGTCGTGCCGTCGATCGACGGCGACACCGTGCCGGCCCAGCTCTGGTCCACGCTGCTGCCGAAGACGCGGCCCCAGGCCACGGACAGGTCGTCGCCGCCGGCGAGGAAACCCTGCTCGCCGCGTCTTTCGTGGAACGTGCCCAGCGTCGACAGCGCCACATCGCGCGCCATAGACGGCATCACCGAGTAGAGCGCCGTTTCCGGACGGATGATGAGTTCGCCCGATGCTGTCGGGTCGGTCGGATCGAGGATTTCCGAGCGCAGGTACCAGTTTTCGCCAACTCCTGCCGCATCGCCCCGGAACAGGAGATACTCGTAGGCACCGTAGGCGACGGGGCTCGCCAGGCTGAAGGCGCCCGCATCGGTCGTCGCGCCGTTTGTGGCCTGGACGACCAGGATGCCGTCGGCGTTCGTCTGCTGGCCCGTCCCGCCCTGGTTGACGATGACGATGCCCGTGGTGCCCGATGCATTGCCGCCATCGATGACCAGCCTGTCGGAAGGCGCGCCATCGCCCGCCACGACCGTGTCGAGCCGCAGGAAGCCTCCGGCGCCGAGGTAGTCGCCGACCACCGTCAGCGTGTCGCTCGTGCCGGGGCCGCCATTGGTCAGGTCGACCGTGCCGGCATTGCTCAGCGTCGCGGCATTGCCGGGGACGAACGCGCGTATGGCTGTGACCCCGGCGCCGGCGAACAGCGTGCTCGACGCGTCGATGTTGAAGCTGCCGGTGTTCGAGAGCGCGTCGCCGAGCACGAAATCGCCGTCGAGCGTGAATTCGGAGCCTTGCGTCAGATTTACGGTTTCCCAGTTCAGGTAGCGGGATGCCGTCGTCGAACTGGTGTTCTCGAACGTCAGGGTGTCCGCGCTCAGGCCGGTGTTGACGTCGACGTCGCTGCCGCCGTCGAAGACCTGGCCCGGACCGAAACTGGATTCGCTCAGGCCGGCCAGCAGCGCCGTGTCGTTGCCCGCGCCCATCAGCAGGCTGCCGCGGACCTGGCCGGCGCCGAGCCAGCGGAACGTGTCGCTGCCCTGGCCGAAACGGACCCCGCCACCGGTGACGAAACCGACGATGCCGCCGCTCACCTCGACCAGGTCGTTGCCGTGATTCTGCGGTGACAACGAGGTTGGATTGAACATCAGGATTTCGCCGCCGATCGTCCCTCCGGAGACGAACACGCGGTCGTTGCCGTTGCCCAGTTCGATGGACGTACCGACCGTCGCGGTGCCGGAGATCTCGACGAGATCGTTGCCTGTCGTCGCCGTGATCGTCGTGTCGACGCTACCGCCCGACATGCGCATCTCGTTGTTGGCTTGTTCGAGATTGACGTTGCCGATGCGCCCGCCGGTCATGGTGACGAAATCGCCGGCGAAGAATTCGCCGATGATGCGGCCGCCGCTGATCGTCGCGGTGTCGAGGGCACTGCCCTGGCTCAGCGAGTTGATCACACCGCCGGACATGATGAAGACGTCGCTGCCGCCGGATTGATTGACCGCACCGTCGATCGTGCCCGAATGCACTTCGACGCGGTCGGCGAAGTTGCCGAAGGTGACGTTGCCATTGATCGCGCCGCTGCCGCCGGCCGGCATGGTCAGCGTGTTGGTGCCGTCGGCGTCGGTCAGCCCGGGGCTCGTGCCGCTGTCGCAGACATAGGTGCTATTGCCGGCCGTCGGCGTGAGGTCGCAGGCGGCGAAGCCTGCCTGCGTCGAAGCCAACAAGGCCATGGCGGTCGATGCCAGCCAGCCGATTCGGGCCGGCGCCGGGCAGAAAGGTCGCATAGTGCCTCCTCAAGCAGGGGAGGCCGGCCCGCCAGCAATGCACGTTTAGGCCCCCGGTACCCCTCGGCATAAACATCGCCATATGCCGCATCGCGATGAACATGCTTCCAGAGAAGGCAAGGATCACCGACCCTCCAGGGAAAATCAACATCCTTTGTATACAAATTGCCTAATGTTGGTGTTCGACAGTTTCTTGGCCAAAAGAGAACTCACGCGAATATTCCCGTTTTGTTCCTTGCCATTTGCGGCTAGAATCGCGCCGATTCGCGTCAACCGGAATCGAGGCCCCGCCGACCGCGCCTGTGGACGCCTGTGGATCGCGGGATGTGAGCAAAATAGTTTGCCCGGCCTTGTCGCGCTCGCGCGCGCTTCTGCTAGTGAGGACGTTCGGGTTCCAGAGACGGGGAAGACATTGGCCGAGGCAGCGCGCAAATTCGAAGTGGCGGAAACCCCGCTATACCGGGAGGCTCCGAACAACATCGAAGCCGAGCAGGCGCTGCTGGGTGCGATCCTGGTCAACAACGACGCCTTCTACCGTGTCTCCGACTTCCTCAAGCCGACGCATTTCTACGAGCCGCTGCACCGCAAGATCTACGAGGTCTCGTCCGAGCTCATCCGCATGGGCAAGATGGCGAACCCGGTCACCATCAAGACCTTCCTGCCGGCCGACGAGAAGGTCGGCGACATGACCGTCGCACATTATCTCGCCCGCCTCGCCGCCGAAGCCGTCACCGTCATCAACGCCGCCGACTACGGCCGCGCCATTTACGACCTCGCCACCCGCCGCGCGCTGATCACCGTCGGCGAGGACATGGTCAACGTCGCCTATGACGCGCCGGTCGACATGTCGCCGGCCGAGCAGATCGAGGACGCCGAGCGCCGCCTGTTCGAGCTCGCCGAAACCGGCCGCTACGACGGCGGCTTCGAGAGCTTCTCCGACGCGGTCAAGACCGCCATCGACATGGCCAGCGCCGCCTACATGCGCGACGGCCATCTCTCCGGAACGGCCACCGGGCTGCACGACCTCGACAACCGCATGGGCGGGCTGCAGTCCTCCGACTTGATCGTGCTCGCCGGCCGCCCCGGCATGGGCAAGACCTCGCTCGTCACCAACATCGCCTTCAACGTCGCCCACGCCTATGTGCCGGCCCAGCAGGCCGACGGTTCGTTCAAGGCCGCCAACGGCGGCGTCGTCGGCTTCTTCTCGCTCGAAATGTCGTCCGAGCAGCTGGCCACGCGTATCATTTCCGAGCAGGCCGAGGTGCCCTCCTCGAAGATCCGTCGCGGCGATCTCACCGAAGCCGACTTCGAGAAGCTGGTGGGCTGCACCCAGACGCTGCAGAAGATCCCGCTGTTCATCGACTCGACCGGCGGTATCTCCATCGCCCAGCTCGCCGCCCGCTCGCGCCGCCTCAAGCGCCAGCGCGGCCTCGACGTCATCATCATCGACTATATCCAGCTGATGCAGGGCTCGTCGGCCAAGGCCTCGCAGAACCGCGTGCAGGAAATCACCGAGATCACCACCGGCCTGAAGGCGCTGGCCAAGGAACTCAACGTGCCGATCATCGCGCTGTCGCAGCTGTCGCGTCAGGTCGAAAGCCGCGACGACAAGCGCCCGCAGCTCTCCGACCTGCGTGAATCGGGCTCGATCGAGCAGGACGCCGACGTGGTGCTGTTCGTCTACCGCGAGGAGTACTACCTCAAGAACAAGGAGCCGAAGCCCGGCACCGACGAGTACCTGCAGTGGGAAGCCAACATGAACGACGTGCGCGGCAAGGCCGAGGTCATCGTCGCCAAGCAGCGCCACGGCCCCACCGGCACCGTCAGCCTCGGCTTCCAGGGCGAGTTCACCCGCTTCTTCGACCTCGCGCCCGAGCATCACCTGCCCGAGCGGTTTGGAGAAGAGTAGGCTTGTCCGACACCGCGTTCCTTCCCACCCCCCTCTGGCCTGCCGGCCATCTCCCCCGCAAGGGGGGAGATCAGCCGTCGCGTCGGCCTTCGCCAATCGCCGGCGTTGCAGGGAGAGGCGTGAGGCACCCGCTGCCAATCTCCCCCCTTGCGGGGGAGATGGCCGGCAGGCCAGAGGGGGGTGCGGCAGAACTCAACCTTCCCGCACCTTCACAGCCCCCCCATGGCTAAGACCCGCACCCAGTTCGTGTGCCAGAATTGCGGCGCGGCGCATCAGCGCTGGGCCGGCAAATGCGATTCCTGCGGCGAATGGAACACCCTCGTCGAGGAGGGCACTGCCGGCGGCATCGGTAGCGGGCCGTCCTCGCTCAAGAGCGCGCGCAAGGGCCGCGCGGTCACGCTGACCTCGCTCGACGGCGACATCGAGGATGCGCCGCGCATCGTCTCGCGCATCGGCGAACTCGACCGCGCCACCGGCGGCGGCTTCGTGCGCGGTTCGGCGCTTTTGATCGGCGGCGACCCCGGCATCGGCAAGTCGACCCTGCTCACCCAGGCTGCGGCGGCACTCGCCCGCCAGGGCCACCGCATCGTCTACGTCTCGGGCGAAGAGGCGGTCGCCCAGATCAGGCTGCGCGCCCAGCGGCTGGGTGCGGCCTCCGCCCCGGTCGAACTCGCCGCCGAAACCAATGTCGAGGATATCCTCGCCACCATCGCCGACGGCAAGCGGCCCGATCTCGTCATCATCGATTCGATCCAGACGCTGTGGACCGACCTCGCCGATTCAGCACCGGGCACGGTCACCCAGGTGCGCGCCTCGGCCCAGGCGATGATCCGCTACGCCAAGTCGACGGGCGCCGCCGTAGTGCTGGTCGGCCACGTCACCAAGGAAGGCCAGATCGCCGGCCCGCGCGTGGTCGAGCACATGGTCGACGGCGTGCTCTATTTCGAGGGCGAAGGCGGCCACCACTACCGAATCCTGCGCACGGTCAAGAACCGATTCGGCCCGACCGACGAGATCGGCGTGTTCGAAATGTCCGACAAGGGACTGCGCGAGGTCGCCAATCCGTCCGAACTGTTCCTCGGCGAACGCCACGCCAAGGCGCCGGGCGCGGCCGTCTTCGCCGCCATCGAGGGCACCCGTCCGGTGCTGGTCGAAATCCAGGCGCTGGTCGCCCCCTCGACGCTGGGTACGCCGCGCCGCGCCGTGGTCGGCTGGGATTCGTCGCGCCTGTCGATGGTGCTCGCCGTGCTCGAGGCGCATTGCGGCGTCCGCTTCGGCCAGCACGACGTCTATCTCAACGTCGCCGGCGGCTATCGCATTTCCGAGCCCGCCGCCGATCTCGCGGTGGCTTCCGCACTGGTTTCGTCGCTCACCGGTATTGCTCTGCCCGCGGATTGCGTCTATTTCGGCGAAATCAGTCTTTCCGGTGCGATAAGACCCGTTGCGCATGCGCAGCAGCGCCTTAAAGAGGCCGAAAAGTTGGGGTTCGGAAGGGCCGTACTGCCCTCCGGCAGTGGGGACATCGCAGGCGGTGCGGGTGCCGGAACGTTCCAGCCGACCGAGCTTTCGGATCTGGTGGCACGGATAGCCGGCTCAAGGCGCAGCCGCGCCGAAGAGACGGACTGACACCGTCGTCATGGAGTGAGTGACACGATGCCGATTACGCTGCTCGACGGAATTCTGGTCGGCTTCACCCTCGTTTCGGCGATGCTCGCCATGGTTCGCGGCTTTTCCCGCGAAGTGCTGTCTATTGCCTCATGGGCGGCCGCGGCGGTCGCCGCCTTCCTGCTCTACAAGCCGGTCGTACCCTACGTTCAGCCCTATATCGACAACGAGAAGATCGCCATGGCGGCCGCGGCCGGCATCGTCTTCATCGTCGCGCTGATCGTGGTCACCATCATCACCATGAAGATCGCCGACTTCATCATCGACAGCCGCATCGGCGCGCTCGACCGCACGCTCGGCTTCCTCTACGGCGCCGCCCGCGGCATCCTGGTCGTCGCCGTCGGACTGCTGTTCTTCAGCTGGCTGGTCGGCGACAAGTCGCCGGCATGGATCGCCGAAGCCAAGTCGCGGCCGCTGCTCGAAAGCATCGGCACCTCGCTCGAGAACCTGCTGCCCGAGGATCCGGAAAACTCGATCCTCAAGAAGCTCAATCCGCAAGGCCTCGACACCGGCACCGCCGCGCCGCCGGCCGAAGGCGGAGCCGAGGCGGGTGGAACCGAGGCGCATCCCGAAGGCGAGGCCGACGCGCCCGCCGAGCCGGCGCCGACAAACAACTGATTAAGGCGCGAGGGGCGCGTAAGTCGCGTTGCCCTTCCCGCCCCTTGGCACTATATAGCGTTTTTGCGACGAGAGGCCTTGCCCCATGGCAGACGCATCGACCGCCCTTTCAGCGGAAGCCGACGATCATTTCCACGACGAATGCGGCGTGTTCGGCATATTCGGCCGGCAGGAGGCCGCAGCCATCGTGACGCTGGGGCTGCACGCCCTCCAGCATCGCGGCCAGGAGGCTGCCGGCATCGTCTCCTATGACGGCAGCCAGTTCCACGTCGAGCGCCACATCGGCCTGATCGGCGACACCTTCACCAAGCAATCGGTCATCGACCGGCTCAAGGGCAATCGAGCCATCGGCCATACGCGCTACGCCACCACCGGCGGGGCGGGCATGCGCAACGTGCAGCCCTTCTTCGCCGAGCTGGCCGACGGCGGCTTCGCCATCGCCCACAACGGCAACCTCACCAACGCCATGACCGTCCAGCGCGCCCTGCAGAAGCAAGGCGCGATTTTTTCTTCCACCTCCGACACCGAGACGATCCTGCATCTCGTCGCCGTCAGCAAGGAGCGCGACCTCAATGCGCGCTTCATCGACGCGGTCCGCCAGGTCGAGGGCGCCTTCTCGCTGGTGGCGCTGTCGTCGAAGAAGATGATCGGCTGCCGCGATCCGCTCGGCATCCGCCCGCTGGTGCTGGGCGACCTCGACGGCGCCTGGATCCTCGCCTCCGAGACCTGCGCACTCGACATCATCGGTGCCCGCTTCGTCCGCGACCTCAAGCCGGGCGAGATGGTGGTCATCACCTCCAAAGGCGTCGAGAGCCACTTCCCGTTCGAGCCGCAGAAGCCGCGCTTCTGCATCTTCGAATACGTCTATTTCGCCCGTCCCGATTCCTCGGTCGAAGGCCGCAATGTCTACGACGTGCGCAAGCGCATCGGCATGGAGCTGGCGCGCGAGAGCCCGGTCGACGCCGACCTGGTGGTGCCAGTGCCCGATTCGGGCACGCCGGCGGCGATCGGCTTTAGCCAGGAGGCCGGCCTGCCGTTCGAGCTCGGCATCATCCGCAACCACTATGTTGGCCGCACCTTCATTTCGCCGGGCGATTCCATCCGCCACATGGGCGTCAAGCTCAAGCACAACGCCAACCGCCGCATGATCGAGGGCAAGCGCGTGGTCCTGGTCGACGATTCCATCGTGCGCGGCACCACCAGCCAGAAGATCGTGCAGATGGTGCGCGACGCCGGCGCCAAGGAAGTGCACATGCGCATCGCCTCGCCGCCCACCCGCGCCTCGTGCTTCTACGGCGTCGACACGCCGGAGAAGTCGAAGCTGCTCGCCTCGCGCATGTCGATCGAGGAGATGGCCGAGTTCATCCGTGTCGATACGCTCGGCTTCCTGTCGATGGACGGGCTCTACCGCGCCGTCGGCGAGGCCAGCCGCAACGAGGAGCAGCCGCAGTTCTGCGATGCCTGCTTCTCGGGCCAGTATCCGACCCGCCTACTCGACCACGAGGGCGCCGACAACGTGCGCTCCCTGTCGCTGCTTGCCACCGGCGGGGTGTAGGTCTTCTCATCCATCGGCGGCTTCCGCGTCAGTTCGCGGAGGCCGCGCCGCCTCTCCAGACATGACCTGCCGGCGCGCCGGCATTTCCGGCATTTTGGGCGGACAATTTCACGTGTTGCTGCCCGGAGCTTGCATCCATTCTCCCGCGCGGGGTTTTGTTCGCGGCGAAATCGTCCTATCAGGCTGCGGATCGACCAGTTCGAATTGGATGCCCGCATGACCACCACCCCCGACCTCTCCGGCCGCATCGCCCTCGTCACCGGCGCCTCGCGCGGCATCGGCTACCACACCGCCAAGCAGCTTGCCGCCGCCGGCGCCCATGTCATTGCCGTGGCCCGCACGGTCGGCGGCCTGGAGGAGCTCGACGACGAGATCAAGGCAGCCGGCGGCCAGGCGACGCTGGTGCCGCTCGACCTCACCGACATGGCCGGCATCGACAGGCTCGGCGGATCGATCCACGAGCGCTGGGGCAAGCTCGACATCCTGGTGGCGAACGCCGCCGTCCTCGGCGTCATCGCCCCCATCGGCCATGTCGAAGCCAAGGTCTTCGACAAGGTGATGGCGGTCAACGTCACCGCCACCTGGCGGCTGATACGCTCGGTCGATCCGCTGCTGCGCCTCTCCGACGCCGGCCGCGCCGTCGTCGTCAGCTCCAACGCCGCCCATTCGGCGCGCGCCTTCTGGGCGCCCTACGCCGCATCCAAGGCCGCGGTCGAGACGCTGATGCGCTCATGGGCCGACGAGACCCGCAATCTGCGGCTGCGCGTCAACGCCTTCGATCCGGGCCGCACCCGCACCGCGATGCGTGCCCAGGCGATGCCCGGCGAAAACCCCGAAACTGTGCCGCACCCCTCCGAGGTCGCAGCCCAGATGCTGCCGCTGGTCGACCCTGCCCTCACCCGGACGGGCCTGATCTACCAGGCGCGCGAACAGCGCTGGGTTGCCTACCAGCAGCCGGCCTGAGCGCTCGCCGCCGACCGGCCCGGCCGTTGCCGCTTCAGGCATTGGCCGGCGCGGGAGGCAACGATAATACTGTTGCCGCGTTGACCATCGCCGACCGACCGAAGTGGGGACTTCCGCCGCATGACGACCGACCAGCTGATGTCCATCGCCGTCATCGTGCTGATGATGGCGGCGTTCATCTGGGGCCGGTACCGTTATGACGTCGTCGGCTGCGGCGCGCTGATCGTTGCGGTCGCGGCCGGCATCGTGCCGACCGCAAGCGCCTTCACAGGCTTCAGCGACGACATCGTCATCATCGTCGCCAGCGCGCTGCTGGTCAGCGCCGGCGTCGCCCGCTCGGGCATCATGGAATATGCCATCCAGCGCTTCGCGCCCGACGTCTCCAGCGTGCGCGCGCAGCTCGCGCTGCTCGTCGTCATCGTGACCGTGCTCTCCGCCTTCGTGAAGAATATCGGCGCGCTGGCGATCATGATCCCCATCGCCTTCCAGTTCGCGCGGCGCTCCAACACCTCGCCTTCGGTTTTCCTGATGCCGATGGCCTTCGGCGCGCTGCTCGGCGGCCTGATGACCCTGGTCGGCACCTCGCCCAACATCGTGGTCTCGCGGGTGCGCCAGGAGATGACCGGCGAGGCCTTCACCATGTTCGACTTCACGCCGGTCGGCGCCAGCCTGGCGGCCGCCGGCGTCGTCTTCCTGGTGCTGTTCTACAGGCTGGTGCCGATCAGGTCGCGCGCCGCTGCCTCCATTCACGAAGCCATCGACATCGACAACTACGTCACCGAGGCGCGCGTCGTCGGCGACTCCACCGTGGTCGGCAAGAGCCTGGCCGACCTGGTCAAGATCGGCGGCGGGCGCGCAATGGTGACCTCGGTCCTGCGTTCGCGCGCCCAGCACCTGACACCATTCCCGGACGTCAAGCTGATCGAAGGCGACATCCTTCTCATCGAGGGTGCCCCCGACGTGCTGGACCGCCTGGTCGCGCAGGCCAAGCTCAGTGTCACCGGCAGCCGCGATTCGGCCGGCGGCAAGCACGCCGCGACCGCCGTCGAGGCCGTCATCGGCGAAAACTCCCGGCTGATCGGCGGTTCCGCCCAGCGGCTCGCGCTCTACGACCGCTACAACGTCAACCTGCTGGCGGTCAGCCGCAAGGGCGAGCGCATCCAGGAGCGGCTCGGCGCGGTCACCCTGCGCATGGGCGACGTCGTGGTGCTGCAGGGTAACCCGCAGACATTGCCGGACATCCTGCGCGAACTTGGCTGCCTGCCCCTGGCGGAGCGTCCGATCCTGCTCGGCAGTTTCCGCCGCGGCATGGTCCCCCTCGCCATTCTGGTGGCGGCCATGGCGGCCACGGCATTCGGCCTGTTGCCGGTGCCCTTCGCCTTCTTCAGCGCGGCAATCGCCATGGTGCTGTTTCGCGTCATCCCGCTGCGCGACGTCTACGACGCCATCGACGGCCCGATCCTGGTCATGCTCGCAGCCCTCATCCCCGTCAGCGATTCGCTCAGGCGCACCGGGGCGACCGACCTGATCGCCGCCTGGCTCGCGGATTTCGCCTCCGCGCTGCCCCCGGCCGGGGCGCTCGGCCTCATCCTCGTCGTCGCGATGGCGGTGACGCCCTTCCTCAACAACGCCGCGACGGTGCTGGTGGTGGCGCCGATCGCTGCCGGCTTCGCCAGCACGCTCGGCTACCGGCCCGAGGCCTTCCTGATGGCAGTGGCAATCGGCGCCGGCTGCGACTTCCTGACCCCGATCGGGCATCAGTGCAACACGCTGGTCATGGGGCCGGGCGGCTACAAGTTCTCGGACTATCCGCGCCTCGGCCTGCCGCTGTCACTCCTGGTGATCGCGGTGGCGGTGCCGTTGCTGATGCTCGTCTGGCCGATCTAGGGCGTCTTGCAGCCAGACGAAATCGTCAGGCGAGCGACACACAAGCGTGATTGGCCCTCGATGGCGCCGCGCCCTAGTTTTGCAGGCCTCGACCGCTATCCAGGGAGGACTATCCGATGAAGCGCATCCTCGTTTTGTCCGCCGCACTCTATGCCGGCCTCGCCACAGCAGGCGCCCAGGAGAACACGATGAGCTTTTTCGTCACCAGCAGCGGCCTCGGCAAGGGCGCCAATCTCGGCGGCCTGGAGGGCGCCGACGCGCAGTGCCAGAAGCTCGCGGAGGCCGCCGGCGCGACCGGCAAGACATGGCGCGCCTATCTGTCGACCAGCACCGTCGACGCACGCGACCGCGTCGGCAGCGGCCCGTGGTTCAACGCCAAGGGCCAGAAAGTCGCCGACGACGTCGATTCCCTGCACAGCGACGCCAACAACATCAACAAGCAGACCGCGCTCGACGAAAAGGGCAACGTCATCAACGGCCGCGGCGACACGCCCAACCGCCACGACATTCTCACCGGCTCGAAACCGGACGGGACCAGGATCGCCGACCAGACCTGCGGCGACTGGACCAGCGACGGCGAGGGCGTGGCGATGATGGGCCACCACGACCGCATGGGGCTCGACGATTCGGCTGCCGCCAAGTCGTGGAATTCCTCGCACCCCTCGCGCGGCGGCTGCGGCCAGGAGGCGCTCAAGGGCACCGGCGGCGACGGCCTGTTCTACTGCTTCGCCGCCAACTGAGCTGGTCGGCGATCCTGCGGTTCCTCACCGCTCGGCCGTCACCGACAGCTCGGGGCGGACGCTCAGAGTCTGGAATACCACGCAGTAGCGCTCGGTCAGCTTGATGAGGGCGTCGATGCGCTCCTTCGGCTCGTCCGTGTCCAGCTTGAAGGCAAGCCTTATGGCGCGGAATCCCACCGGCGCATCCCTGGCGACCCCGAGGGTGCCGCGGAAGTCGAGGTCGCCCTCGGCCGACACCACCGCTTCGCCGAGGCGGAATTCGAGAGCGGTCGCCACGGCCTTCAGCGTCACCCCGGCACAGGCCACGAGCGCCTCGAGCAGCATGTCGCCGGAGCAGAGTTCGAGACCGGTGCCGCCGGTCGCGGGATGCAGTCCGGCGGTTACCATCGCCTTGCCGGTATCGACCTTGCAGGCGATCGACTGGTCGTCGACCGCTCCCCTCGCCCTGAGCGTGATCAAGGCGCGTCCGGCATCCTCGCGATAGGCTTCCTTGAGCGGCGCCTGCAGCGCCTTCAATCCTGCAGCATCCATGACCTTCCTCCGGCTTTGCGCGCCGTATGCTAGCCGGGCGCCCACTCCTGACACAAGGCTGGCAGTTGGCGCCGATTAGGCTAAGCTCCTGTTCGGCAGGGAGAGGTTCGATGGCGGGCGTGGCCGGCACGCAGGCAGAACACAGGCTAGGCATGGCCCTCGTTGCCCTCTCGGCCGGGGTCTTCGGACTCGCGGGCATACTGACCAAATCCATCGAAGCCGATCCGCTGACCGTCACCTCCTGGCGCGGACTGGTCGGCGGCGTCCTGATCTCGGCCTATGTCCTCTGGCGCCGCGCCCGCGGCGGCGGCGAGAGCCTCCATCTCGGCTGGCAGGGCTGGCTGCTCGCCGGGCTCGGCACGTTCGCCAGCATCGCCTTCATCGCCTCGTTCAAGAACACCTATGTCGCCAATGTCGTGGTCATCTACGCCACCGTGCCGTTTGTGGTGGCACTCATGGCGTGGGTGCTGGCAAACGAGGCCTTCCGGCGCGAGACGGCCGTCGCCGCGACCGCCTGCCTGGCAGGCGTGGCCATCATGGTCGGGTCCGGACTGGGCGGCGGCCACGCCTTCGGCGATTTCCTGGCCCTGGTGACGACCTTCGCCTTCGCCCTCTATGCCGCCCTCGTCCGCCGCTTCCGCACCGCCCCGGTGGTGTGGGCGGGCGCCGTTTCGGCGTTCCTCGGCGTCCTGCCCGCCTGGTTCGTGGCCGATCCGCTCGCGACCTCGGCCCGCGACGTACCCCTGCTCGCAGCTTTCGGCTTCGCCTTCGCGCTGGCCGTCGTGCTCTGGACCGAGGGCGCGCGCCGCATACCGGCGGCCGAAGCAGGCCTCATCGGCACCGCCGAGGTGCCGATTGGCATATTCTTCGCGTGGCTGTTCCTGTCCGAAGTCCCGCCGGCGGCGAGCCTCGCCGGCGGCGCCATCGTGCTTTCGGCGGTGTTCGCGCACGCCTGGCGCGACTGGAACACCGCCCGCCGGCCCATCGCTGCCCGTGGCCAGTCACAAAATGTGTGACGGCGCCGGAACCATTTGGCCGCGAGCACGTTATAGCGCCCAGGACGGGTTGCCCCATCCCCCCATCCCCTCCACCCGTCCCTAGACTTCAAGCCGGTCGCAAGACCGGCTTTTTCCTGTTTGGGGCAAAGGGATTGGGGAGACGATGCGAATTGACCTTGCGTCGGCATCGTCTAGTTTCATGGTGTGCGGTCCACGACCGCGTGCATTGGGAGGTGCGGCATGCTGCTGGCCAGTGCTGTGTTGCTAGGCGTCGCGGCCGTCTGGGCGCTCGCTGCGGGCGTGCTGGCCTACACACTCGGCATTCGTTTCCGCCAGGCGTTGCTCTACGTCCCGTTCAAGCTGGTCTACCGCATCCGCGACGACGCCACGCGCGACGCCCGCACAGCGCCCGCCCCGGCTATCTACGTGGTCTCGCACCAGTCGCGCATCGAACCGGCGTTGATGCTGTCGCTGCTCCCCGACGACACGCTGCACATCCTCGACGAGGCATCGGCCGATGCACACTGGCTCGACCCCTGGCGAACGCTGGCGCGCAACATCGTCTTCAACGCCGAGCATGTCTTCGTCAGCCGCCGGCTCGTGCGCGTGCTCCGCGGCAAGGGCCGCCTCGCGGTCTATTTCCCCGACAGCGTCGAACCGGACGTGAAGTCGTTCCGCCTGTTCCGCGCCGTCGCCCGCATCGCCATGCAGGCCGACGCTCGCATAGTCCCCATCTTCGTCGGCGGCGCGCGCCACCTGCCGTCGTCGCTGACCCCGTCGAAGCAGGCGCCGCGCAGCTGGTTCCCGCGCCTTGGCATCGCGGCGCTCGCGCCGATGACCATAGCCGAACTTGGCGAGCGCGCCGGCACTGCCAACACCACCTCCGCCAACGCCTTCTTCGACCGCTTCGCCGAGGCGCGCCTTGCCGCCGCCGAGCTGGACGGCGGGCTTTTCCATGCCATGTGCGACGCCGCCGAGCGCTACGGCCCGTCGCGGACGATCGTCGAGGACGTGGTCACCGGTGCCCTGAGCTACCGCATGCTGATGACGGGCGCGCGCGTGATCGGCCGTCGCCTGGAGGCCGTGTCGGCACCGGGCGACGCCGTCGGCGTGCTCCTGCCCAACGCCAACGGGCTGGTCATCGCGCTGATGGGGCTGGTTTCGGCCGCCCGGGTTGCGGCGATGGTCAACTACACCGCGGGGCCGGCCAACGTCGCCTCGGCGATCAGGACCGCCGAGATCAGGGTCGTCGTCTCCTCGAGGGCCTTCATCGAAAAGGCCGATCTCGCCGACGTCGTCGCCGCGATCGAGCAGGCCGGTGCCCGCATGGTCTGGCTGGAGGAGCTTCGCAAAGGCGTTTCGGCGCCCGAGAAGGCGGCTGCCGCCCTGCAGTGGCATCGCCCGCTGCGGCCGCAAAACGCGTCGAAACCCGCCGTCATCCTGTTCACCTCGGGCTCTGAGGGCACGCCCAAGGCGGTGGTGCTGTCGCACCGCAACCTGATCGCCAATGCCATGCAGGCGGAGGCCCGCATCTCCATCTCGCCCGCCGACAAGCTGCTCAACGTGCTGCCGGCCTTCCATTCCTTCGGCCTGACCGGCGGCACCATCCTGCCGCTGCTGACCGGCGTGCGGCTGTTCCTCTATCCCTCGCCGCTGCACTACAAGCTGATCCCCGACATCGCCCGCAAGGCCCGCCCGACCATCATGTTCGGCACCGACACCTTCCTGTCCGCCTATGCGCGGACGGCGGAGGACGGCGACTTTTCGAGCCTGCGCTTCGTCGTCGCCGGCGCCGAGCCGGTCCGCCAGGAGACGCGCCGCGTCTGGCGCGACCGCTTCGGCGCCGAGATCGTCGAGGGCTATGGGCTGACCGAGGCCGCGCCGGTCGTTGCCGTCAACACCGCCACCCACAACCGCGACGGCACGGTGGGTCGGCTGCTGCCGGGCATCCGCATGCGGCTCGAGCCGGTCGAGGGCGTCGGCGAAGGCGGCCAGCTCTGGCTCACCGGCCCCAACATGATGATGGGCTACATGACCGCCGACCGGCCGGGCGAATTGCAGCCGCTCGACGGCTGGCACGACACCGGCGACATCGTTTCGGTGGATCGCGAGGGCTTCCTGACCATCCGCGGCCGCGCCAAGCGCTTCGCCAAGATCGCCGGCGAGATGGTGTCGCTCGGCGCGGTCGAGATGCTGGTGCAGTCGCTGTGGCCCGAGGAGCATCACGCCGCCGTCGCCGTGCCCGACAAGCGCAAGGGCGAGCGCATCGTGCTCGTCACCACCGCCGGCAATGCCGATGCCGAGACGCTGCGGCTCTACGGCAAGCAGGCCGGCGTGGCCGACCTCATGGTCCCGCACGACATCGTCAAGGTCGGGGAATTGCCGGTGCTCGGCTCCGGCAAGACCGACTACGTGACGGCGCGCCGCATGGCGATCGAGCAGCTGGGCCTGGCGGCCGCTTAGGCCTCAGGCGTCGTGGTATCGGGCGTTTCGGCCGTTGCCTCGACAGCGGCGGCTTCGGCTGCCGCCTCGATCTTGGCCCGGCGCGCATAGGCGCTGGCGCTCAGCGGCAGGAACAGGAGATAGCCCGCGACCGAAGCGGTCAGCGTCTGCCACGGATAGACAGTCAGCAGAAGCACGTAGAACACCGCCGCCAGCATCACCGGTAGCAGGTATTCGCGCCTGATCCTGAGCCTCTTGCCGGAATAGACGGGCAGCCGGCTGACCAGCAGGAAGGCGACCAGGATGGCAAAGGCCGTGCCGGCATAGGCTACCGTGCGCGTGGGCTCCAGCCCCAGGAAGGCCAGGTACATCGGCGCCAGCACCACCACCGCACCCGCAGGAGCCGGAACGCCGACGAAATACTCGGCCTGCCAGGCCGGTCGCTCGAGGTCGTCGTCGAGCACGTTGAAGCGGGCGAGCCTCAGTCCGCAGGCGATGGTGAAGAGCAGCGCCGCGATCCAGCCGAGCGAGCCGGCGCGGTCGAGCAGGAAGGCGTAGAGCACGAGCGCCGGCACCACGCCGAAATTGACGATGTCGGCCAGCGAATCCATCTGCGCGCCGAATTTCGACGTCGCCTTGAGCATGCGGGCGAGCCGGCCGTCGATGCCGTCGAGGAAGGCGGCGACCAGCACCATCACCACGGCGGGCTCGAAGCGCCCCTCGAAGGCGAGCCTGATCCCCGACAGGCCGGCGCATATGGCGAGCACCGTGATGAGGTTGGGCAGCACCAGGCGCAGCGGGATCTCGCGGATGCGCGGACCGCCGCGCCCATGCGGCTCGAAGGGCTTGAACGGCGCCACCATCGTCAGGAAACCCGTACCAGCGGCGCGTGGCTCGCCCCGCCGAATTCTGCCAGCACAGTCTCGCCGGCCACGGCCGTCTGGCCGACGGCGACGCGCGGAACCGCATTGGCGGGCAGGAACACGTCGACGCGGGAGCCGAAGCGGATCAGGCCGAAGCGCTCGCCGACCGCGATGTTGCCGCCGACGTCCGCCCAGCAGACGATGCGCCGGGCCACCAGGCCGGCGATCTGCACCGCGGCCACCTGCCCGTTCGGGCTGTCGATGACTAAGCCGTTGCGCTCGTTCTCCTGGCTCGCCTTGTCGAGCTCGGCATTGAGGAACTTGCCCGGGCGGTGCTCGATGCGGACGATCTTGCCGCGCACCGGCGCACGGTTCACGTGGCAGGAAAAGACGTTCATGAACACCGAGATGCGGGTCATCTCGGTCGCGCCGAGGCCGAGTTCGCGCGGCGGCACGGCGGGGCCGACGGCCGAAACCACGCCGTCGGCCGGGCTGACGACCAGTCTGTCGTCGAGCGGCGTGACCCGCTCGGGGTCGCGGAAGAAGTAGGCGCACCAGGCCGTCAGGATCGCCCCGATCCAGAACAGCGAGGTCGAGAAAAGCCCCAGAAGAACGGCAACGGCCGCGAATCCGGCGATGAAAGGGTAGCCCTCGCGATGGACCGGAACAAAGGCGTTGCGGATCGTGTCGGCTATGCTCATGAAGGGGCTGCCCCGGCTGTTGAGGTTCCGGAGTGCTTACCGGAAACGGACAGCCGCCGCAACGCGACATCGGCGCAGCGGCAGCACCCTTTCCGCTCAGCTGCGCTCGGCGACCTCCGGCGTGCGCCGGCGCGCAATGACGCCGAGCTCGTCCTCCTCGCGCACCTTGCGCAACCGCTCCTCGGCCTCGTTCGCCTCGCGCTGGCGATCCCACATCCTGGCGTAGAGGCCGCGGTGCCTGAGCAGGTCGGCATGGGTGCCGCGTTCGGCGATCCTGCCGTCCTCGAGCACGATGATCTCGTCGGCGGAGATGACGGTCGACAGGCGGTGGGCGATGACCAGCGTGGTGCGCCCCTTGCTGACCATGTCGAGCGCGCTCTGTATGTCCTGCTCGGTCTGGGTGTCGAGCGCCGAGGTCGCCTCGTCCAGCATCAGGATCGGCGGCGCCTTGAGGATGGTGCGGGCGATCGCCACACGCTGCTTCTCGCCGCCCGAGAGCTTCAGCCCGCGCTCGCCGACCATCGACTTGTAGCCGTCGGGCATGCGCTCGATGAAGCCCGAGATCTGGGCGAGTTCCGCCGCCTTGCGCACGTCCTCCTCGTCGGCGTTCGTGCGGCCGTAGCGGATGTTGTAGGCGATGGTGTCGTTGAACAGCACCGTGTCCTGCGGCACCATGCCGATCAACCCGCGCAGGCTTTCCTGCGTCACGTCGCGCAGGTCCTGGCCGTCGATCAGGATCGCGCCCTGCTGGATGTCGTAGAAGCGGAACAGCAGCCGCGAGATCGTCGACTTGCCGGCGCCCGAGGGGCCGACGATGGCGACCGTCTTGCCGGCCGGAACCTCGAAGCTCACGCCCTTCAGGATCTGCCGGTTCTTGTCATAGGCGAAATGCACGTCGCGGAACTCGACGCGGCCGGTCCCGACCACCAGCGCCTTGGCGCCGGGCCTGTCGACCACCTCCTGCTCGACGTCGAGCAGGTCGAACATCTTCTCGATGTCGGTCAGGCCCTGGCGGATCTCGCGGTAGATCATGCCGATGAAGTTGAGCGGCACGGAAAGCTGCATCAGCATGGCGTTGACGAAGACGAAGTCGCCCACCGTCTGCGTGCCGGCCATCACCTCCCGCGCCGACATCCACATGATCACGGTCATGCCCAGGCCGAAGATGACGCCCTGACCGAAGTTGAGCCAACCCAGCGAAGTCCAGGTCTTGGTCGCCGCGCGCTCGTATCGCGCCATCGAGCGGTCGAAGCGCTCGGCCTCCATGCGCTCGTTGTTGAAATATTTCACCGTCTCGAAATTGAGCAGCGAATCGATCGCCTTGGTGTTGGCGTCTGTATCGGAATCATTCATCTCGCGGCGGATGGCGATGCGCCAGTCGCTCGCCTTGACCGTGAACCAGACATACAGCCACACGGTGACGGCCACCACGGCCACATATTTCCAGCCATAGGCGAAGGCGAAGATGCCGGCCGTCAGCGCGAATTCGAGGACGGTCGGGGCGGTGTTGAGGATGGTGAAGCGGACGATGGTCTCGATGCCCTTGGTGCCGCGCTCGATGATGCGCGACAGGCCGCCAGTCCGGCGCTCGAGATGGAAGCGCAGCGACAGCTCGTGCATGTGCACGAAGGTCCGGTGGGCAAGCTGGCGGACCGCATATTGGCCGACGCTGGCAAACAGCGCGTCGCGCAACTGGTTGAAGCCGAGCTGGACGATACGCACGACATTGTAGGCGACCACCAGCATGACCGGCGCGAGCAGGAAGGCCGGCAGCGCCAGGGGCGAACGCTGGTCGCCGGCCAGCGCGTCGGTCGCCCATTTGAAGAAATACGGTCCGGCCACCAGCGTCAGCTTGGCGACGACCAGGAACACCGTAGCCCAGACGACGCGCATCTTGAGGTCGGGGCGATCGTCCGGCCACATGTAGGGCCACAGGTTCTTGATCGTGCTGAAGGTCGAGCCGCGATCGGCGGAAACGGTCTTGTTTGCCACTGGTCTTGCCTTGATTAGCAGTCGGCGCCGTCGACGGCGCAGCAGGATTCGACGAGCGCGGCGACCGAGGCCGAAACCTCGGCCAGCGCCGCATCATTTATCTGGTAGCGGGAGCGCTGCCGCTCCGGCGCATAACGCACCAGCCCGGCCTCGACGAGGATCTTCAGATGCTGGGAAACGGTCGACTGGGCGAGGTCGAGATGCTCGACCACCTCCTTGCAGCAGCACGACCTGCCGCCGCCGAGCCGCCTCAGGATCTGCAGCCGCGCCGGATGCGCGAGCGCCGCAAGCTTCTGGGCCACGTCCTCGCTGGAGGCGGCGCCGCAACGCGGATCTGGATGGAAGGCCTTCATCGTCTATCGACGATAGACGATGAATTTAACCTTCGCAACCGCAATTGCCGGAAAACCGTGCTCCTACTGCTTGGGCGCCTGGGCGGGCATCGCCTGCTCGCCCATGGCGTCCATGTTGGCGGCTTCGCCTTCCTTGGACTTCTCCGGAACGCGGAACACCTGGCCCGGCCAGATGCGGTCGGGATCGCTGATCTGGTCCTGGTTGGCGAGGTAGATGGTCGAGTAGCGCACGCCGTAGCCGTAGACGCGGCGCGAGATGCGCCACAAAGAATCGCCGCGGCGGATGATCACCGCACCGTTGACCGGCTGCAGCTTCGGCGCCGTCGCCGCCGGCGTCTCGCCGGCGGGGGCGGCGGGTGCCGCTGCGGTCTCGGCCGGCTTTTCGGGCACGCTCGGGGCAGCCGCCACCTCGGCGGGCTTGTCGGAGGTGCCCGCAGCCGGTGCTTCAGACTGGGTTCCGGCCTGCCCGGCAGGCGCTGCCGGCTGCGTCTCTGCCGGTGCGGGCTGAGCGGGGGCCACGGCGGCCACCGCCTCGCCCGGCTCGCGCGTGAAGGGTACCGCGGCGCGCGCCGCCACCTTGGCGCCGTCGGCCTCGAGCGCATCGACGCGGACGATATAGTCGCCCACCGGCAGTTCGCGCTCGGCCTCGATCAGGAAGCGGCCCTCGGGCGAGGTCACGGCTTCGCCGATCAAGGTCTCGTTGGCATAGGCGCGTACCTTGCGGCCGGCGTCGGCGGTTCCGGCGATGAACACCTTCTTGCCCTCGATCTCGACCGCCTCGACGGCGACCTTGACCTTGGCGGCCGCCTCGGGCGTCGCAGGGGCTGTCTGCGGCGCGGCCGGCGCCACGGTCGCCGCACCCTGCGCCGGCTGGTCGGGCGCGGACGGCGCAGCCGGTTCGGCCGGCGCCTTGGGAACGGTGATCAGCTGCGACGGCTTGCCCGGCTCCTCGACCAGCGCCAGCACCTGACCGCCCGGCTGCTCGGGAACGGAAACCACCGCCGTCTCGGTCGACGTGGCGACCAGGTTGTCGGGAGCGGTCGAGCGCAGCACGATCTGGTAGTCGCCCGGCTCGAGCGGCTTGTCGAGCACCACGGCGAAGTCACCGTCGGTGCCGGCCGTCGCCGCGCCGATGACCTTGGAGCCGGTGACGATCTCGACCTTGGCGCTGGCCGGGGCCTTGCCGGCGATCACCAGCGAGCCGTTCTCCTCGACGCGGACGACATCGAAGGACGGCGGCACCACCCCTGCTGCCGGCTGGGCCGGAGCCGTGGCTTCGGCCGCGGGCTTGGCCGGCTCGGCAGCCTCGGGCGCGCTCGGCGCGGCAGGCGCGGGCGTGGCCGGAGCCTGCAGGCTCGCCACCGCCGCCGGCGGCGGCGCGAGGTAAGGATCGAGCACGCCCGACACATATGCAACACCGGCAGCCGCGGCCGAGCCGCCAGCTGCCAGAAGGAAGATTTTCAACGGATTGATTGCCATTACTGTTCCTGCCCCTAGCCGCGCGACGGGTCTACCTTGTTTTGCCGGCAGCGACAAGAAAAAGCCCCGTGCGGGCTTGACCCTGCCCACAGACGCAATACCCAATCAGGCATGAACACGATTCGATCCATCTGCGTCTATTGCGGCTCCTCGCCGGGCCGCGATGAGGTCTACATCAAGGCCGGCCATCTGCTCGGCCGCTCGATCGCCAAGGCTGGACTGCGGCTCATCTATGGCGGCGGCACCAAGGGCGTCATGGGCGCGGTCGCCGATGGCTCCCGGCGCGCCGGCGGCAAGGTCACCGGCATCATACCGCGCTTCCTGATGAACAAGGAAGCGACCGAGAGCGCGCTCGGCCGGCTCGACGAGCTCGTCATCACTGACAACATGCACCAGCGCAAGCATGCGATGTTCGAGAAGTCCGACGCCTTCGTGGCGCTTCCCGGCGGCATCGGCACGGTCGAGGAGATCGTCGAGGTGATGACCTGGGCGCAGCTCGGCCATCACCGCAAGCCGATCGCCTTCGCCAACGTCAACGGCTTCTGGGACCCGATGCTGTCGCTCATCGATCACATGCGGACCGAAGGCTTCGTCCATACCTCGCATCTGGTGCAGCCGCTCGTCATCGACGAGCCCGAAGCGGTGGTCGCCGCCATCTTGGTCGCGGCAGGCGCGGACGCCACGCCCACCGAAGGCGTCCAGTCGCTCATCGACAAGATGTGAGCGGCCGCTCAGGCGCGGGCGCGCAGGTCGGCGGTGATGGTGCCGGACGCCGCGATCTCGTCCTCGTGCGGCTGGTCGCGCCAGGTCTCCGCCAGGCCAGCGTCATACCATTCGCGCATCGCCGGGGTTGCCAGCATGGTTGCGACATAGGTCCCGGCGCGGCCGCCGAAATCGAGCCCGTAGGTCAGCGCCCGGAACACCACCGGGGCGAAGAAGGCGTCCACGGCAGTGAAGTGCCGCCCCGCCAGGAACGGGCCGCCGAAGCGTTCGAGCCCCTGGTTCCACAGCTCGCCGATCCGCGCGATGTCCTTTTCCAGGTCGGCCGGGCGCTCGCCGAGCGCCACGCGCACGCCGCAGCTCATGCCGCAGATGTTGCGCAGGCTGCGGAAGCCGGAATGCATCTCGGCCGCGGCCGAACGCGACCAGGCGCGGGCGACGGCATCTTCCGCCCAGACGCCGTGATGGCGCTCGGCCAGGTATTCGACGATCGCCATCGAGTCCCACACGGTCAGGCCGCCGTCGATCAGGCACGGAACGCTGCCCGTCGGCGAAAAGGAGCGGAAATCCGGATAGCCCGGCAGGTTCCCGAACGGCACCTGCCGCTCGGCGAAGTCGATGCCCTGCGCCCGCATCAGCACCCATGGCCGCAGCGACCAGGACGAGTAGTTCTTGTTGGCGATATAGAGTTGGTACATCGTCTCCTCCGTCCGGTCTCGTCAGCCGCCCTTGCTGCGTTCCGAAAACATCGACCACGTGTAGATCGCGAGCGCCGCCCAGATCAGCGCGAAGGCAATGGCGCGTTCGCTCGAGAACGGCTCGCGGAAAATGAAGATGGCGATGACGAAGATCATCGTCGGGGCGATGTACTGCATGATGCCGATGGTCGACATCCTGAGCAGCTTGGCGCCGTTGGCAAACAGGATCAGCGGCACCGCGGTGACGACGCCGCAGCCAAGCAGCAGCCAGACGTCGGCCATGCCCGTGGTGGTGAAATGGCCGACGCCGGACGACTGCAGGTAGAGGATGTAGCCCAGCGCCGGGATGCCGAGCAGCAGCACCTCGAGGAAGAAGCCCTGCGCCGGCCCGATCGGCAGCGTCTTCTTGAACAGGGCGTAGAAGCCCCAGGAAAGGGCAAGCACGATGGAGACCCACGGCAATCCGCCGGTATCCCAGGTCAGCAGCGCCACGGCGACCACGGCGAGCCCGATGGCCAGGATCTGCGCCCGGGTCAGCTTCTCGCCGAGCACGACGGCGCCCAGGAAGACGGTGAACAGCGGGTTGATGTAGTAGCCGAGCGCCGTCTCGAGGGCCCGGTCGTTGGCGATCGCCCAGACATAGACGCCCCAGTTGATGGTGATGAGGCCGGCCGTCAGCGCGCCCAGCGCCAAGGTGCGCGGCGTACGCAGGGCCACCCTGATGTCCGCTGTGCGGCCAAGCCACCAGAGCAGCAGGGCGGCGATCGGGATCGACCAGACGATGCGGTGGGCGATCACCTCGGGCGAGGGAATGTGCGCGACGGCCTTCATGTAGAAGGGCAGGAAGCCCCACATCAGGTAGGCCGAAAGGGCGAAGAGAAAGCCGCGCGAAGCTTCGTCGCGGGAAATCGCAGGCGCTTGTGTGCTCATGGCGCGAACCTATGCGCCCGGCAGACCACCGAAGCCATTTCAAAATACTGATGGTCCAGCCGCTTTCCGTTGATGGATCAATCGGCCGGGCCTGCGCTAGCAGAGATGCGCAATTAGATGGGAAGATGGCTATTTTGTGCGTTGAGGCTCATAGCCTTCCCGGATCTCTCTCCCCGCAGGGGGCTCGGGCTTTTGCTCGTCACGCGGTCGCTGTTCTTCTTTGTCGTCACCCACTTCATACCTCCGTGCCGAAAACGAGGAAGGCTCCAAATACAATCGCCCCACACGCGAACGGAAGCAAGCTCCATGCGAACCAGCGCTTTGCCTGAAAATAATTTTCAGACTTTTCATCATTGGCTCTCGCATTGTGAGTACCAAATTCGATAAACTGTCTCGTTATAGCACTTGTGAATTCAGATTTGGCCTCCGAATTATCTCCTTTGTAGAACAGCTCAAGTTTATCATAATACTCCTTAAGCTCCCTCGGATAATCAAGATATTTGTATGATCGCCCGTGAAATCCGACGACCAAAAATATAACAGATATCGCAATTGAAAATGAACAAACCGAAAAGAACAGAAATACCAATCCACTCCATTCAAAATTTTCCTTAGATATAATCCCAATAATGAATACCATTGATACTACAACGCCAGTTATTGCTGTCAATATAACAGCAATTCCAGAATCCAGCCTGTCCTTCCTGTCTATTTCAAAGATGTAAATCTCTTTAAAAAATTGCTGCACCTCCATGCGCTCTACTCCGCCGCCACCAGGCCCGCCATGTCGCGGTTCTTCATCAGCTTGTAGACGATCGAATCCATCAGCGCCTGGAACGAGGCGTCGATGATGTTCTCGGAAACGCCTACCGTCCACCAGCGCGCGCCGGTCCCGTCATGCGATTCGATCAGGACGCGGGTGATCGCCTCGGTGCCGCCGTTGAGGATGCGCACCTTGAAGTCGGCCAGCTCCAGGTCGCCGATCTCGTCCTGGAACTTGCCGAGGTCCTTGCGCAGGGCGATGTCGAGCGCGTTGACCGGGCCGTGCCCCTCGGCCACCGACATCTTCTCCTCGCCGTCGACCACCACCTTCACGATCGCCTCGGAAACCGTCTTGAGGTTGCCGTTGGCGTCGAAGCGGCGCTCGACCATGCAGCGGAAGCTGGTGACGTTGAAGAATTCGGGCACCCCGTGCAGCATCTTGCGCGCCAGAAGCTCGAAACTCGCGTCGGCGCCCTCATAGGCATAACCCTCGGCCTCGCGCTCCTTGACCACCGAGATCAGCGCGTCGAGCCTGTGATCGTCCTTGGGCACGTCGATGCCGCGCCGCCTGAGTTCGGCGATGAAGTTGGCCTTGCCGCCCTGGTCCGACACCATCACCTTGCGGCGGTTGCCCACCGTTTCCGGCGGCACGTGCTCGTAGGTCTTGGGCTCCTTGGCGATTGCCGAGGCGTGGATGCCGGCCTTGGTGGCGAAGGCGGATGCGCCGACATAGGGCGCCTGCGCCTCGGGCGCGCGGTTGAGCAGTTCATCGAAGGCCCGCGACAGGCGCGAGATGCCGCCGAGCGCCTGCGCCGAGATGCCGGTCTCGAAGCGGTCGGCGAAATGCGGCTTGAGCGCCAGCGTCGGGATGATGGTCACGAGGTTGGCGTTGCCGCAGCGCTCGCCGATGCCGTTGATGGTGCCCTGGACCTGGCGCACGCCGGCTTCGATGGCGGCCAGCGAGTTGGCCACCGCCTGGCCGGTGTCGTCATGGGCGTGGATGCCGAGATTCTGCCCCGGGATGCCGCCGGCGATCACCCTGGCGACGATGTCGCCCACCTCGGACGGCTGGGTGCCGCCATTGGTGTCGCACAGCACCACCCAGCGCGCACCGGCCTCGTAGGCGGTCCGCGCGCAGGCCAGCGCATAGTCGGGATTGGCCTTGAAGCCGTCGAAGAAGTGCTCGCAGTCGACCATCGGCTCCTTGCCCGCGGCACGCGCCGCCTCGACCGAAGCCTGGATCGACTCGAGGTTCTCCTCGTTGCTGACGCCGAGCGCCACGCGTACATGGTAGTCCCAGCTCTTGGCGACGTAGCAGACGGCGTCCGACTTCGCCTGCACGAGTGCGGCGATGCCCGGGTCGTTGGAGGCCGACACCCCCGCCCGCTTGGTCATGCCGAAGGCGACGAACTTCGCCCGCCTGGTGCGCTTTTCGGAGAAGAAGGCCGTGTCGGTCGGGTTGGCGCCCGGATAGCCGCCCTCGACGTAATCGACGCCGAACTCGTCGAGCATGCCGGCGATCGCGATCTTGTCCTCGACGGAAAAGTCGATGCCCGGCGTCTGCTGGCCGTCCCGCAGCGTCGTGTCGAAGAGATAGATGCGTTCTTTCATGGCAACACCTTGAGGGCAGATGCTCTTTGGCGCCCCCCTCTGTCCTGCCGGACATCTCCCCCACGAGGGGGGAGATTGGCAGTATTGACGCTTCGCTCCGTCCTGCAACGCCGGCGATTGGCGAAAGCCGGCGTGCCGGCTGATCTCCCCCCTCGTGGGGGAGATGTCCGGCAGGACAGAGGGGGGTGCGAAGAAGCGCGATACATAATCAAGCCTTCCCCCCGAACCTGTCCGTCGCCCTGACCAGTTGATCCAAGATCCCCGGCTCCGAATAAGCGTGGCCCGCACCTTCGATCAGGTGGAACTCGGCCTGGGGCCAGGCCTTGTGCAGCGCCCAGGCATACTTCGCCGGGCACGGCATGTCGTAGCGCCCGTGCACGATGACGCCCGGGATGCCGTGCAGCTTGTGGGCGTCGCGGATCAATTGCCCTTCCTCCAGCCAGCCGGCATGGACGAAATAATGGTTCTCGATGCGGGCAAAGGCGATGGCGAAGTCGTCCTCGCCGAACTTGCCGCTGGTGTCGGGGTCGGGCAGCAGCGTGATCGTCTCGCCCTCCCAGGTGCTCCAGGCAAGGGCCGCCTCCACCTGCGCCTGGCGGTCGTCGCCCACCAGCCGCTTGCGGTAGGCGGCCATCATGTCGCCGCGCTCGGCCTCGGGGATCGGCGCCTGGAAGCGCTCCCACTTGTCGGGAAACATCTCCGAGACGCCGAACTGGTAGTACCATTCGAGTTCGGCGCGGGTCAGCGTGTAGACGCCGCGCACCACGAGTTCGCTGACCCGGCCGGGATGCGTTTCGGCATAGGCGAGCGCCAGCGTCGAGCCCCAGGAGCCGCCGAACACCAGCCACTTGTCGAAGCCGGCCATCTCGCGCAGCCGCTCGATGTCGGCCACCAGGTGCCAGGTCGTGTTGGCCTCCAGCGAGGCGTTCGGCACCGACTTGCCGCAGCCGCGCTGGTCGAAAAGCACGATGTCGTAGAGTTTTGGGTCGAACAGGCGCCGGTGCTTGGGCGAGATGCCTCCGCCCGGGCCGCCATGCAGGAACACGGCGGGCTTGCCTCCCTTGGTGCCGCAGCGCTCCCAATAGATGCTGTGGCCGTCGCCGACGTCCAGCATGCCGCTGTCGAAGGGTTCGATCTCGGGATAGAGGCCGCGCAGTTCAGTGCTCATAGTTTCAGTCCATGCTCGGGCCAGTTGGCCGTCTCTTCGTCGGGATGCTGGAAGGAGATGATCTGCTCCTGCCGCTTGTAGTAGTCGGGGTTGTCGTGGACAGGCTGGTCGAAGATCGTTTCGACCCACGGCAAGCGGAAGCCATGGTTGATCTGGATCGTCGGTGCGAGATCGGAGCGGTCGTCGAAGGCACCAATGGAGATCTCGAGCGCGTCCGGCTGGCGGTAGGTCATCGGCGTGCCGCAGCGCTGGCAGAAGCCCCTGGCAATGTTGACCGACGACTGGAAGTAGCTCGGCTCCTCGCGGACCCATTCGACGCTATCCGCTGGCACTGCGACAAAGGCACCGAAAAACGAGCCGAACTGCTTCTGGCACATGCGGCAATGGCAGATCGACGTGCGCCCAAGCGCGCCCCGGATGCGGAAGCGGACTGCGCCGCACTGGCAGCCGCCTGTTCTCACCTTCTCCGTCATGAACTTTCCCCCAAAGGCCATTGTTCGGTGTCGTGGTCGGGATGCTGGTAGGAGACGATGTCGTTGACGAAGTCCGCCGCGTCCGGGTCGTCCTCGGTCGCATAGCCCGGCAATTCGTGGACGTGGTCGACATAGGGCAGCTTGCCCTCGAGCCCCCATTGCACTGTCGGCGCGATCTCCTCCGGCTCGTCGAAGGCGGCGATCGCCAGCGCCACCCCGTCCGGCGCCTCATAGGTCAGCGGCGTGCCGCAGTCGGCGCAGAAGCCGCGAAAGGCAAAGTTCGACGAGCGGAACTTCTTCGGCTCGCCGCGGGTCCAGACAAGCTTCGCATCCCGATGCACCGAGACCAGCGGCGCGTAGAAATTGCCGAATGCCTTCTGGCACATGCGGCAGTGGCAGACGGATGCGCCGCCGAGCGCGCCCTCGACATGGAAGCGCACGGCGCCGCACTGGCACCCGCCGGAATAATGCGGCCTGTTGTCGAGGCTCATGGCGTCACCCCTTCACCCGGGAACATGGCACACGGCCTCGATGTTGTTACCGTCGGAGTCATGGACGAAGGCGGCGTAGTAGTCGGGATGGTAGTGCGGCCTGAGCCCCGGCCCGCCATTGTCCTTGCCACCGGCGGCGATCGCGGCGGCGTAAAAGCCATCGACTTCGGCCCGGCTGCGTGCGGTGAAGGCGTAATGCCGCCCCGGCCCAGCCGGCGCCTCGTGCAGCCAGAACACCGGCCGCTCGCGCCCGTAGCCGCCGACCTTGACGCCGCCGGTGTGCTCGGGCGGCACCATCATCAGCAGAGAAGCGCCGAGCGGCGCGAACGCCTTGTCGTAGAAAGCCTTCGCCTTGCCGAAATCGGCGACGGATATGCCCGTATGGTCGATCATTGCACGAACTCCTCCTTCATGCCCGCCGCCGCCAGCGCGCCTCCCTGCCCGGCCGCGACAATGTGGCCGCAGACATTGTCGATATCGCGAAGCACGTCGTCGTTCCAGAAGCGGAGGATGGTCCAGCCGCTTGCCTGAAGATATCCGGTCCTCACCGAATCACGTTCGGCTTGTTCGGCCTGCGCATGCTGGCTGCCGTCGACCTCAACGATCAGGCGATGCGATGAACAAGCAAAATCGACTATGTAGGGTCCTATCGGAACCTGCCGCCGGAATCCCAACCCCATCAGCCTGTGCGCGCGCAGTTCATTCCACAGGTTCAGCTCGGCCTCGGTCATGACATGGCGCATGGCCTTGGCATTCTTGCGCTGACGCCGAGGGACGAGGTCGTGGCCCATGGTCAGGCCCTCGTTCCATATCGCGTTATGTTCAGGTGTCGCGCTCTTTCACACCCCCCTCTGTCCTGCCGGACAGTCCGGCAGGACAGAGGGGGGTACTGTCCCTCCAACCTATCCGTTGGCTTCATCAAGCAATTCACCGCTTCACTTCCCACGTCGTCACGCGCTCGCCCGACACCGGGTCCTTGCCGTCCTTCAGCTGCACGCCCTCAGCCAGCAGTTCGTCGCGGATCCTGTCGGCCTCGGCCCAGTTCCTGTCGCGAATGAAGGCGAGACGGGCGGAAATCCGTCCGGCAATGGCATCGCCGTCGATGGCCGCGCTCGTCGCCTTGGCCGCGAACCATTCGGCTTCGGTCCGCCCGAGCAGCCCGAGCATGGCCGCGCTGGTCTTGAGGCCGGCGCGCGCGCCGGCGCTGCCCTTGGCGGCCTGGGCGCGCAGCTCATGCAGGGCGGTCACCGCGCCTGCGGTGCCGAGGTCGTCGCAGAGTGCGTCCAGCACGTCGGCGCAGGAAACGTCCGACACCGGCGTATCGCCGATCGCGCGATACCAGCCGTCGAGCACCACCTCCGCCTCTTCCAGCTTGCGCACCGAAAAGTCGATCGGCTCGCGATAATGCGTCATCAGCATCGCCAGCCGCAGCACCTCGCCCGGCCATTTGCGGCCGCCGAAATTCTCGGTCTCCAGCAACTCGTGGATCGAATAGAAGTTGCCCAGGCTCTTGGACATCTTCTGGCCCTCGACCTGCAGGAAGCCGTTGTGCAGCCAGTAATTGGCCATCACGTCGGTGCCGTGGGCGCAGCGCGACTGGGCGATCTCGTTCTCATGGTGGGGGAAGATCAGGTCGAGCCCGCCGCCATGGATGTCGAATACCTCGCCGAGATAGGCTTCCGACATCGCCGAGCACTCGATGTGCCAGCCCGGCCGGCCACGGCCCCAGGGGCTGTCCCAGCCGGGTTCTTCCGCGGACGACAGCTTCCACAGCACGAAATCGCCGGGGCTCTTCTTGTGCGCCTCGACCTCGATGCGGGCGCCGGCCTGCTGTTCGTCGAGGTTGCGCTTCGACAGTTGCCCGTAGTCGGGCATCGAGGCGGTGTCGAACAGCACCTCGCCTTCGGCTTGATAGGCGTGGCCGCGCTCGATCAGGCGCCCGATCAGCGAGATCATGTCGGTCTTGCCGTCCGGCCGCGCCAGCACGAACTCGGTGGCGCGCGGCTCGAAGGTCGGCTCGAGGCAGCCGAGTGCCGCGACGTCGGCGTGGAACTGGTTGGCCGTCTTCTCGGTCACGCGCCGGATCGCCTCGTTCAGCGGCAGGTCGGGGAAGTCGCGCAGGGCGCGCGCGTTGATCTTGTCGTCGACGTCGGTGATGTTGCGCACATAGGTGACGGCCTCCCCGCCATAGAGATGGCGAAGCAGGCGGAACAGCACGTCGAAGACGATCACCGGCCGGGCATTGCCGATATGGGCGAAGTCGTAGACCGTCGGGCCGCAGACATACATCCGCACGTTTTGCGGATCGATCGGCACGAAGTCTTCCTTCGTGCGCGTCAGCGTGTTGGTAAGGCGCAAGCCCCTGAATGCGTCAGACATGAAACTCCCCATGTGCATGACCCCGAAAATCTCCGATTTTCGGAAAAGATCATGCACCCAACTTCAGTTTCACGGCGTCCTTTGCGCGTCCGAACGGACGCGCGGCGCCGTGGCCTGCTGGCCCGGGCGTTTGACCTGTCTTTGGTGAAGAGGAGGCGAAAACGTCCTGACCAGCGCGAACGCTAGCCAATAATGCAGATGCCGGAAATGGCGAAAGACGTTTTCATCGGCCGCGTTATCGCCCTCCACCATGTTGCCGTCAAGACGCGGCGTCATGAAAGTTTACCGATCCGGCCGCAACGGCGTCCTGTTGAAACAGTTTTTTAAGTATGCCGGCACCGTAATGAAACATTGCCGGGCTAGAAGCCGCCGCATTGCCACGAATTCGACCGAATCCGTAAGCAATTGCAGCCGCTCTCAGCAGAGCTGACGTTAGGGAAGAGACCAATGAAACGAAAACAAGCCGAACAGGACCGAGCGCGTAGCCAGTACGCCGAGCTCACCAAGCACTACCGGGCCATCGGCCCTGCAGCGATCGTCGCCGCGCTGATCTGCGCGCCGAAGAAGGACAAGGCGCCCAAGCGCGTCAAGGCGGCCTAGCTGTGAGCTTTCGGGAGGTTGTCCATTCGGACCGGACCGAGGAGACTGGAGTTACCACGCTTCAGCACTCACC
>NZ_JARDJI010000016.1:0-112904 GCF_039907765.1 Mesorhizobium sp. CC13 | reverse complement strand
CAGGCCATGATCCTCGTCGCCATGGGCGGCAACCTCCTACGCCGGAATGCCCATCCCTGACTTTCCAAACGGACTCTAAGAAAAATCAGGCGCAGCGAGGTAGATTTCAAACTGGGCTCGCTCGTGCCAAGGCAGGACTATTCCGCCGAGCCCTCGAATCTCTTCAATGGTCAAACTGAAATCTCGTTGCACATCCCTTTTAAGGTCATCCGGGAAAGTGGTTTGAGCGTATCTCGTGGCAACCTGCATGCCGCGCCACGCAGCTGTTTGGGGATCGGCCTTGCAGAGACCTGCAAAAACGGCGGTATAGGCGTCACCGACCCCAACAGAATTTACCGTTTCGCCTAGTACAGCCGGTATCGCCTCCACCTCGTCGCTGCTGAGGTTGAAAAGTCTGCTCCCGCCTCGGTTCTCTTTCAAAAGCAAGCTCTTGGCGCCCAAATCTCGACAGATGGAGACAAGCGAAGAGACATCCTTGACTGCGACAGATGTGAATAAATCTGAAGAAGTGGAAATTGCGATGGCTGAAACCCGGCCTGAGAGTGGCTTCAAGTCATCTAATGAATTGATGTCGTAGGCGATATCAACTGTTATCGCCGCATTCTCATCAAATGCTGTCGTCACCTGTGTGAGATCAAATGAACCTGGAAATAATGCTATGTTCGTGTATTTGACGATCTGCGCTTTGGCGTCGAGTAAACGTACTTTCTTCGTATCTCGAAGGAGATTTTCGTAACCCTGATGTCCAATCTCTCGTACATCGCCGATCACAAAAACGTTTGGGGCTCCGACAACATCACCTAGCCGTATGAAGTCAAGGCAGCCATGGTTTCGAAGGTAAGTCTCGGCTTCGTTGGTCAAATATTCAGGGCACACTGCAGCAACGGCATATTGAATGCCAGAGGCCCAAAGTCCTCTTGCTGCGTGAACAATGCCTCCCAACCGCATTTTCACGGGTGAGTTGGCTGTCCCCAAAGTGAAGTCAATGCAAATCTCGCCTACCACAAGGAGAGTTTCGTTTTTCATATCGCGGCAAAATCCGCATCGACGCGAGGGTGCGGTGTCGCCGAGGAGTTCACGATGACGCCTTTGTATTGAATCCCCTCGCGCAGGCATCCTGCCAAGTAGTTGAACTTGGTAGGCAGTGCTCCAACACTTAACCCACCAGGACCTATTGCCACTACTCGTTTGCGTAGCTCTAGTGTGAGTTCGGTTCCGCGGGGTGGCACTGTGCCATTTGCAGTGAAGAAGTCATGCAAGCCAACGTCTTCAAGCCCTGCATTAAAGGCTTCGCGACACTGGTCTTGGCCGCTGCTACCGCCGGATGATCCCCCGTTGCCTGCTGGCTGGCTCGGTTTGCGTGAATAGTCAGAGAAACTCCCACTGCCGCTACTGCCCACAATATTCCCCCTATTAAGTGTACGCGATGTGAAGGGTACGTTGGCCTAAATTAAAGTTAATTGCAATTGTTCTTGGCTTTAGTGAGCAGCCTACTTCCATTCTGATGTGTGTGAGCGATTGCGAAGCGCGGCTTGGCCATAACGTGGCACAATTGGCAGTCGGTGATTACCTGACTTCGTTTCGCAATCAGGTTCACCAATGCCTTGATCTATCGTGTAGGCTAGGGACTATCGGTATACATGACTGGATCTGCGTGACCTCACCCCTCTCCAATCCCCGCCTCCTCGGCCTCGCGCTCTGGCTTGCCGCGCTCGTGGCCTTCGTGGCCGTGTCGGTGGAGACGTCGCGGACGCGGATGGCGGACGAGCTGGAGGTGACGGGGCGGACCCTGCACCGGCTGATCTCGCAGCGGGTGGCGCAGCATGACGCGCATCTGACCAGCCTGATCGCGCTGTCGAGCGGGGCCGAGCCCGCGCCGCCCGGGGCGATCCGGCAGGTGATGGAAAGCATTACGCGCTTCTATCCGCGCATTGCCTGGCTGGCGCTGGTTTCGCTCGACCCGGTCGCCGGTTCGGGCGCCGGCGCGGCGGGCGGGGCGCAAGGGGCGGCGAGCGACGCCGGTGGCGAGGTGCAGGGATCGGACGGCGCCGGCAACGGCGCATCGCTGCCGGCAGGCATCACGGGACAGGCGGGGGCCGAGGGGAGCGGGGCGTCTCAGCCGGCAGGCGTGGGCGGCGCGGAAGGGGCGCAGGCCGCGGGTGACGGAGCCGGGGGGCCGGTTGCCGTGCGCGACGTGGTGACGGTGCCGCCGGGCGGCGGCGTCGACCTTGCGCCGCTGGCTCAGGAGATCGCAGCGCAGGTGCGCGGCAAGGCGAGCATCTATGCCGCGGGCGAGGGGCGCTATCTGCTTGCCAAGCGCGCCTCGGGGACCTCGCACCTGGCGGTGGTTCTGCTGATCGACACCGCACAGCTTCTGGTGCCCGAGGAGCGGCCGGCCTGGGCGCATCTCGAGCTCAGCCTCGACGGCGCGGTGCTGGTGGAGCAGCCGGCGGAGCCCGGCCTGGGGCTCGGGGTTTCGTGGCTGGCCGTGCCGCATTTCGAGAAGGTGATCGACGGCGAGGGGCAGCGGCTCCTGCTTTCGCTCGACCGGGCGCTGCCGCTGGCCGCGCTGGTGCCGCCGGAACGGTTCCTCGGCTTTGCCGCGGTGGCGGGGGTTTTGACGCTTGTGCTGGTGTTCGCGCTCGGGCAGCGGGCGGCGGTGCGGCGCTCCGAGCTTGCGGCGCGCGAGGCCGAGGAGCGGCTTGCCGTGCAGGAGCGGGAGACTCGGCTCGCGCATGCCTCGCGCGTCAACGCCATGGGCGAGCTGGCCTCGGGCATCGCGCACGAGCTGACGCAGCCGCTGACCGCGCTGCTCAGCCGCAGCCAGGCGGCGCTGAGGCTGGCGCGGGCGGACACGCCGGACATGGCGATGATTTCGGGGGCGCTCGACGTCAACGTGCGCGAGGCCAAGCGCGCCGGCGAGATGCTGAGGCGGATGCGCGACTATGCCTCCAACAAGGCGCCGGAGCGGGCGCGGCAGGACCTCAACGCCATCGTGGCCGAGGTGGTGGCGCTGACCCGCACCGACCTCGAGCGGCGGCAGGTGGCGCTGGTGCTGGAGTTCGGCGAGCCCGCGCCGCATGCGGTGGTCGACGCGATCGAGATGGAGCAGGTGCTGCACAACCTGATCCGCAACGCGGCCGAGGCGACAGGCGCCGGCGGGACGGTGACGGTGGCGACCGGGGCGGCGGGGCGCGAGGCGAAGCTTGCGGTCAGCGACGACGGGCCGGGGATCGCGGCCGAGGTGCTGCCGAAGCTGTTTACGCCGTTCTTCACCACCAAGGCCGACGGCATGGGGCTGGGGCTGTCGCTCTGCGCCACGCTGGTGGAGCGGGTGGACGGGCGCATCGAGGCGGAGAATATCCTGGGCGGCGGGGCGCGGTTCACGATTTCGCTGCCGCTGGCCGGGGAGAGGTAGGGCATGCACAGGGTCTATCTGGTCGACGACGACGAGGCGGTGCGCGAGGCGCTGGCGTTCCTGCTCTCGACCTATGGGATCGCAGCGGAGACCTTTGGCGACCCGGCGACGTTCCTCGCGCATGTCGACGAGGACCGGCCCGGCGTGCTGGTGGTGGATCTGCGCATGCCGCTGGTGTCGGGCCTGCAGCTGCACCAGAAGCTCGCCGAGCGCGGCATCGACTGGCCGACGATCATGATCACCGGCCATGGCGACGTGGCCGCCTGCCGGCGCGCCTTCAAGGCCGGCATCCAGGACTTCTTGACCAAGCCGATCGACGGCGAGGTGCTGGTCGATGCGCTGCAGCAGGCATTTTCGAGCCTCGACGCGGGGCTGGAGAAGCGCGAGGCGCGCGCGCTGCTGGCAAAGCTGACGGAGCGCGAGCGCGAGGTGCTCGACATGGTGGCGCGCGGCTGGGCGAGCAAGGAGATCGCGGCCGCGCTCGAGGTCTCGGCCCGGACCATCGACGCGCACCGGGCGAAGATCGCCGAGAAGCTGGGCACCAGTTCGGTGGCCGAGCAGGTGCGACTGGCGCTGATTTCGTGAGCGGGCATGATCTTGGCCGAAAACCGGCCTCCACTGATCGGGGGCATGCCCTGGCGGTCGCAGTAGTAGGTAATCCTACCTAGGCCGGGTGGTGGCATCGCGGATTCTGCCGCGGCCGCGATTTGGGTAGTTCTGATCCCGGACAAGCGAAACGCTTTCTCCCGAGACATCATCAGGACAGGAACCCAGTCATGATCAAGAGCATCCTCCTTGCAGCCGCCGCCACCGTCGCCGTCACCGGTGCCGCTTCCGCCCAGGTGCTGACCGAGAAGAACATTTCTTCCGGCCTCGCCGTCGAGATCGCCCAGCGCGCGGTCGCTGCCTGCGCCGCCGACAAGTACAACGTGACCGCCGCCGTGGTCGACCGTGCGGGTGTGCTGCGCGCGCTCGTCCGCGCCGACAATGCCGGCACCCACACGGTCTCGGCGGCCCAGGACAAGGCCTTCACCTCGGCCTCGTCGCGCACGCCGACCTCGAAGATGGCCGAGAACGTGCAGAAGAACCCCGGTGCTGCCGGCCTCGTCGACATCGACGGCTTCCTCGTTCTGGCTGGCGGCATGCCGATCAAGGCCGGCGACGCGGTGATCGGCGCCATCGGCGTCGGCGGCGCGCCGGGCGGCAACTTCGACGAAGCCTGCGCGGTCAAGGCGATCGAGGCGGTCGCCGACCAGCTGAAGTAACGGCTTCGCCGGCAACGGTCCCGCCGGCGAAACTCTGCCCCGCATCCGGTTCCACCGGATGCGGGGATTTTGCGTTTGAGCGCGCTTGCGCAAGGGCGCGGGATGCCGGCGCAGGCGGCTTTGCGGGCATTTGGCAGCCTTGCCCAAAATCGTTGCGGAGCGGGGCGAATGCGTCTATATACGGGCCGAATTTCCCAACTTGGTGGTCTTTATCCACCGCCCGCGCGAGGGACGCGGGCGAACGAAGAGGATTTATCGCATGGCCAATACGCTGCTTATGCCCAAGGCAACCGCCGTCTGGCTGGTCGACAACACGGCGCTGTCGTTCGACCAGATCGCGCAGTTCTGCTCGCTGCACCCGCTCGAGGTGAAGGCGATCGCGGACGGCGAATCGGCGCAGGGCATCAAGGGCATGGACCCGGTCATCACCGGCCAGCTGACGCGCGCCGAGATCGCCAAGGGCGAGGCCGACATCAACCATCGCCTGAAGCTGTCGGAGCCGAAGGTGCGGGTGCCCGAGACCAAGCGCAAGGGTCCGCGCTACACGCCGCTGTCGAAGCGCCAGGATCGCCCGAACGCCATCTACTGGCTGGTCAAGAACCATCCCGAGCTCAAGGACGCGCAGATCTCGCGCCTGGTCGGCACGACCAAGGCGACGATCGAGCAGATCCGCGAGCGCAAGCACTGGAACATCGCGCAGCTGACGCCGATGGACCCGGTGGCGCTCGGCCTGTGCTCGCAGATCGACCTCGACATCGAAGTGCAGCGCGCCTCGCGCGGCCGCGAGGCGCCGGCGCCTGTCGGCGACACCCTGCTGCCCGCCGCGCTGACCGAGCGCCTGACGCCGCAGGAAGCAGCGCCGAAGGACGAGGAGAAGGAGCTCGACGCCAATGCCGTCTTCGCCAAGCTCTCGGCGCTCAAGTCGAAGAAGACCGACGACGAGGAAGACGAAGACAAGTTCTGAGCGGCGGATACCGTTCGCAACGAAAAAGGCCCCGCAGCGCGGGGCCTTTTTGCGTTGGGAGGGGAGTAAGGGAGTAGGGGAGTAGGGGAGTAGGGGAGTAGGGGAGTAGGGGAGTAGGGGAGTAGGGGAGTAGGGGAGTAGGGGAGTAGGGTTGGCCTTCATCCTGCCCTACTGCCTTACTCCCCTACTCCCCTGGTGAAGCCACGAACCTCAGCGTGCCGACCACGCGCGGGCCACCCGCGTGATCGGACGGGTGGTTGATGCCGTCCATGACCGGCACCGCGGCGAAATCGAAGGGGCTGACGCCGGCGAGGATGGCGGCGTTGACGCCGTACTGGTTTGGGTTCGAGCGGCGCTTGTGGTGGGTGTAGATGCCGCATTTCGAGCAGAAATAGTGTTTCGCCGACATGGTGTTGAACTGGTAGATGGCGAGCGCGTCGGCACCTGACAGCACGTCGACGCCGCCGAGGTCGGCGGAGACCGCGACCGCGCCCTTCATCCGGCAATAGGAGCAGGTGCAGCGCCGCGCCGAGTTGAGCCCGTCCGACAGCCGGACGCGCAGCCGCACCGTGCCGCAATGGCAGGCGCCGTCGATTTCCTTGATGTCCATGTTCATGGGTAGAATGTCTCGTTGCACAACGGGGCGAGCTTGATCGCCGGCCAATCGCTTCTCAAGTGTCAGACGGCGATTCTTGATGGACCTGATTGATCCATCGTGGAGCCTCCAGAGCGTAGTCTTGCAGAACCAAGCGTTTGTGGCTACATTGTAGCTACACAGGAGTTCGGCAAGTGGCTACGGAAACGGTTGTTCGCGCTCGCATCGATGCTGCAACCAAGGAACAGGCGACCGAGGCGCTTGCGGCCATGGGGCTGTCGGTGTCGGATGCAATTCGATTGCTTTTGATGCGTGTGGCCGCGGACAAGGAGTTTCCCTTTCCAGTGAAGGTGCCCAACGCGACGACCCGCAAGGCGATGGCCGAACTCGAAGAGGGCAAGGGCAAGCGGCTGTCCTCGCCAGATGAGTTGTTCAAGGATCTTGGCATCTGATGTTGACGCCGGTCCGCTCCTCGCAGTTCCGGCGGGACGTCAAGCGGATCGAGAAGCGCGGCAAGGAAATGGCCAAGCTGCGCGAAGTGCTGACACTTCTGCTGGAAGGCACAGAACTCCCCGACCGCTATCGGGATCATCCGCTCAAAGGTGACTGGAAGGGCTATCGGGATGCGCACATCGAGCCCGACTGGCTGCTGATCTACCGCATCCTCGGCGAAGAGTTGCAGCTGGCGCGCACCGGTTCCCATGCCGACCTGTTCCAGGAATGAGCAAGAGTTCTCATCCGCGCGAGCTGCGGTCGGTTCCAAAAGTCTCGCTGCGCTCGACGCTGCGGTAGTAGTCGACCAAAAGCTTGCCGCGCTCGGGCTTGAAGCTGCGGCCGGCCGAGGTGACGGCGGAGATGCGGTCGATGCGGAAGGCGCGGAAATCGTCGCGCATCTCGCACCAGGCGATCAGGGTCCAGACCTTGCCCCAGAACCACAGCCCGAGCGGGCGGATGTCGCGGGCCGAGCCGCGGCCGGCCTCGTCGTTGTAGTCGAGGCGCAGCACCTGGCGTTTCTCTACGGCGCGCTCGATCAGGTCGATGGCCTCGCGGTCGGCGTCCGACACCACCCACATCGGGGTGTGGATCTCGGTACGGGCGATGCGGTCCCTCTCGCTGTCCGGCAGGACCGCGCCGATCTTGACCAGCGCCTCGTCGGCGGCCCGGGCCATGGCGGCGCCGCCGAAGGCGCGGACCATGCGGGCGCCGGCAACAAGGGCAACGATCTCGTCACGCGTGAACATCAGCGGCGGAAGGTCGAAACCCTCCCTCATGATATAGCCCACGCCGGCCTCGCCATCGATCGGCACGCCCGTCGACTGCAGGTCGGCGATGTCGCGATAGATCGTGCGCTCGGACACCTCGAGCCAGGCGCCCAGCTTCTGCGCGGTGACCAGCCGGCCGCCACGCAGATGCTGCACGATCTGGAAAAGCCTGTCGGCTCGTCTCATGCAAATCCCTCGAAATCCGGGACGTCGCGCGCCTTGGATCGCGTCGCAATGACGTCCATGATCATTTTCCATCGCATCGTCGTTCCGACGGTCCGCCGCGACCGCAGGCGATGCGCTATTCCGGCAGGCCCTCGCGCCGGCGCTGGGCAGCGCCGAAAGCCTGGCCAAAAGAAAGTCTGCCCGTGGTGGGCGTCGTCCTGTCGAGCACGCGCCAGAAGGGCGTGATGTCGCGCAGGCCCGCACCGCGCTCGACGTCTTCGTTGGCGGCTTCCGCCACCGTCCTCAGGTGGTAGCCGATGGTCACCGGACAGGTGACCTCGGCTCCGTGTCGTCGGGCCAGCTCCCGCCGCAGGGTCCGTACATCGAGATGCACGCCCCGCGGAATGGTGCGGATGAAGTCGTCGACCTGCCGCGCGGTGGGCACCAGCATGCTCTGCCCCTCGACGACATCGGAAAAGCTGCGCGGCGACGGCCTGATGCCGTTGATGCCTTGAGTGTTCAGCCTTTCGGTCCAAGTCTTCACCCCATTCCTCCGGCGGGCATGGCGAGACATTGCGACTGTATCATTGCACAGGCCTCCTGACAGCATAGTGTCAGGAGGGTGCGGAAAACTCGCGCGCGAACATCGCCCGCATCTGGCCGAATTGTTCTTTGTTTTCCGGCAGTAACGCCTCGAGCACGGCGATCGCGAAGGTGCCCGGGGCCGAGCCCGGGGCGGAGACGATCCTGCCATCGGCGACCGCATGCGGCACGTCCCGGTAGCCCGCGGCGCCGGCATAGCCGGGCTCGTGGCCGAGGATCCAGTCGCGGCCGTTGGAGGTGTGGGAGACACCTTCGAACAGGCCTGCGCGCCAGCGCCAGCGTGCCGCCGCAGATGCCGGCGACAACGCCGCCGCGTTCCGCCACCGCGCGAAGCAGCGGCGCAACGTCCGGCGCATCCTCGGCCGCCCAGCCGTCGGAACCGATGACGGCGATGGCGTCGAGGTCGCCGTTATAGGCAGGATCGGAGCTGCGGTCGGCGACAAGCCTGACGCCGCCGATGGAGGTCAGCGGAGATGCGTGCGGCGAAAGCGACACCGTGCGCAGGCCGAACCACTCGACCGCCGAGGCCGCGAGCAGGCCAAACTCCCAGTCGGCATAACCCTCGATGAACAGCAGCCCGATGGTCCTTGTCATCGGATTTCCTTCCCTCAGTTGCTGTCGCCACGCCGGCCGAAACGGTCGGGCCAGCCGATGTCCTTGCGGAGGTCCTCGGGAAGCGAGTTCATGAAGCGCTCCGTGCGAATCTCATTGTGGATGGTCCTGATCTTGCCCGCATAGTGCCTGACCGCGCGGAAGATATCGGGTGTGAACGTGCTCATGGCTATCCTCCTTGTCTCTTACCGGAGGACTATCTCACACCCCTCCTGACAGCAGTCTGTCAGGAGGGGTGTGCCGGGATTCAGGAGGCGACCTGCAAACGGCGGCCCCCTGCGCTTCCGGTACTCGCGTGCCTGAATGTGCGCTCCGTTCCGGTTCTCGGGGGCGCTATTTTCGACTCGGCCTGGCCTGAATCCCGGTACATCCCGGAGCGCTTCCGCTTGCTCAGCCCTTCACCGGCACCGTGTAGTTGAGCGCCAGCCGTCCGCCGTCGGCGAAAATCGTCTGGCCGGTGATGTAGCTGGCGTCATCGGAAGCCAGGAACGCGGCGACGGCGGCGATTTCTTCCGGCTCGCCGATGCGTCCGAGCGGGGTGCGGGAGAGAACGCGGTTCCTGGTCGCCGCATCGGCGGTGACGCGCGCCAGCATGTCGGTCGCGATCGAGCCGGGGCCGATGGCGTTGACGCGGATGCCCCAGGGCGCGAGCGCCAGCGCCATGACGGTGGTGAGCTGGGCCACGCCGCCCTTGGACACCGCATAGGGCACCTGGTCGGCGATGGCGACCACCGAATTGACCGACGACATGTTGACGATGGCGCCCGGCTGGCCGCCGGCCTCGACCCTGTCCACCATGACGCGCGCCACGGCCTGGCCGGCGAGGAAGGCCCCCTTGAGATTGACGGCGAGGACGCGGTCGAAATCGGCCTCGGCGACATCGAGGAAGTCGGCCTTGTGGTCGATGCCGGCATTGTTGACCAGGACGTCGACCTCGCCGAAGGCGTCGACGGTGGCGGCGACGAGATTGTGGACATCGAGGCGTTTGCCGATGTCGGCGCGCACGAAAAGCGCCTGTCCCAGCCGCGCGAGGTCGCGCTCGGCGGCGGCACCCGCCTCCTGATCCATGTCGGCGATGACGACGCGCGCGCCTTCGCGCAGGAAGCGTTCGGCGATGGCGTGGCCGATGCCCCTGGCGCCGCCCGTCACGATCGCGGTCTTGCCGTCGAGCCTCATCGTCCGCTCCCGTTGCAGCAACTCCACGGCCCGACAGTGGCGGCAAGGCGGGGAGAGGTCAACCGCTGCCTGCGGGCGGGGGTTGGCCCGCCGCCGCCATCGCGACCGCGCCGAAAGTGCTCTCGCCCTTGCGGGGTGGGTACTTGCCACCTCCAGAACTCCGAATACCCCCACCCTTTATCCCTCCCCACAAGGGGGAGGGAGGGCTGAGATGCCGCGCTTCTCCGCACCCAACCGCACTATTTTCCACCCGCGCTGCCGCGCAAACCTTGCATCCGCGGCGTCGCTGGGTATGGTCCCGGCGAAATTTCCGCGCATCCCCCGCAGCCCAGGAGGAAGGGAACCCATGGCCGGCTTCAAGACACTCGACACCATCGGCAACGTCAGCGGCAAGCGGGTTCTGGTCCGCGTCGACCTCAACGTACCGGTCGCCGACGGCAAGGTGACGGACGCGACCCGCATCGAGCGCGTGGCGCCGACCATCACCGAACTTGCCGGCAAGGGCGCCAAGGTGATCCTGCTCGCGCATTTCGGCCGCCCGAAGGAAGGCCCGGACCCGGCCCTGTCGCTGGCCCCCATCGCCGCCGCCACCGCCGAGGTGATCGGCCGGCCCGTGGCGTTCGCCGCCGACTGCGTCGGCGACAAGGCCGAGGCTGCCGTGGCGGCGATGAAGGACGGCGACATCCTGCTGCTCGAAAACACCCGCTTCTACAAGGCCGAGGAGAAGAACGACCCCGCCTTCGTCGAGAAGCTTGCCGCCAATGGTGACATCTTCGTCAACGACGCGTTTTCGGCCGCCCACCGCGCGCATGCCTCGACCGAAGGCCTCGCCCACAAGCTGCCGGCCTATGCCGGGCGCACCATGCAGGCCGAGCTGGAGGCGCTGGAGAAGGGCCTCGGCAACCCGGTCAAGCCGGTGGTCGCCATCGTCGGCGGCGCCAAGGTCTCGACCAAGATCGACCTGTTGATGAACCTGGTGAAGAAGGTCGACGCGCTGGTGATCGGCGGCGGCATGGCCAACACCTTCCTCGCCGCGCGCGGCACCAATGTCGGCAAGTCGCTCGCCGAGCACGACCTCGCCGCCACCGCCAAGCAGATCATGATCGAGGCCGCGCAGGCCGGCTGCGCCATCGTGCTGCCGTCGGACGGCGTGGTCGCGCGCGAGTTCAAGGCGGGTGCCGCCAATGAGACGGTGGCGATCGACGCGGTGCCGGCGGACGGCATGATCCTCGACGTCGGCGCCAAGACGGTGGCCTCGGTCAACGACTGGATCGACCGTGCCGCGACGCTGGTCTGGAACGGCCCGCTCGGCGCCTTCGAGATCGAGCCCTTCGACAGGGCGACGGTGGCAGCGGCCAGGCACGCGGCGGCCCGCACCAAGGCCGGCAAGCTCGTCTCGGTCGCCGGCGGCGGCGACACGGTGGCGGCACTCAACCACGCCGGCGTGGCCGACGACTTCTCATACGTCTCCACCGCCGGCGGCGCCTTCCTCGAATGGATGGAAGGCAAGGAGCTGCCGGGCGTGGAAGTGCTCAAGGCCTGAGCCGCGGCACGCCTTCCCGCGAGGGCCCGTCTCCAGCGCGCCGCGCCTCCCCACCGGGATGCGCGGCGTTCTAACATATTGATTCTGTGCCCTGCGGCTCGATTCCCGGGGCGATCGCCACACTTGCGGCACGGCCGATAACCTTTGGCGCGTTGCCCGCCTCATTCGTGATCCCGGCTAAACCGATTGAAAAAATTTCAATCGGTTTTAGGCTTCCCGGCGGCATTCCGTTCGGGAAAACCATCTGCTATGCGCCCCGTCATCATTCAGGAGGTACTTGTATGAGCGAACGTCTCGAGGACATCGCCGTCGCCATGGTGGCGAACGGCAAGGGAATTCTGGCTGCGGACGAAAGCTCCGGCACCATCAAGAAGCGTTTCGACGTCATCGGCGTCGAGTCGACGGCCGACAGCCGCCGCGACTATCGCGAGATGATGTTCCGCACCAAGGAGGCGATGACCAAGTACATCTCCGGCGTCATCCTCTACGACGAGACCATTCGCCAGACTGCTGCCGACGGCACGCCGCTGGTCGAGCTCATCAAGGCCGCCGACGCCATTCCCGGCATCAAGGTCGACGCCGGCGCCAAGGCGATCGTCAACTTCCCCGGCGACACCATCACAGAGGGCCTCGACGGTCTGCGCGAGCGTCTGGCCGAGTACCACAAGCTCGGCGCCCGCTTCGCCAAATGGCGCGCCGTCATCGACATCGACACCGGCAAGAACGTGCCGTCGGCCTACTCGATCTCGGCCAACACCCAGGCCCTCGCCCGCTATGCGGCGCTGTGCCAGGAGGCCGGCATCGTGCCGATCGTCGAGCCGGAAGTGCTGATGGACGGCGCCCACGACATCGACACCTGCTACGACGTCACCAAGGCGACGCTGGTGAAGCTCTATGACGAGCTCTACGCCGCGCGGGTGAAGCTCGAGGGCACGATCCTGAAGCCGAACATGGTCATCTCGGGCAAGAAGGCCGGCAGGCAGGCCGGCGCCGAGGAGATCGCCGAAAAGACCATCAGGCTGTTCCGCGAGACGGTTCCGGCGGCCGTGCCGGGCATCGCCTTCCTGTCGGGCGGCCAGTCCGACGAGGAGGCCACCGCCAACCTCAACGCCATCAACGCCATCGGCCCGCATCCGTGGAAGCTGACCTTCTCCTACGGCCGCGCGCTGCAGGCAGCGCCGCAGAAGGCATGGTCGGGCAAGGCCGAGAACCTCGGCGCCGGCCAGGCCGCCTTCACCCACCGCGCCCACATGAACCACCTGGCCGCGCTCGGCCAGTGGAAGCCGGCGCTGGAGAAGGCGGCGTAAGCCACGCCTTCAGGCAAGAAATGCGAAAGGCCCCGGAGCGATCCGGGGCTTTTTTGCTTACTGGTCTCGTTCGGCTTGAGGGCCGAACGCCCCCTCGTCCGGCGGCCTCGCGGCCAGCTTCTCCGCGTCGGGGAGAAGAGCAGGGCTTGCCGGCGCGGCTGCCTCATTGCGCCAGTAAAGCAGATAGGCCGTCGCCAGCGCGGCCGCATATTGCGCCGCCACCGCCAGCTGCTGCGCCAGCGAGGGCGTCCAGATCTTGCCGAGCGTCATCGCCCCCAGCACGCCCGCGAACGTCCAGAACACCGGGCGCTGCTGGTAGGCGTCGAGCGTCAGGTCGCAGACCAGCCTGGCCGAACAGATGCCGGCGGCGGCGCCGAGCAGGGCGGCGGCGACGCGCACGACATTGGGCCGGACGCCCCAGAGCAGGAGGGCGACCGCGTCGGGGAAGGTGTCCGCGCCGATCATGACCATGCTGACGACCGCGTAGTGGACGAGCGTGTAGGTCACCAGCGCGACGACCATGGCCGCCGCCGTCTCGGCCCCGAGGGGGATCTTGACCTCGCCGTCCGCTTCCATCGTCATCTTCGGTCCCGGATATTCCCAAGCAGCTTTGGGTGGCCGGCCTCGGCCGGGGCGCGAGGCCCCCCGCCACCCGCCATGGCGTTGGTCACCCTTCAAGCGCCACCAAAGCACCGGGCGCGTGCGCTGCCAAGCGCCTGTTGCGGTCGACCCCCAGCCTTCGCGCTGCCTTCTGCCACCATCCGGGTCCGTGGCACCCATGTGAAGCCGGATGGCCGGCTTGAGATTTCGGTGAAAGCACGCTATAGTTGCATTAATTGTAAAGGCATTACTGTTGGTTGCGGCAATCTATCGAGATCGGCGGAGCGGCGATGACGACGAGGCTGAATGCTTTCGCCTTTGGCGCGTTCGGCGGGACGCTGCCCACCATCGCCAACCTGGCGAGTACCTTTGTGGCGGCCCCGTCCACCGAGCCGCCGGCGATCGGGCTCTATCTCGGCGTGCTGCTGTGGGCCATCGTCGGCGGCGGCGTGGCGCTGACCAATACCAGCTACGAGACGAGGCAGGCCATCTTTGCCGGGGTCGCCGCACCCGCCATCCTGGTGAACATCGTCGCGGGCGCGACCGGCAAGCAGGTGGAGGCTACCCGGCTGGAATTCTTCTCCTCGGCCTACGCCCAGACGCCCGGCGGCGCCGATGTCCTGCCTGACGCCCTGTTGACGCCAAAGGTTGTCGTGTTACCGACCGTCAAGGGCGGTATCCCAAAAAGCGTGTCGCTGGCGGTTTCTGCCGAGGTGACGAAGGACGGCCAGACCGAGATCGTCGACATCGGCGCGATCAAGGACCTCGGCTCGGAGACGACGCTCGTGGTGCCGCCCGGGACATCCCAGGTGCTCATCGACGGGAAACCGGTGTCGACGACCGGCGAACTGACGACGATCGACCTTTCGGTGACCACGGCCCCGTCCGCCGGCGGCGACCTGTGGTGGGCGCTGGGCGCGGCGCGACGCTTCTCGATCCAGCAGCTCGACGTGTCGCAGGGCGAGGTAAGGTGACCGGTCTCGCCGGTCGCCTGCGAGGCGTCCCGGCATCTGTCCCGTTCCGGCACAGCTCCGGCTGGCATGTTCCGTGCACGGTAAGGTTTGCCGGCCACTGCCGGTCCTGATTTGTCTCAAGATCAGGGATGGGCTCGCCGGAGTTGGGACGGGGTTTGGCTCCGGCGGGCTCCATCATCATAGGCACCGGCCGCCATCGCGGAACGCGTGCAAGATCGGCTCCAACCGGTCGAACGAGCCCTGATCGCGGGTTCTGCCGCATCGAGAATTCAACCCTCCGGGCCGTCACCACCGTCGAAATTGGTAGCCGCGCGTGCCACGCGGCAGATTGAAGGGCATGTTTTCCGGCACATAGGGTGTGCCATGACGATCCGCGGCATGCTCATCAAGGGCCATCAGGTCGACGGTCTCGTCCGCGCCATCGGCCTGCGGAAATCCGCGTCGGTGCTGCTGCGCAGGGCGCTGCGCCTGGATTCACCGGTCCAGGCCTTCTGCCAGGATCACCTGCTCAGTATCAGGCCGCTGGACAGCGACCTGTTCGTCGTCTCCCAGATTTTCGGCAACCAGGAATACGAGATCGGCGGTGGGGGCAGGGAGGCGCTCAACAGGCTTGCGAGACTGTGGCGGCAGAGCGGATCGACGCCGGTCATCGTCGATGCGGGAGCCAATGCCGGCTACTCGACGATCTATCTTCGCGATCGCTATCCGGAGGCCATCGTCGCCGCGGTCGAGCCCGATCCCCAGGCTTACGAAATGCTGATCTCGAACTGTGCCGGACTGGACCGCATCATGCCCTTCCATGGCGCGCTTTGGGATCACGATGGCGAAGTCGCGCTCCGGATGAGCGACGGTCCGTCCTGGTCGAGAGGCGTTCTGGACGGAGGGGGCGTGTCTTCGATCACGCTTCGCAGCCTGCTTGCCAGGATACCGCGAGCGCGACTGCTGATGCTGAAGATGGACATCGAAGGGGCCGAACTCGAGGCGACGCGCAACTGCGGCGAGCTGCTTTGCGACACGCCCTGCATCGTCATCGAGCCGCACGACTTCATGATGCCGGGTCGGGGCTGCCTGAGCCATGTCTTTGCATCGCTGGCCGGCAGGAAGATCGACAGCCTGATGAACGGCGAGAACCTGATACTGATAGAGTCGGATCTGCTGGCGTCGGCAAGCGCGTCGTAGGGCACAACCCGCCGGGCTACCTCCTAGAGCGCTTCCGCTTTTCTTCGAATCGCGGAAACGCTCTATCTCTTTGTTTTGACGCAATTCCGGACGGAAAACCGCTGCGCACTTTTCCTGGAATTGCTCTAGCCATGCCCCAGAAGTGCGGTGGCGGAGATCGCCGCGAGCGCCAGCACCGCCAGCTTCCAGAAATCGCGGCGCTGCCTGAGCCCCGGCAGGCCGAGCGGTTTGATGAGCTGGATCGCCATGATGGCGAGGATGATGAGCGACAGCGCCTTCGACATATCCGCCTTTGAGCAATTCGGCGCGCGCCTGTCAAAGCATGGCGCGGCATCTGCTATTGTGCGCTACGGTTTTGGAACAGCGGCCGTGCGCGGAAGCGCGTCGGAATCCGCGCCGAAACGGGCCCTGCGGCCCTGCCGTTCAACCAAGGTCAAATGGACGTCCCGAGAGCGAAGACGGTAGAAATTCAGCCAATAGAAAAGAGCCCGCAGGGGCAAGGACATCCTGGGAAGGAGACGCCATGTCATCTCGCTATCACGAGGTCTATGACGGTTGGGTTAGGGACCCCGAGGGCTTCTGGGCCGAAGCGGCGCACGACATCGACTGGTTCAAGCCCTGGGACAGGGTGTTCGATGCCGATGGCGGCGTCTACGGCCGCTGGTTTGCCGGCGCCGAATGCAACACTTGCCACAACGCGCTCGACCGCCATGTCGCTGCCGGCCGCGCCGGCCAGGTGGCGCTGATCCACGACAGCCCGATCACCGGCACGCAGAAGAAGTTCACCTATGCGGAGCTGCTCGCCGAGGTGAACGCGCTGGCAGCGGTGCTGCGTGACCAGGGCGTCCAGAAAGGCGACCGCGTCATCATCTACATGCCGATGGTGGCGGAAGCCGCCTTCGCCATGCTCGCCTGCGCGCGGCTCGGCGCCGTCCACTCCGTCGTGTTCGGCGGCTTCGCCGCCAAGGAACTGGCCACCCGCATCGACGACGCCACGCCGAAATACATCATCTCCGCCTCCTGCGGCATCGAGCCCGGCCGCGTCGTGGCCTACAAGCCGCTGCTGGATGCCGCGATCGAGCTTTCCGGCCACAAGCCCGACGGCTGCCTGATCCTGCAGCGGCCGCAGCTGGCTTGCGACCTCGCCGCCGGCCGCGACGTCGACTATGCCGAGGCCGTGGGGGCGGCGCGCGCCGCAGGCCGTGGCGTCGAATGCGTGCCGGTGGCCGCCACCGATCCGCTCTACGTGCTCTACACCTCGGGCACCACCGGCCAGCCCAAGGGCGTGGTGCGCGACAATGGCGGCCACATGGTCGCGCTCAAATGGTCGATGGAGAACGAGTTCGGCGTCAAGCCGGGCGAGGTCTTCTGGGCTGCCTCCGACGTCGGCTGGGTCGTCGGCCATTCCTACATCGTCTACGCGCCGCTGCTGCACGGCTGCACCACGGTCCTCTTCGAGGGCAAGCCGGTCGGCACGCCCGATGCCGGGACATTCTGGCGTGTCATTTCGGAACACGGCGTCGTTGCCCTGTTCACCGCGCCCACCGCCTTCCGCGCCATCAAGAAGGAAGACCCGCAGGGCGCGTTCGTGCCGCGATACGACCTGTCGAAGTTCCGCACGCTGTTCCTCGCCGGCGAACGCGCCGACCCCGAGACCATCAAATGGGCCGAGCAGAAGCTCAAGGTGCCGGTCATCGACCACTGGTGGCAGACCGAGACGGGCCATCCGATCTCGCAGAATCCGGCCGGGCTCGGCCTGCTGCCGGTCAAATACGGTTCGCCCTGCGTGTCGATGCCGGGTTACGACGTGCGCGTGCTCGACGATGCCGGCCATGAGGTCAGTCGCGGCACGCTCGGCAACGTGGTGGTGAAGCTGCCGCTGCCGCCCGGCTGCCTGCCGACGCTGTGGAACGCCGACGAGCGCTTCTTCAACGCCTATCTCGCGGAGTTTCCCGGCTACTACAAGACGGCGGACGCCGGCTATGTCGACGACGACGGCTATCTGTTCATCATGGCCCGCACCGACGACATCATCAACGTCGCCGGCCACCGCCTGTCGACCGGCGGCATGGAGGAGGTGGTCGCCGAGCACCCCGACGTCGCCGAATGCGCCGTCATCGGCATCGCCGACGCCATGAAGGGGCAGGTACCCTGCGGCTTCATCGTGCTGAACTCGGGCGTCGCCCGCGACACCGCGCTGATCGAGAAGGAGGTCGTCGGCCTGGTGCGCGACCGCATCGGCCCGGTCGCCGCCTTCAAGACGGTGGTCACCATCAAGCGCCTGCCCAAGACGCGGTCGGGCAAGATCCTGCGCGGCACGATGCAGAAGATCGCCGATCGCGAGGCGTGGAAGATGCCGGCAACCATCGACGATCCGGCCATCCTCGACGAGATCACCGAGGCGCTCAGGGCGAGGGGGATCGGGGTCTGACGCGATCGTCAGCGATCGCCGGCTTGCGCAGGCAGCCGGCAGGCGGCAAGTTGCCCCGGACTGGAAGCCGGGGCGGATGCGGTGCGGAACTGGACGATCAGATACTGGAACTCGTTCTCGACGACGGGGCTGCTCATCGGCACCCTGTTCTTCGCCTTCTCGCTGACGCCGACGCTGATCCCGCGCAACTATCTCACCCAGGGCGTGCTTTCGGGCTGTTCGGCTGCCGCGGGCTACGGCATCGGCTTCTTCCTGCGCTGGCTGTGGCGCTATCTCGAGCTGCCCGAACTCAAGGCGCGCACGCTGAGCCTCGGCAAGCTGGCCGCCGCCTTCGCCTGCGGTATCGTCGGGCTGATCTTCCTCTGGCGCGCGGCCGAGTGGCAGAATTCGATCCGCGTCGTCATGGGGCTCGACCCTCTCGACACCGCCCATCCGCTCGAGGTCGGCGGCATCGCGCTGATTGCCTTCGTGGTGATCGTGGCGCTTGCCCGGCTGTTCAAGCTGACGCTGGTGTTCATCTCCGAACGGCTGCGCCGCTACGTGCCGACGCGCGTCTCCTACGTCATCGGCACCACGCTCTCGGCGCTGCTGTTCTGGTCGGTCGCCGACGGGGTGATCTTCCGCTACGCGCTGCGCGCCGCCGACAGCTCGTTCCAGCGGCTCGATGCGCTGATGCCGCCCGAGACGCAGCAGCCCGCCGACCCGGGCAAGACGGGCAGCGCCGGCTCGCTGGTGCACTGGCAGGACCTCGGCCGCATGGGCCGCTCCTACATCGCCAGCGGGCCGACGGCCGCAGAGATCCAGGCCGTCACCGGCAGGCCGGCGAAGGAGCCGATCCGGGTCTATGTCGGGCTGCAATCGGCGGAGACGCCGCAGCAGCGCGCCCGCCTCGCCTTCGAGGAACTGAAGCGGGCGGGCGGCTTCGAACGCGCAGCGCTGGTCATCATCACGCCGACGGGCACGGGCTGGGTCGACGAGCAGGGCATCGATCCGGTCGAGTTCCTGCATGACGGCGACATAGCGAGCGTCGCCGCGCAATATTCCTATTTGGCGAGCTGGCTGTCGCTGCTGGTCGAGCCGGGCTACGGGGCCGAGCAGGCGCGCGCCCTGTTCGCCGAGGTCTACGGCTACTGGCGCACCCTGCCCAGGAACAAGCGCCCGAAGCTCTATCTCTACGGCCTCAGCCTCGGCGCGCTGTCGTCCGAGCTTTCCAACGAGCTGTTCGAGGTGCTGGGCGACCCCTACCAGGGCGCGCTGTGGGCGGGACCGCCTTTCCCCAGCCGGATCTGGAACGCTATCACCGCCGACCGCAATCCCGGCACGCCGGCCTGGCTGCCCGAGTTCCGCGACGGCTCCTACGTCCGCTTCACCGCACAGAAGAACGCGCTCGCCGTGCCGGGTGCGGCCTGGGGGCCGTTGCGGGTCGTCTACCTGCAATATGCCAGCGACCCGATCACCTTCTTCGACCCGCACGCCTTCTACAGCGAGCCGGACTGGATGAAGGCGCCGCGCGGGCCCGACGTGTCGCCCGACCTGCGCTGGTATCCGGTCGTCACCTTCCTGCAGCTGCTGCTCGACGTCGCCATGGCGACGACGTCGCCGATAGGCCACGGCCATGTCTATGCCGCCGAGCACTATATCGACGCCTGGCTCGAGGTGACCGGCGTGGGCTGGCCGGCCGGGGACGTCGCCCGGCTGAAGCAGCATTTCATTGACGCGCGCAAGTGAGCGGCGGCCGACGCTAAAGCATTTCCGCTTTTCTTCGAATCGCGGAAACGCTCTATCTCCTTGTTTTGACGCAATTCCGGACGGAAAACCGCTGCGCACTTTTCCTGGAATTGCTCTAGCGAATGAGGTCGGCCGCCCTGGCGCCGAGCGCTGCGATCAGGTCGTCGGGGCGCATGCGGATCTGCAGGCCCCTCTGGCCGCCGTTAAGGAAGACCGCGTCCTCAAGCGTCGCCATCTCCTCGACCGCGGTCTGGACCGGCCGGCGCTGGCCGAAGGGCGAGATGCCGCCGACCTTGTAGCCGGTCAGCCGCTCGGCATCGACCGGCTTCATCATCTGCGCCGACTTGGCGCCGAAGGCGGCGGCGACCTTCTTCATGTTGACCTCCTGGTCGGAGGGCACGACCACGCAGGCCGGCTTGCCGTCGACCTCGACCATCAGCGTCTTGAGCACGATTGCGGGCGACACGCCCATCGCCTCGGCCGCCTGCAGCCCGACGCGCTCGGCGCCGGCGTCGTAGTCATAGGTCGCGAGCGCGAACGGGACGCCGGCCTTGGCAAGCATCAGGGTGGCGGGCGTGGTCCTGGACATGCCCTGTTGTGCAACAGGGGCATCGGGCTCCGCAAGGGCGGCGGCGCGTCGAGCCGGGGCCGTCAGCCGCGCCGCGCCGCAACGATCGCGGCGACGTCGATCTTCTTCATGTCCATCATCGCGTCGAAGGCGCGCTTGGCTTCGTCGCCGCCGACGGCCAGCGCCTCGGTCAGGACGCGCGGCGTGATCTGCCAGGAGATGCCCCATTTGTCCTTGCACCAGCCGCAGGCGCTTTCCTCGCCGCCATTGCCGACGATGGCGTTCCAGTAGCGGTCGGTCTCCTCCTGGTCGTCGGTCGCGATCTGGAACGAGAAGGCCTCGTTGTGCTTGAACGTCGGGCCGCCATTGAGGCCGAGGCAGGGGATGCCGGCGACGCTGAATTCGACCGTCAGCACGTCGCCCGCCTTGCCGGACGGATAGTCGCTCGGAGCGCGGTGGACGGCATGCACCGCACTGTCGGGAAAGATCTCGGCATAGAAGCGGGCCGCGGCCTCGGCGTCCTTGTCGTACCACAGGCAGATCGTGTTCTTGGCGATGGCCATGTCGTCGTCCTTTCCTCGTTGAAGTCCGCCGGTTGTCCGCGCACCCGGAGGCGTTCGCAGTCCGCCCCGACGGTGCGCTACGGACATAGAATGCGCTCGCGCTTCCGGCGTTCCGCCGCAACGCCCAAAAGGCGGACGTCGGCGCCTCAGGCGTCCTCGGACAGGCCTTCGGAGGTGGTTGCGGCCATGTCCTTCGCCGCCGGCGACTTGCGGCGGGCGAAGAAGGCGGCGACGCGATCGCGGATCTCGCCGGCGCTGAGGAAGACGGGAACCGGCGGCGGCGGCGGGGCGGGCTCGACGGACAGGCCGACCGAGACGATGCGGCCCTTCTCGTCGACGTCGCGGACGATCAGGTCGATCAGGCCGAGCGAGACGCGGTCGGCATATTCGACATGGCCGCGCAGCCGCTGGGTGATGAGGTCGGCGATGGTGAGGCCGCGCTCCTCTTCCCTGATCGAGGCGCCGTAGACGGCCTCGAGCTCGCCGGCGAGATGGGTCTGGTCGACGGTGAAGGAGCCGAAGAAATCCTCGTCCTCGGCATCGACCTCGGCGCGGCTGGCGAACAGCCGGTCGAGCAGGCGCGGGTAGCGGTCGGGCACGAAGATGTAGACGTTGTCGCCGGCCATGAGGCGGCCCATGTCCTGGAAGCGCATCGAGCGGCCGTCGCGCACCACCAGCGACGGCCGGGCCCAGCGCGGGATGCGCTGGCCCCTGGCGACCGGGCTGCCGGATACGACGCGATAGGCGAGCAGTTCGTGGTGGGCGGAGCCGGGCAGCTCGAGCTCGACCTTGTCGAGCGGGCCGTAGCGCTGTGGCACGATGAGACCCAGGCGGCGCGCGAGCGGGCCGACCGTCCAGCCCTGCACCATCAGCGACGCCAGCACGACGATGAAGGCGATGTTGAAGATGGTGCGGCCATGCTCGAGCCCGCCGAGCAGCGGCGTGATGGCGAGCAGGATGGAGACCGCGCCGCGCAGGCCGACCCAGGAGATGAAGGCGGTTTCCTGGCGCGGGATGCTGAACGGGATGAGGCAGAGCCAGACGGCCACCGGCCGCGCGACGAACATCAGGAACAGGCCGAGCACTAGCGCCGCCGGCAGGATCTCCGGAAACTGCGAGGGCGTGGCGAACAGGCCGAGCACCAGGAACATGATGATCTGGGCGAGCCAGGACATGCCGTCCTGGAAGCGCTTGAGGGTCGACACCGCGCGGATGTCGGAGTTGCCGGCCACTAGCCCGGCGAGATAGACGGCGAGGAAGCCCGAGCCGCCGATGGCGCCGGCGGCGGCGAAGACCAGCAGCGACAGCGTCAGCACGAAGATGGGCAAGAGCCCGCGGTCGAGGTTGAGCCGTTCGACCAGCTTGACGATGAGGAAGCCGCCGAGCAGGCCGATGGCCGCGCCCAGGATCATCTGGACGAAGAAGCCGATGACGAGGTCGACGAGCAGAAGGTCGGCGTCGGGCTTGGCGCCGAGCGCGATGATCTCGACCAGGGTGATGGTGAGGAAGATGGCGATCGGGTCGTTGGTGCCGGACTCTATTTCCAGCGTCGCGCGGACGCGCTCGCGCAGGTTGATGTTGCCGGCGCGCAGCAGGAAGAACACGGCGGCCGCATCGGTGGAGGCGACCGCGGCGCCGAGCAGGAAGGATTCGAGCCAACTGAAACCGGTGAGGTAGTAGGCGGCGACGCCGAAGATGAGCGTGGTGATGGCGACGCCGACGGTGGCGAGCGTGAGCGCAGGCATGCCGGCCTGGCGCAGCACGCCGACCGAGGTGCCGAAGCCGGAATCGAACAGGATGACGGCGAGTGCGATCGAGCCGACGAAATAGGCGATGTGGGCATTGTCGAAGACAATGCCGAGGCCATCGACGCCGCTGGCAAGGCCGATGCCGAGGAACAAGAGCAGCAGCGGGGCGCCGAAGCGGAAGGCGATCAGGCTCGAAAAGGCGGCGGCGACGACCAGCGTCGTGCCTACCAGAGTGACAAGATATACCGCCTGTTCCATGCCGACCTGTCCGCGAAGCAGCCCTAGGTCCTCCTCCATTCCCAAGAAATCGAGGAGGATCTAAATTCTTGCTGGAGCATGACCTTGAAAACCGGTTCCCACTTTTCGCTGCGCGGACCTACGCTTCGGGATCATGCTCTCTGCTGGTCAATGGAGAGTGCGGCGAAGACAAGGCCATGCGCAAGCGAGAATGCTTTTTTGCCGGCTGGGCCAAAGATTTTTCTGCGGTGCAGCAAAAACGAAAACGCCCGGCCGGGGCCGGGCGTCGTCACGGGACCGAAACGGTCCGAACATGCGTCGCAATCAGGCGATGGTCTTGCCGAAGGCGACGGCCGTGTCGGCCATGCGGTTCGAGAAGCCCCACTCGTTGTCGTACCAGGACATGACGCGGACGAGGTTGCCGTCGATGACCTTGGTCTGGTCGAGCGCGAAGGTCGACGACGCCGGGTTGTGGTTCAGGTCGATGGAGACCAGCGGCTCGTTGGTGAAGGCGAGGATGCCCTTGAGCGAGCCATTGGCGGCGGCGACGAGCGCTGCGTTGACCTCGTCCACGGTGACCGTCTTCCTGGACACGAACTTGAAGTCGATGACCGAGACGTTGGGGGTCGGCACGCGGATCGACACGCCGTCGAGCTTGCCCTTGAGCTCCGGCAGCACCAGGCCGACGGCCTTGGCGGCACCGGTCGAGGTCGGGATCATCGACATCGCCGCGGCACGGGCGCGGTAGAGGTCCTTGTGCATGGTGTCCAGCGTCGGCTGGTCGCCGGTGTAGGCGTGGACGGTGGTCATGAAGCCCTTCTCGATGCCGAAGGCGTCGTTGAGGACCTTGGCGACCGGCGCCAGGCAGTTGGTGGTGCACGAGGCGTTGGAGACGACGACATGGTCCTTGGTGATCTTGTCGTGGTTGACGCCGTAGACCACCGTCAGGTCGGCGCCGTCGGCCGGAGCCGAGACGAGCACGCGCTTGGCGCCGGCGGCGAGGTGCGCCGAGGCCTTGTCCTTCGAGGTGAAGATGCCGGTGCACTCGAGCGCGATGTCGACGCCGAGCTCCTTCCACGGCAGCTGCGCCGGGTCCTTGATCGCGGTGACCCTGAACTTCTCGGAGCCGATGATGATCTGGTCGCCGTCGACCTTCACGTCGTGCGGGAAGCGGCCGTGCACGCTGTCGTAGCGCAAGAGGTGGGCATTGGTCTCGACCGGGCCGAGATCGTTGATGGCGACGACGTCGATGTCCTTGCGGCCGGACTCATAGATGGCGCGGACGATGTTGCGGCCGATGCGGCCGAAACCATTGATGGCAACTCTCACGGTCATGTCTGGTTCTCCTGGGGGACGTCTTAAGCCTGAAGCCGGGCCTTGGCCGCCTCGGCGGCGGCCTCGGCGGTGATGCCGAAATGCTTGTAGAGGTCTTCGATCGGGGCGCTGGCGCCGAAGCCGTGCATGCCGATGAAGATGCCGTCGGTGCCGATGAAGCTGTCCCAGCCCATGCGGATGCCGGCTTCGATCGCGACCTTGACCTTGGCGTTGCCGATCATCGCCTTGCGGTATTCGGCGCTCTGCCTCTCGAACAGCTCGAATGCCGGAACCGAGACGACGCGGGTCGGATGGCCGGCGGCCTGAAGCTGCTTGCGGGCCTCGAGCGCGATCTCGACTTCCGAGCCGGTGGCGAAGATGGTGACCTGGGCTTCGCCGTCGGCGGTGGCGAGCTCATAGGCGCCGTAGCCGCAGAGGTTCTCCTCGACGAACTCGGTGCGCACCGCCGGCAGGTTCTGGCGGGTGAGCGCCAGCGTCGAAGGCGTCTTCGCCGATTCGAGCGTCAGCTGCCAGCATTCGGCGGCCTCGGTGGCGTCCGCCGGGCGGAAGACGATGTGGTTGGGGATGGCGCGCAGCGCGGCGAGGTGCTCGACGGGCTGGTGGGTCGGGCCGTCCTCGCCGAGACCGATCGAGTCGTGGGTCATGACGAAGCCGACGCGGATGCCCATCAGCGAGGCCAGGCGCATCGCCGGGCGGGCATAGTCGGAGAAGGTCAGGAAGGTGCCGGAGTAGGGGATGACGCCGCCATGCAGCGCCATGCCGTTCATGGCCGCGGCCATGCCGTGCTCGCGGATGCCGTAGTGGACGAAGCGCTGGCCGTAGTCGCCGGCCGAGATCGGCTTGGTCTGGCTGGTCTTGGTGTTGTTCGAGCCGGTGAGGTCGGCCGAGCCGCCGATGGTCTCGGGCACCACGCCGTTGATGACCTCGAGCGCCATTTCCGACGACTTGCGGGTGGCGACCTTCGGTTTCTCGGCGGCGAGCTTCTTCTTGTACTCGGCGATCGCGGCATCGAAGCCGGCCGGCAGGTCGCCGCGCATGCGGCGCTCGAACTCGGCGCGGGTTTCAGTGCCGGCCTCGGCGAGACGGCCTTCCCATTCCTTGCGCTTCCGGGCCGAATTGAGGCCCGCCAGGCGCCAGGCGTCGAGGATGTCGGACGGCACCTCGAAAGCCGGGTATTCCCAGCCGAGCGCCTTGCGGGTGGCTTCGATCTCGGCGGCGCCGAGCGGCGAGCCGTGGACCTTGTTGGTGCCGGCCTTGGACGGCGCGCCGAAACCGATGGTGGTCTTGGCCGAGATCAGGGTCGGGCGGTCGGAACGCTTGGCCGCCTCGATGGCGCCGGCGATCGCTTCGGGGTCATGTCCGTCGATGGCGAGCGTGTTCCAGCCGGAAGCCGCGAAGCGGGCGAGCTGGTCGGTCGAGTCGGCCAGCGAGATCGGGCCGTCGATGGAGATGTTGTTGTTGTCCCAGAAGACGATCAGCTTGTTGAGCTTGAGGTGGCCGGCAAAGGACAGCGCCTCCTGCGAGATGCCTTCCATCAGGCAGCCGTCGCCGGCGAGCACGTAGGTGTAGTGGTCGACCAGCGCGTCGCCGAACTGGGCGTTGAGGATGCGCTCGGCGAGCGCCATGCCGACCGCATTGGCGAGACCCTGGCCGAGCGGGCCGGTGGTCGTCTCGATGCCGGCGGCGTGGCCGTATTCGGGATGGCCGGCGGTCTTCGAGCCGAGCTGGCGGAAGCGCTTGAGCTCGTCGAGCGTCATGTCCTCGTAGCCCGACAGGTAAAGCAGCGAGTAGAGCAGCATCGAGCCGTGGCCGGCGGAGAGCACGAAGCGGTCGCGGTCGTGCCAGTGCGGGTTGGCCGGATCGTACTTCAGGAAGCGGGTGTAGAGCACGGTCGCGATGTCGGCGGCGCCCATCGGCAGGCCGGGATGGCCGGAGTTGGCCTTCTCGACGGCATCCATCGAAAGAAAGCGGATCGCGTTGGCCATCCGGTCGTGTTTTTCGCGCGAGGACATCGTCTCTCCCATAACCCGAGAAAAATGGGGCGGCGGAGGCCCCGGAAAGGTGGGCGACACATAGCAGGCACAGGGCTTGAGTCAACAAATCGGTGCGTTTTCGCCGCCTTATTGCGGCGCCAGGTCACGCCTTCGCCGCGTTCCGATCGCCGGGCAAAGATCGTTAGCGGGGGAAAGGCCAAACAGCTTTGTTGACGCCCCGTTCAACCGGTGCCTAATGTTTCAGTCATAACGCGTTCTGAAACGTGCGCGATTCGGTGATGGGCGAGGGTCCATACGGGAACCATGACCGGGGAAACGACACTCAAGGAAGTCATTGGCCGGCTCGGAAGGGCAATCGACGCGCTGGAAGGTGCGGTCGGCGCGCGCCTGGAGCAGGAGCAGGACTACGGCGAAGCCGAGGCCGAGGTCCAGCGCATGAATGCCGACCGCGCGCGGCTGGCGCAGGAACTCGACAATTCCGAAGCCAGGGCCGAGCGGCTCGAAGAGGCCAACAAGGAAGTCTCGCGGCGACTGGTGACGGCGATGGAGACGATCCGCGCCGTCCTGGACAGGTAGGGTGGAGATGGCGCAAGTCACGGTCACCATCGACGGCAAGCAATACCGCATGGCCTGCGACGAAGGGCAGGAAGATCACCTGATCGATCTCGCCAGCCGGTTCGACCGCTATGTCATGCACCTCAAGGACTCGTTCGGCGAGATCGGCGACCAGCGCCTGACGGTGATGGCCGGCATCATGGTGATGGACGAGCTCAACGAGCTGCAGAAGCGCGTCAAGGGCATGGAAACCGAGGTGCTGACGCTGCGCAAGACGCGCGACGACGCGCTGATCAAGGCCGACAAGAACGATTCCGCGCTGATCGGGGCGCTCGGCGCGCTGGCCCAGCGCATGGAAGACCTGGCGGTGAAGCTGACGAGCAAGGCCTGAGCCGGCGCGGCAGTGGACGTTACACGGCACTGACGCCGCAGGCACAGGGGCTGCCGGCATCCGGCGGTGAGGCCGAAATGCAAAACGCGCCGGCAAGCCGGCGCGTTTCTCGTTTCCTGCTGAGGCCCGTGGTCAGGCGTCGATGGTGCGCAGCGCCTGGGCCTGCTTCTTGGCGGCCGCCTTGACCGCGTCCTGCACCTTCTCGAAGGCGCGCACCTCGATCTGGCGGACACGCTCGCGGCTGATGTCGAACTCGGCCGAGAGCTCTTCCAGCGTCAGCGGCTCCTCGGCGAGGCGACGGGCCTCGAAGATGCGCTTCTCGCGGTCGTTGAGCACCGACATGGCGCTCGCCAGCATGCCGCGGCGATTTTCGAGCTCGTCCTGCTCGATCAGCATCTCTTCCTGGCTGTCGTGGTCGTCGACCAGCCAGTCCTGCCACTCGCCGGACTCGCCCTCGGTGGCGCGGATAGGCGCGTTGAGCGAGGCGTCGCCCGAGAGGCGGCGGTTCATCGACACCACCTCTTCCTCGGAGACGTTGAGCCGGGTGGCGATCTCGGCGATCTGGTCGGGCTTGAGGTCGCCGTCGTCGAGCGCCTGGATCTTGCCCTTGACCTTGCGCAGGTTGAAGAACAGGCGCTTCTGGTTGGCGGTGGTGCCCATCTTGACGAGGCTCCACGAGCGCAGGATGTACTCCTGGATCGAGGCCTTGATCCACCACATGGCATAGGTGGCCAGCCGGAAGCCGCGCTCCGGCTCGAACTTCTTGACGGCCTGCATGAGGCCGACATTGCCTTCCGAGATCACCTCGCCGATGGGCAGGCCATAGCCGCGGTAGCCCATGGCGATCTTGGCCACGAGGCGCAGGTGGCTGGTGACGAGCTTGTGCGCGGCGGTGGTGTCCTCATGCTCATTGTACCGCTTGGCGAGCATGTACTCTTCCTGCGGCTGAAGCATCGGAAAGCGGCGGATTTCTTCCAGGTAGCGGCTGAGGCCGCCTTCACCGGAAACGATACTGGGTAGTGACTGGGCCATAAAGCGCCCTCCCTCTCTGCGAGAATTGCTCCCTGATCCAGGCGAGCAGGTGGCGCGACTGCCGAACGCCTATCGCGCCAAGGGTTCTATACAGGAACAAAACCGGAAAAGACAGCTTTTGTTCAACGCGAAACAGTGTGTCACGCCAAAGTGAACAATGCCAGTCAACTTTCCTGATCGTGCCTTCAGAGATTCCGAAAGCCCTCGACCAGCTCCCCCATGTCGCGAGGCAGCGGGGCCTCGAACCGCATCAACAGATGGGTGGCCGGGTGGCGGAATGCAAGGAGACGGGCATGCAGCGCCTGGCGCGGGAAGGCCTTGACGGCGGACCGCAGCGGCTCGGGCAGGCGGTTCGACTTGGTGCGGAAGGCCTGGCCGTAGTCGGGGTCGCCGACGACGGGGTGGCCGATATGGGCCATGTGCACGCGGATCTGGTGGGTGCGGCCGGTCTCCAGCCGGCATTCGACCAGGCTGGCGGTGGTGAACTCGGCCTGATCCCCGCCGAAGCGCTCCTCGACGGCGTAGTGGGTGACGGCGTGGCGGGCGTCGTCGCGGTGCTCGGGGACGACGGCGCGGCGGACGCGGTCGGCGTGGCGGCCGAGCGGGGCGTCGATCGTGCCGGTCATGCGCGGCAGGATACCCCAGACGAGCGCCGAATAGGCGCGCTCGAGGTCGCCGGTACGGCCGTGGTCGGCGAAGGCCTCGGACAGGGACTTGTGGGCGCGGTCGGTCTTGGCGACGACCATGACGCCGCTCGTCTCCTTGTCGAGGCGGTGGACGATGCCGGGCCGCCTGACGCCGCCGATGCCGGAGAGGCTTGCGCCGCAATGGTGGATCAGCGCATTGACCAGCGTGCCGCTCCAGTTGCCGGCGCCGGGATGGACGACGAGGCCGGCGGGCTTGTCGATGACGATCAGCTCGTCGTCCTCGAACAGGATGGCGAGGGGGATGTCCTCGCCCTGCGGTTCGGCGGCCTCGGGCTCGGGCATCTCGACGGCGATCTCGTCGCCTGGCGCGAGCTTGCGCTTGGCTTCGTCCACCGGCCTGCCGGCGACACGCACCGCGCCCTGCTTGATCAGCGCCTGGACGCGGCTGCGCGACAGGTCGGGGGCGAGCCGCGCCGCCAGCCACTGGTCGATGCGCTGGCCTGCGGCATCGGAGTCGGCCGTCAGCACTATCAATGTGCCTGCCTCTTCGCTATCTGATGCGCTCATTGCAAATATTCCGGATGTTTTGCCCATGGCCGGCCCATATCACGACGAAGAAGACGAAAAGCCGCTCGATCCCGCAGTGGAGCGCGTGCGCAGGAAGCTCGTCCGCTTTGCCGTCATCAATATCGGGCTGCTGCTGGTGGCCGTTATGGCCGTCGCCGGCGCGCTTGTCTACAAATCGCGCACGGCGCAGACGGCGACGCCGGTGATCGGCGGCGACATCCCGACGCCGGCCGGCGGGCCGCTGACCGGGGACATCGTCCTGCCCGCTGGCGCCAGGATCGTGTCGCAGGCGATCTCGGGCGGCCGCCTCTCGCTCGACGCGGAACTCGCCGACGGCAGCCGCACCATCTTCGTCTACGACATGGCCGAACGCCGGATCATCGGCCAGTTCGCCGTCAAGGCGCAGTGAGCGCCTTCCCCGCCTCGGGACGGCGAGTTGCCACGGTCGCGGTGGTCGTCGCCGGCTATGACGAGGCGATCGCCTGGTACACGGAAAAGCTCGGTTTCAGGCTCGTCGCCGATGTCGATCTCGGCCATGGCAAGCGCTGGGTGACGGTCGAGCCCGGCGAAGGGCAGGGCGCGCGGCTGCTGCTGGCGCGGGCGGACGGCGACAGGCAGGCGGCGAGCATCGGCAACCAGACCGGCGGCCGCGTCTTCCTGTTCCTCGAAACCGACGATTTTGCCCGCGACCATGCGCTGATGACCGAAAGGGGCGTGTCGTTCCGGGAAGCGCCGCGCCGCGAGGCCTACGGCACCGTCGCCGTCTTCGCCGATCTCCACGGCAACCTGTGGGATCTCATCGAGCCGAAACGCTGAACTGTGCGCGGCTGCAAATAACCGCGGCGGGGCTGTTGCTTTTTCGGAAACGCCCGACTATATCGCGGCTCTCGGCTGCGCCCATCGTCTAGCGGTCAGGACGGCGCCCTCTCACGGCGCAAACAGGGGTTCGATTCCCCTTGGGCGTACCAACTTCCCGAATTCATTTGGATTTTGTCCGATCCCATAGCTTGGGGTGGGCCGTTCATGGCACGAGTCCGCGTCGAATGCCCCCGGCCAAAAACACAACGGCCGGTCGCGGGGTTGCACCCACGACCGGATCCGCCATGGCCAGCACCTGTTGCGGGAGTTGCGGCGCCCTTCGAAGCGCTGGCTTGCGATCCCCAGGATCACGCCCTCATGGTGCCAGAGAGGAGCACCCGGCGCTATCGCGATGGCGGTCTAGTTCCTTCGAGCTATGGACGTCCTCCGGGGCATCCGCTGCCGGTCCACACGCGGGCGGTTGAACACGGCCGCTGCAGATGCGACAAGGGCGGCGGAACGGGGACACCAACGATCCGACCGCAGGACACCCACACCGACGCATCCGGCGCTCGCGACTGGCGGGCGACATTCTCGATGCGCGCGCTGACGGCGCTGCTTTTCTGGGCGCTGGTGCTGCTGCCGAGCCTCGCGCCTTCGCCGCTGCCCACGGCCGTGCCCTATGGCCAGCAGGCCGGCCTCTCGGACGGCAATGTGCTTCCGGTCCTGGCCAATCCCGATCGCGACCTCAGCGCCATTCGCAATTCCGGCTCGCAGCAGGAGCCGAAGGCGACCGGAAACGGCAGCAAGGCGCTCTACGCCGCCGCGGCGTGGAGCAACGCGCTGCGGCAAGCGCGGCTGGCAGTTGCGCCGCCGCGCGCCGCAATGCTGCCCAACACAGGCTTTGTCGCCTTTTCGGCGCGCGCCCCGCCGGCCGAGGTCTAGAGACCAACTCTTCATCGACAGCTGCGCCGCTGCCGGCGTTCGACCGAAATGATGCGTCGGGCGCGGCCGCGCGGCCGTCTCCGGACCTTTTGCCCGACAAGGGAATATCATGAGCAACAATCAGACCGGCCAGGCCAAGGCCGCCGCCGCCGGAAACAAGGAAGCCCTCAAGGGGTGGATCGTCATACTGGCGCTGGTGGGCGTGGTGCTGACCTCCGCCTATCTCTACACCCACTGACTTGAGACCGGCCCCGCCGCCAGACGCGGCGGGGCTGGCCTACCGCGGCCCGCCGGTTCAGGGTTCGCTTGCCGGGAGCTTTCTCGAAAATTCGAGGCCGTCGACCATCAGCAGGCCCGGATCAGGCGCCGCGGCAACGCGGTCGACGCCGTCGCTGCAGGAGAAGACCGGCCAGCCGGCATCCGTGCAGAATATCTCGACGAACCAGTTGCCGAGACGATCGGTGAGGCTGATCCACAACGACCCGTCGCGCAGGCGGCGGATGTGCGAGCCGTTGGACGCGGTCCAGGTCCATGGGCCGCCATAGGGCGGCCGGTCGACGAGGATGAAGGGATAGGCCCGTGGCTCGAGGCCCTCGTACTCCGCCGCCGTCCGATAGCGCATCATCGCGGTGGCATAGTCGGCTGCGATCCGCGGCCAGTGCCCGTACAGTGCTGCCACGCCGTGCTGACCTGGGGAGACGAGCAGCGCCCGGCCGCGGTGCTCGGCGCCCTCGGCCGGCGCTCCGGCGGCAAGAGCGGCGATGATCGCCACGACCATCGTTGCGAGCCGATCCATCTGTCGCCCCTGCCGGCCTTGCCGGTGATTCCCGTGGACTGACGTGGGGCATTGTCGGTCCAGCGGGGGAGATCGTCCATCCCGGCGAGGCGACGTTCACGACAATTATAGGGGCCTTGGCGGCAAGACCTCGGGCGCCGGCAGCGGCTGGCCTGCGGGAAAACGGACCATGCCGCCGGAAAATGCAAGTTGCAGGCAATGACAGCCGGAGACGGTCGCCTCCGGCTGTCATGCGTTGCTTGGTGATTGGAAAGGGTCAGGCCGCAGTCTTCGCCCTGAAGCGCGGCACGCTGGCCAGAAGCATGCCTTCGTCGCGCACACCGGACCGATAGAGGGAGATCAATGTCCTGGCAATTTCGGTTGCCCACACGGAACTCGGGTCCTCGCCGCGGTCGATGCAGATCTGGTCGAACACGCGCTGGATGAGGTTGAGGTCAGCAGGATAAATCGGGGAGTTAGGCCGGGTGAAAAGTACGTGCTCCATAGTCTTCTCCCAAGGGGTTACCTGGTTATTTGCCTTCCGGTATGCGCCTGCCCGTATCAATAGAAGGCTGCACCGCGCGCGCAATTGCGCGCTGTCTCGGAGACGAGGCGTCCTACGCCGCCGCGCCGATCCTCCGATCGGGCGACGTCGCCATAGCCGTTACGCAAGTATCGAGATGAGCCGGGAGTGTCAGGCCGTCCGTCTTAAGGACAACGCGGGCCATAGCCGATTGCATCGACCTTGCCTCCCAATCGCGACGGTTGCATGGTGCCGCTTTTCTATTTTCAGGCGAAGATTGCTCCACAACCGCTCCGATGTCGAGTCACCCTGGGTTGTATTCAATTGTTGGAAACCCAGCATTTCCGCGTTCAGGGCCTGCCGCGGGGCAGGCGACAGGCCCTGGCGAGCGCGGCTGAAAGGAATAAAGACCACGCTCGGCTGCGCCTGAGGTGAACTCCGCAGCCGGGCCATGGTTCCATCGCCGGAGGCGGGAAAATCGAATTCGGCGGCGCCTCTTCACCGATCGTTCACCATCGCTCCCGCACCATCCCTTTGCGCAGTGTATCGAGTGCGCGTCTTCGGCAACGCCCGGCGGGTGCACAACCCTTCAGCCCGCCGGTGCGTTGCGAGACCTTCCAGCCTTTTCATTCTTTCCGCCTTGTCATAGCCTCATCCGGAGGCGCAGGGCGAGGCTGCGCACCAAACGGGCGGACCGACCGCCGGTTTCGAGCAGAAGGGAACCGCGCTTGTCTGAAATGACCATCATCGTCGAGTTCGAGACGCTGGACGGGGCCGAAGAGCAGTTCATCGACCTGATCTCGGAACATGCGCGGGCGACGCTGCAGGAGGAGCCGGGCTGCCTGCGTTTCGAGGTGATCAAGCCGGTGGAGCGCGACGGCACGCCGATCGCCAACAAGGTGATGGTCAACGAGCTCTATGTCGACGAGGCGGCGGTCGCCGCCCACGAGCGCAATCCGCGCATGCCCGACGTGCAGGCCTCGATCTCGCCGCTGCTCAAGTCGCGCCGGCTGATCATGGCCGCCTCGCTGATCCTCAAGGAGCCCAATGGCGGAATGAGGCCCGAGGAACTCAACGCCGCCAACGACGACTGACGGCGGCAAGCCGGCTTACGGCCCGCATTAAGGTTAATCGATCGTTAGTGCTTCTGCGGCATGGTTGCCGCGGCGGTGTGCGGAGGAGCGCGCCCGCCCTTGCATGCAGGGCAGACGGGGATGCGGAAAGACCTTGGGCCGGACGGCGACGTGCCGGCGGACGAGCGGGCCGGCGGCCCGACGGGAACGCCTGTTGCAGCGGACGGACATGAGGTGAACCTGCCTCATGCCGACCTCGAGCGCACCATCGAATCCATGACGATGGGTGTCGTGCTGGTCGACGGCGACCTCAATGTGCAGTTCATCAACCGGGCATTCTACGGCATCTGGAAGGTGACCCACGAACAGGTTGCCCTGGGCTGCCGCTTCCGCGCGCTGATGGACATCAACCGCCACAACGGCGTCTACGACATTGCCGACGGCGAATGGGAGGCCTATGTCGCCCGTCGCGAGGACGAGATCCGCGCCGGCGACGTGGTGCCGCGCGAGTTCCGCCGCGCCGACGGCTGCACGATGATCTATTCGGTGACAGCGCTTTCCGGCGGCAAGCGCCTTGTTTCCTACTACGACGTCAGCGAGATGAAGCGGCGCGAGACGGAAGCCGAGGAGGCGCGGCGACGGCTGACCGAGGTGCTGGAATCGCTGCCGGCCGGCGTCGTCATCTACGACCGCGACGACCGTTTCGTGCTTGCCAACCGGAAGCTGAAGCAGGCGCTGCCGGCACTGGCCCCGGCCATGGTGGAGGGCAGCTCGCTGCGCGAGAGCCTGCTTCTGGCGCAGCGCCACGGCTACTACCGCGACACCGGCGACGTGGCGCTCGACGCGCTCTACGACGCCGACCCGGAGGCCTGGGTCGAGGGCATGGCGGGCCGCTACCACGCCACCCAGACGGTGCGCGAAAGGCGCAATCCGGACGGCCACTGGTACCAGATCTTCGACCAGAGGCTGGCGGACGGAACCTTCATCGGCGTGCGCGTCGACATCACCGAACTCAAGCAGCGCGAACGTGCGCTGCAGGACAGCATGCGCGAGAACGAGGTGTTCCGCAGCCTGATCGACAACGTGCCGGTGTCGATCTACGCCAAGCGCGACGACCTCAGGCTCATGTATGTCAACCAGGGGTGGTGCGAGCTCACCGGCCGTTCCAAGGAAGAGGCGATCGGCAGGACGGACGCCGAGATCTTCGGCCCCGAGGGCGAGGCCTTCATGGAGGCCGACCGCAAGGTGATGCGGACCGGCGCGACCCTCGAGATCGAGGAGACGGCGACGCAGTCCGACGGCTCGACCCGCCACCAGTTCGCCCGCAAGAGCGCGCTGATGGCCTCCGACGGATCGCTCTACCTGATCGGCTCGACCACCAACATCACCGAACTCAAGCAGCGCGAACGGGAACTGGAGGAGGCGCAGCGCCGGGCGGTGCTCGCCGACCGCGCCAAGTCGGAGTTCCTCGCCAATATGAGCCACGAGATCCGCACGCCGATGAACGGCGTGCTCGGCATGGCCGAGCTCCTGGCGAAATCCGATCTCGATCCCAAGCAGCGCGCCTTCACCGACATCATCGTCAAATCGGGCAATGCGTTGCTCACCATCATCAACGACATCCTCGATTTCTCGAAGATCGACGCCGGGCAGCTGGTGCTCGACCCCACGCCCTTCAACCTCTCGGAAGCGGTCGAGGACGTGGCGACGCTGATGTCGACGCGCGCCAAGGAGAAGGATCTCGAACTGATCGTGCGCATGCAGCCCGAGCTGCGGCATTGCTATGTCGGCGATGTCGGGCGCATCAGGCAGATCATCACCAACCTCATCGGCAATGCGGTGAAGTTCACCGATTCCGGCCATGTGCTGGTGGACGTGACCGGCAGCGGCGAAGGCGACCAGACCAGGCTGCGCATCGCCGTCGCCGATACCGGCATCGGCATCCCCGAAAGCAAGCTCAAGCTGGTGTTCGAGAAGTTCAGCCAGGTCGATTCCTCGTCGACGCGCCGGCACGAGGGCACGGGGCTGGGCCTCGCCATCACCTCGCGGCTGGTCGACATGATGGGCGGGCAGATGGGCGTGGAGAGCATCGAGGGTGCGGGCTCGACCTTCTGGTTCTCCTTGGTGCTGCCCGATGCGCCGGAGATCGAATCGCGTCCGGCGGCGCTCATCGACGTCAGCGGGGCGCGGGTGCTGATCGTCGACGACAACGCCGTCAACCGTACCATCCTGTCCGAGCAGATGGCGTCGTGGGGCTTCGACAGCTGCGCGGCGCGCAGCGGCGACGAGGGCCTGCGGGTGCTCAACGCGGCGCATGAGCGCGGCATCAAGGTCGATTGCGTCGTGCTCGACTACCAGATGCCGAGCATGACCGGGGCCGAGATGGCGCGCATCGTGCGGCGCATGCCGGGGCTCGCCGAGACGCCGATCGTCATGCTGACCTCGGTCGACCAGTCGCTGTCGGGACCGGGCTACAACGACCTCGCCATCGACGCGCAGCTGATCAAGCCGGCGCGCTCCTCGGCGCTGCTCGAGGCGCTGGTGGCGACCATCCAGCGTCGCAGGGGGGCGAGTTTCACGCCGGTCGAGGCCGCGGCGGCCACGCTGCCGGCGAAGCAAGCGGCTGCTCCCGCGGCCAATGTGAAGCGCATGCGCCATGGCCAGCGGCAAGCCGGCGAGGACGGGCTCGACATCCTCGTCGCCGAGGACAACGAGGTGAATCAGCTGGTGTTCAGCCAGATCCTGGCGGAGACCAATCTGAGCTTCGAGATCGTCGGCAACGGCCGCCGCGCCGTGGCCGCCTATGGCGAGCGCCGGCCCCGCCTCATCCTGATGGACGTGTCGATGCCCGAGATGAACGGGCTCGAGGCGACAGGCGAGATCCGCAGGCTGGAGCAAGGCACGGGCGTGCGCGTGCCGATCATCGGCGTGACGGCGCATGCGCTGAAGGGCGACAAGGAACGCTGCCTCGAAGCCGGCATGGACGACTACCTGCCCAAGCCGATCAGCCCGCGGGCGCTGCTCGAAAAGATCGAGCGCTGGTCGTGGCAGGACGAGGAACGCCGCGGCGCGGTGTGAGCCGGCCTTGGCCCCGGCGATACCAAGACTGTGGAAATGTGACGGAACGCGCTGCGAAACGGCTGCCTGCCTTTAGGTAGGCGGCTTGCATTCGTGCGCGGTCTGTTGTTTGCCTCGCGCCGGCAAAGGACCGGCCGCGCAAAGCCTTGGCCGCCATGCACAGCGACCGTTACCGGGGTGACACATAACTGTCATCTAACTGTAATAGAGGGGGGCTATTGGCTCACCGGGCGCCGAAAGAAGGCGTCGAACGAGATACTCCAACAGGAGCAGGCCCCATGAAAAAAGCTCTTCTCACCGCGTCGGCTGCGGCCCTCGCGTTCGCCGCCTCGGTAGGCTACGCCTCGGCTCGCGACCAGGTCCAGATCGCCGGTTCGTCGACCGTTCTGCCCTATGCCAAGATCGTTGCCGAGCAGTTCGGCGAGACCTTCACCAAGTTCAAGACCCCGGTGGTCGAGTCCGGCGGCTCCGGCGCCGGCATCAAGGAATTCTGCAAGGGCGTGGGCGAGAACACCATCGACATCGCCAACTCGTCGCGACCGATGAAGAAGGACGAGATCAAGTCCTGCCAGGACGCCGGCGTCAAGGACGTCCAGGAAGTGAAGATCGGCTATGACGGCATCGTCTTCGCGACCGACGTGAACGGCCCGGACTGGGCGCTGACGCCGGAAGACGTCTACAAGGCGCTGGCCGCCAAGATCGTCGTCGACGGCAAGCTGGTCGACAACACCAACTCCAAGTGGAACCAGGTCAACCCGAACCTGCCCGACTGGGACATCGCCGCCTACATCCCGGGCGAGAAGCACGGCACCCGTGAGGTGTTCGAGGAGAAGCTGCTGGTCGCCGGCTGCAAGAAGCTCGGCGGCGTCGAAGCCGGCAAAGCTTCGGGCCTCGACGACAAGGCTGCCGAAGCCGCCTGCAAGGCGGTCCGCAAGGACGGCAAGGCCATCGACATCGACGGCGACTATTCCGAGACGCTGGCCCGCATCGACTCGAACAAGACTGGCGTCGGCGTGTTCGGCCTGGCCTTCTACGAAAACAACGCCGACAAGCTGAAGGTCGCCACCGTCGGCGGCGTGACGCCTTCGGTCGAGACCATCGCCAAGGGTGAGTACCCGGTGTCGCGTCCGCTGTTTTTCTACGTCAAGAAGGCGCATCTCGGCGTCATCCCCGGCCTGAAGGAATATGTCGAGTTCTTCCTCGACGACCAGATGGTCGGCCCGGAGAGCCCGCTCGCCGACTACGGCCTGGTTGCCGCGCCGGACGCCGAGCGCGCCGCGCAGCGCGAAGCCTTTGGCGCCGGCAAGACCATGTAATGAGCTGCCATGGGGCGCCGGAAAAAGCCGGCGCCCCATGGAATATTCTGCCCGCTGTCCCGTTCGGCATAGCGATCTGAATCCACCGAGGCTGGCCCATGTCCTTCCTGACCGTTTTCGCCATCGTGCTTGCCATAGGCCTGGCTGCGTTCGTGATCGGCCGGCAGCGGGCGGTCGCGCAGGACGACGGGACGGTGAAGCCGCATTCGCGGCCGCACTATCACGGCTGGTGGGCGTTCCTGACGGGCGTCGTGCCGGCGGTGATCTTCCTCGCCTCCTGGGGCGTGGGCGCCAACGCCTATCTCAACAGTTTCGTCCATTCCGCTCTTCCCGCCGACGTCGCCGACGGCACGGTGGCGCATGAAGACCTGGCCGCAGGGCTGGTGAAGAGCCTCGCCAGCGGGCTCAACCGCCTCGACGACAAGGAGCGGGTCGCGCTGCCCCAGACCTTCGCCGAACTGCAGCCGATGCTTTCGGCCAACGGCGTCGCGCTGGCCCCCGACACGCAGGACTACATGATCCCGATCGCGGTCGAGACCAACCGCACCGCCGACCGGCTGAACCTGATCTCCGCGATCGTTTCCATCGGCGTGGCGCTGATCGGCTCGGTCTACGGGCTGAGCAGGATCAGCCCGCGTACCCGGGCGCGCAACAACGTCGAACAGATCATGCTGGGCGGCCTGGTCGGGGCCTCCACCATCGCGATCGTGACCACGATCGGCATCGTGCTGTCGATGCTGTTCCAGACCATCGCCTTCTTCGAGAAGGTGTCGCCGATGAGCTTCTTCTTCGGCACGGTCTGGGATCCCCGCTTCGCCGCCGCCGGCTCCGGTGGCGCGGAGGGCCAGTTCGGCTTGATCCCGCTTCTCGCCGGCACGCTCTACATCGCCTTCGTGGCGCTCCTCGTCGCCGTGCCGATCGGGCTGATGTCGGCCGTCTACATGTCCGAATACGCCGCGCCCAAGGTACGCGCGCTGGTCAAGCCGGCGCTGGAGCTGCTGGCCGGCATCCCGACCATCGTCTACGGCATCTTCGCGCTGGTGGCCCTCGGGCCGTTCCTGCGCGACATCAGTGCTGCCCTTGCCGGCGGCACGCCCTTCATCCAGGCGCAGTCGATCCTGACCGCCGGCCTGGTGATGGGCGTCATGCTGATCCCGGTCGTCTCGTCGCTCTCCGACGACATCATAACGGCAGTGCCGCGCGCCCTGCGCGACGGCTCGCTGGGCCTCGGCGCCACGCGCTCCGAAACGATCAAGCGCGTCGTCCTGCCGGCCGCGTTGCCGGGCATCGTCGGCGCCATCCTGCTCACCGCCTCGCGCGCCATCGGCGAGACGATGATCGTGGTGCTGGCGGCCGGCGTGGCGGCCAACCTGACGCTCAACCCGTTCGAGGCGATGACGACCATCACGGTCAAGATCGTCAACCAGCTGACGGGCGACCTGGAGTTCAACACCCCGCAGACGCTCGTCGCCTTCGCGCTCGGCATCACGCTGTTCGCACTGACCTTGGTGATGAACATCGTCGCGCTCTACATCGTCCGGAAGTACCGGGAGCAGTACGAATGACCGATATTTCGCTCGACACGCTGACCAGTTCGACCGCGCCCGCGCGCCGCGACATCGGCCTCAGGAAGCGCTACGCCGCCGAACGCCGGTTCCGCCTCTACGGGGTGCTGGCGATCGCCGTCGGCCTGGCGTTCCTGGCGATCATGCTCGGCTCGATCGTAACCAAGGGCTACACCGCCTTCTGGCAGACGACGGTGACGCTGCCGATCAGCTTCGACGAAAAGATCATCGACCCCGACAACAAGCGGGCCACCGATCCGGACGTGCTGATCACGGCCAACTATCCGAAGCTCGCCGAGAACGCACTGATCGAAAAGCTCGGCATCGACCCGAAGGACCGCGCCACGGTGCGCAAGCTCAAGGGCTTCCTGTCCGAGGGCTCGCGGGTGCAGCTCCGCGCCATCGTGGCTGCCGACCCCTCGGTGATCGGCACCACGCGCAACGTCGACATCCTCGCCGCGGCGAACATGGACTCGGCCTATAAGGGCCAGATCGACCTCAGCGTGCCGGAGAGCCGCCGCAAGGTTTCGGACCAGCAGGTCGAGTGGATGAACAAGCTCGAGGCCGAAGGCGCCATGAGCGAGCATTTCAACACGGGCCTGTTCAGCTTCGGCGCCTCCAGCCGTCCCGAGAGTTCGGGCCTGGGCGTGGCCATCATCGGCTCGTTCTTCATGATGGGCATCGTGCTGCTGCTCGCCCTGCCCATCGGCGTCGCCGCCTCGATATATCTCGAGGAATTCGCCAAGAAGAACCGCTTCACCGACCTGATCGAGGTGAACATCAACAACCTCGCCGCGGTGCCGTCGATCGTCTTCGGCCTGCTCGGCCTCGCCGTGTTCATCAACTTCCTCGGCCTGCCGCGCTCGGCGTCCTTCGTCGGCGGCCTGGTGCTGACGCTGATGACGCTGCCGACGATCATCATCGCCACCCGCGCGGCGCTTGCCGCGGTGCCGCCGTCGATCCGCTCGGCCGCGCTCGGACTCGGCGCCTCGAAGATGCAGATGGTGTTCCAGCACGTGCTGCCGCTGGCTGCGCCCGGCATTCTGACCGGCACCATCATCGGCCTGGCGCGCGCGCTGGGCGAGACGGCGCCGCTGCTGCTCATCGGCATGGTGGCCTTCGTGGCCGACTATCCGAAAACCCCCTTCGACCCGGCGACGGCGCTGCCGGTGCAGATCTACATGTGGGCGAACGAGGCCGAACGCGCCTTCGTCGAGCGCATGTCGGGCGCCATCATCATCCTGCTGGTCTTCCTCATGGCCATGAACATCGTCGCCATCGTTCTCAGGCGGCGTTTCGAGCGGCGCTGGTAGGCGTGGACAAGGAGCACCCCTCTATGAACATCATGAGCGAGAAAACCCTCGAAAACGCGGTGAACGCCGAGATGAACAGACCCAACGAACTCATCAAGATGCGCGGCGACAATGTGACCGTGCACTACGGCGAGAAGCAGGCGCTCTTCGGCGTCGACCTGGACGTCCGCGAGAACCAGGTCACCGCGCTGATCGGGCCGTCGGGCTGCGGCAAGTCGACCTTCCTGCGCTGCCTCAACCGCATGAACGACACCATCGACAGCGCCCGCGTCGGTGGCAAGATCACCCTCGACAGCGAGGACATCTACGATCCCAAGATCGACGTCGTCGAGCTGCGCGCCCGCGTCGGCATGGTGTTCCAGAAGCCGAATCCGTTCCCGAAGACGATCTACGAGAACGTCGCCTACGGCCCGCGCATCCACGGCCTCGCCAAGTCCAAGGCCGATCTCGACCAGATCGTCGAGAAAAGCCTGCAGCGGGCGGCGCTCTGGAACGAGGTCAAGGACCGCCTGCACGAAGCCGGCACCGGCCTGTCCGGCGGCCAGCAGCAGCGCCTGTGCATCGCCCGCGCGATCGCGGTGTCGCCCGAAGTGATCCTGATGGACGAGCCGTGCTCGGCGCTCGATCCGATCGCCACCGCCAAGGTGGAGGAACTGATCGACGAACTGCGCGAGAACTTCACCATCGTCATCGTGACCCATTCGATGCAGCAGGCGGCGCGCGTGTCGCAGCGGACCGCGATGTTCCATCTCGGCTACCTGGTCGAGGAAGGCCCGACCGACAAGATGTTCACCAACCCCGACGACAAGCGGACGCAGGACTACATCACCGGCCGCTTCGGCTGAGTGGACGCCGCTCCGATCACAAAGACGAGGATACGATCATGGGCGAGCACACAGTCCGGTCCTTCGACGAGGAACTCCAGCACGTCGACCAGGTCATCCGCGACATGGGCGACCTGTCGGCCACGATGGTGGCGAACGCCATCCGCGCGCTGCTTTCGTCCGACCAGCCGCTGGCGCAGAACGTCATTGCCGACGACACCATCATGGACGCCAGGCAGCGCGATCTCGACAACAGCGCGATCACGCTGATCGCCAAGCGCCAGCCGATGGCCCAGGACCTGCGCGCCGTGGTCGGCGCGATCCGCATGGCGGGCGACCTCGAGCGCATCGGCGATCTCGCCAAGAACATCGCCAAGCGGGTGGGCGCGGTCGGCCAGTCGGCGATGCCGCGCAATCTGTCGCATTCGATCGACGCCATGGCGCAGCTGGTGCTCGGCCAGGTGCGCGGCGTGGTCGATCTCTATGTCGCGCGCGACGCCGAAGGCCTCAAGAACCTGCGCACCGACGACCAGAAGGTCGACGTACAATACACGGCCGTGTTCCGCGAGCTCCTGACCTACATGATGGAGGATCCGCGCAACATCACCGCCTGCACGCATCTCCTGTTCTGCGCCAAGAACCTCGAGCGCATCGGCGACCATGTCACCAACATCGCCGAGAACGCCTATTTCGTGGTCACCGGCACGCAGCTGCCGCTCAATCGGCCGAAGGTCGACGAAACCACGTCGCCCATGTCGGCCTGACGTCTTCCGCAACCGCATGCGTTTGGCGCGGGGGCGCTGCACAGGTTAAATCAGCGCATGGTCCGAACCGGGCCGTGCGCCAGGACAAGGTATAGGCGATGATCGCTCCCAAGGTCATGGTCGTCGAGGACGAAGAGCCCCTCGGCGTGCTGCTGCGCTACAACCTCGAGGCCGAAGGCTACCAGGTGGAAGTGGTGACGCGCGGCGACGAGGCCGAACTGCGGCTGCAGGAAAACGTGCCCGACCTTTTGGTGCTCGACTGGATGGTGCCGGCGCTTTCCGGCATCGAGCTCTGCCGCCGGCTGAGGATGCGCCCCGAGACCGAACGGCTGCCGATCATCATGCTGACGGCCCGCGGCGAGGAAAGCGACCGGGTGCGCGGGCTTTCCACCGGCGCCGACGACTATCTGGTGAAGCCGTTCTCGACGCCGGAGTTCATGGCGCGGGTGAAGGCGCTGCTGCGCCGCGCCAAGCCCGAGGTGCTGTCTTCGGTGCTCAAGGTCGGAGACATCGTGCTCGACCGCGAGTCGCACCGGGTCTATCGCAAGAAGAGCGAGATCAAGCTCGGGCCGACGGAGTTCCGCCTGCTCGAATTCATGATGCGCCATCCCGGCCGCGTGTTCTCGCGCAGCCAGCTGCTCGACAATGTCTGGGGCGAGACGATCTACATCGACGAGCGCACCGTCGACGTGCATGTCGGGCGCCTGCGCAAGGCCGTCAACAACGGCCGCATGCCGGACGTGATCCGCACCATCCGCGGCGCCGGCTACGCCATCCGGGAAGAATAGCTGCCGGCAAACGGCATCGCGCCGGCTGGACGATCAACCTGGCCAGTGTCCCAATGTCACAGGGGCCGCTGCGCGCTCGTAGCGTTCGCGACAGCCGGCGGCACCTGAGCTGTCGCGCCGATGCGTGGCGCCGCCATGCCGTTCCAGCATTTTGCGGCGCTCAAATCATTGCAGCCCAACGTGTTCGGTCTGGCGCTGTACAATACAAAGATTCCAGTTATGGGATGCTTGTATCGTCGATACAGGTTCCCAATCAGTAGCAAAGACAACCAGAATTTGTCTTGAGATGACAATTTATTGATTGCGGCAATACTCAAAATTGCCACTTTTCATGCTAGCTGGGACGCCGTGCGTAACTTGCTGTCGGCCATCTTCCTGGTGTTGGTCACCATTCTCAACGGACTGTCCCTCGAACGGGCAGCGGCCGAAGGCATGAACTTTTCTGCCGAGTTGCCGAGGGTGGCCGCGCAGGCGGAAATCACTGCCGTCGCCGACGAGTGCATGCCGTCCCCGGACCGCTGCACCGTCGAATTGTCCGCCGAAAGCCTCGCCAGCCTGCACTGCCTGGGCGAATGTCCTGCCTGGCTGACCCACGTCGAGCCTGCCGCGCCGTTCCGCGCCGCGGCTGTGATGCTGCTTCCAGACCTCCTGCTGCGCGTCGGGTCGACCGCATCGCTGTTGCGGCCGCCCATCGCTGCCTGATTTTCAACCGATCGCTCCTCGGTCCACGCCGACGAAGCCGTTCGAAGTCAGCTGCGAAGGGGAAGAGGATGACCTCCCGAACCCGCCCGTCGCCCGCACGCCTGCTCGTGGCAATCGCGCCGCGAAATGCCGGATCATCCCAAGCGCGCATGCGCCGTCATCGATCGGCTGATCGGTGCCGATGGTTGCATTCGCCTGATCACGACCGGGGCCGACCTCCCTGACCCCGCGTCGACCTGAATGAAAGAAATGAGTCCAGGAGACTGCCTAATGAACACAGACACAATAGAAACCAACGCCGCGGAGCCCGTCGCGGGAGACGGCCCGGCCCTGAGCCGCCGACGCTTCCTCACCGGTGCGGCGAGCCTGGGGACGCTTGTCGTGTCCGGCTGCGTCAGCACCCAGGAATCGGCCGCGCCGGTGGCAAAGGCACCGGTCGAACCGGCGCCGGTCGCCGACGCCAATGCCCTTGCGATGTACGGCCCGCTCCCGAACGAGCGGTTCCCCATTCCCGCGGTCGACCTGAAGAAGGTGCCGAGCCGCTACTATAGGCGGCAGGTCGACTATGCCACCGAAGAGCCGGTCGGAACGCTCGTCGTCGATACGGATAATTTCTACCTCTACCTCGTCCAGCCGGGCGGCAAGGCCATGCGCTACGGCGTCGGACTTGGCCGGGCCGGCTTCACCTGGGCGGGCAGGGGCCGTATCGGCTGGAAGCAGGAATGGCCGAAGTGGACGCCGCCGGACGAGATGATCTCGCGTCAGCCGAACCTCGCCCAGTGGAGCGCCGACCGGGGCGGCATGCCGCCCGGCCTGACGAACCCGCTGGGCGCGCGGGCCCTCTACGTCTTCCAGGGCAAGGTCGATACGCTCTACCGTGTCCACGGAACGCCGGAGTACTGGACCATCGGCAAGGCGGTTTCGAGCGGCTGCGTCCGCCTGATGAACCAGGACATCATCGATCTGTACGACCGGGTGCCCAGCCAGTCTCCCATACTCGTGCTGGGCGACCCGACCCAACCCCACACCCACGAGGTCGCCGGCGGCAGCGCGCCCGCCCCGCAGGCCGGCTGATACGACGGTCACCCCTGAGGTCCTCGCCGGGCGGCTGCGCATTGCCGCCCGGCAGACATGGAGCAGATCCGACATGAATACCCGCATCAGTGCCTTGGGGCGCGGAATCGCCATCGGTTCGCATGGACGCGCCATCCTGAAGGGCGCGGCCGCGGCCGCGTTGACCTTCGCCGCGCTCGGAACCGTTTCGGCGCTCTGGGACAATCCGTTCTTCGTCCGGATGACCGCCGTCGCGGGCTGGGAACTGCCCGCCCTGGTGGTCATGTCGGCGTTCTCGGGGCTCTACATCGCCGTTCGGCGCCCCGTCTGCTCGGTGCGCCGCGCGGGGATAGGCGGCGTGACGGGCTTCATCGGCATCGCCTGCCCGACCTGCAACAAGGTCCTCATGCTTCTGTTCGGGAGCGAATTCCTGCTGATGTGGTTCGACCCGATCCGCCCATTGATTTCCGCGCTCGGCATAGCGCTCCTCGCCATCGCTTCATGGCACGAGCTGCGCGCTCGTCGCGCGGATGCCGCTGACCCAACGCAACTGGAGTATCCCAAGTGACCGATATCCCCGCCGCTCCCGTCCGCGCCGGCCTCGTCCCTCTTGCCTGGCGCCGGATGCTGCTTCGCCATCTCGTCGTCATCGGCGTTTCGGCGGCGCTGATCTATGGATTTGCCGTCGTTCACGGGCAGTGGAGCCCGATGCACCGGTGGAACCGCGCCTTCGCGGACGCTTCGCTGGCGCTCCTGGTGATCACCATGTCGATCGGGCCAGGGGCGCGCCTGTGGCCGGCGTTGCTGCGGGCGGTTGCCTATCGGCGCGAAACCGGAATCTACGCGACGCTTCTGGCGGCCGTGCATACGGTCATCATCCTCGGCGGCTGGGTCGAGTGGGATTTCGCGCGGCTTTTCGGCTACGAAATCATCCCGCAGACGGGCGAGTACGTGATGTTCCAGCAGGGCTTCGGGCTTGCCAACCTGATCGGCATTGCCGCGCTGGCCTACGCGCTCATGCTCATGTTCACCTCGAACGACCGGTCGATCCGCCTGCTCGGGACTTCGGTCTGGAAGTTCCTGCAGAACGGCGCAACGGTGCTGTGGGGGCTCGCCCTGGTGCACACGGCCTACTTCCTGTTCATGCACTTCCTGAGCTTCCATCGCCCGACGCCCGAGCCGAACCCGCTGCAGTGGCCCTTCGTGGCGGCGATACTGTCGGTGCTCTTGCTGCGTGCCGCGGCCTTTGTTTCGACCTGGGGCAAGAAAAGGAACAGTTCGAGGTGATGGCCGTCCAGCGCCTGACCGGGCAGGGACGGTCAGGCGACGCCCGCCTGGGCACGGCGAAGGGCCGTGCCGGGTGCGAAGATCTCGTCGTCGACATAGAGCAGGGCGCGCATCATGCAGCCTTCGCGGATGAGCGGCACCTCGTTGGGCATGGTGTCGAAGGAGATCGCCCTGGAGTGGGTGCCGCCCGCCGTCTTGGCGATCGCGGACCGCACATATGGCTCCATGACATCGAAGGCGGTGGCGCCGACGCCGACGAAGGCAAGCGGGGCGGGGTCGAAGAGCGCGAACATGGAGCCGAGGCCGAAGCCGATCGCCTCGCCCGCCTTGCGGAAGGCTTCCCGCTCCGGGCCGTCATGGTCGCGGGCGGCATCGGCCAGGGCGATGATGTCCTCGTCCGAGAGGTCGGCGAGCGGTTCGGCGTTCTCGTCGCCGAGCCTGGCGTTGCGCCAGATCGCGTAGTTGCCGGCATAGGCCTCGATGCAGCCGCGCCGGCCGCAGCGGCAGAGCGCGCCGTCGGGGCGGTGGATCATGTGGCCGAACTCCGCGCCCGAGGACTGGGTGCCGGTGAAGAGCTCGCCCTTGACGACCAGCCCCATGCCGATGCCGTGCGAGAGCAGGATGGCGATGAAGTCGTCGCGATAGCGCGAGGGGTCGCGCCAGCGCAGCGCCTCAGCGATCATGTTGCAGTCGTTCTCGACCGTCACCGGCACGCCGAATTCCTGCTCCAGCCGGTCGGCGAAGGGAATGTCGTCGTGCGGCGTGATGGGCGACCACAGGAGCTTGCGGGAGCCCGAATCGGTGACGCCCTGGACGGCCACGGCGATGCGCAGCACCGTGCCCGCGGCCTCGCCGCAACGTTCGGTCAGCCTGCGCACCATGCCGATGCACTCCTCGACCAGGGCTTCGGCCTGCATGCGCTGGGTGACGAGGCGGCGGGTCTCGGCGACGATGGTGTTGCCGGCATAGTCGATGACGGCGGCCGAAAGGCTGTTGAGCGAGAGCACCACCGCCACGATGGTCGCGGCGCCGGGATCGAGCGCCAGGCCGACCTGGGGCCTGCCGCGCTTCAGGAGCGCGGGCTCGCTACCCTTCGATTCCGCCAGGATGCCTTCGGCGATGAGGTCGGAGGAAATGGTGGAGATGGTCGAATGGCTGAGGCCGGTGGTCGCCGCGATCTCGGTGCGCGACGGCTGGCCGGCGCGGCGCACCGCGGAAATGACCATGGCGCGGTTGCGCTTCCTGAGATCGTCGTGACGAATTCCGACCGACATGAGTTCGCTTCCTCCCGGCGAAGAGTCGCCATGGTGACCGGAGGGCAGGCTGACTCTCACGCATTATTGATTGTGACAGAAGCCAAACCAAATGTCTTTATTTATTTCGTGATCCGAAAAAAATAGGGAGGCCAGTTGAAAGGCGGTTGACACCGGTCGACCGTTGATACAGTATTTTTTCGAGGCTCGAAAAAAAGAGCTTCTCCAAGGGCTATGGCAAAAGCAGCGCGCCCGAGGGCGCAGGGAGGAAATCATGAAGAAGTTTACGACCGCCATCCTGGCGGGTGTCGCCATGACTCTGTCGCTGTCGGCCGTCGCCGAAGCCAAGGGCAAGGTCATCGGCGTGTCCTGGTCCAACTTCCAGGAGGAGCGCTGGAAGACCGACGAGGCGGCGATGAAGGCGGCGATCGAGGCGGCCGGCGACAAGTACATCTCGGCCGACGCGCAGTCCTCCGCGGCCAAGCAGCTGACCGACGTCGAGAGCCTGATCAGCCAGGGCGCCAACGCGCTCATCATCCTGTCGCAGGACGCCTCGGCCATCGGCCCCGCCGTCGAGAAGGCGCTTGCCGAAGGCATTCCGGTGGTCGGCTATGACCGCCTGATCGAGAACAAGGACGTCTTCTACCTGACCTTCGACAACAAGGAAGTGGGCCGCATGCAGGCCGCCGAAGTGTTCAAGGTCAAGCCCGAGGGCAATTACGTCTTCATCAAGGGCTCGTCGGCCGACCCGAACGCCGACTTCCTGTTCTCCGGGCAGATGGAAGTGCTGAAGGCGGCGGTGGACGCCGGCAAGATCAAGAGCGTCGGCGAAGCCTATACCGACGGCTGGCTGCCGGCGAACGCGCAGAAGAACATGGAGCAGTTCCTGACCACCAACGACAACAAGGTCGACGCGGTGGTGGCTTCGAACGACGGCACCGCCGGCGGCGCGATCGCGGCACTGCAGGCGCAGGGCCTGGCCGGCTCGGTGCCGGTTTCGGGCCAGGACGGCGACCATGCCGCCCTCAACCGCGTCGCGCTCGGTACCCAGACGGTGTCGGTGTGGAAGGACGCGCGCGAACTTGGCAAGAACGCGGCCGAGATCGCCTCGCAGCTCGCCGACGGCAAGAAGATGGAAGAGATCCCCAACGTCCAGAAGTTCACCACGCCCGGCGGCAACGAGACCAACTCGGTGTTCCTCAAGCCGGTTCCGATCACCAAGGACAACCTGAACGTCGTCATCGACGCCGGCTGGGTTGCCAAGGACGTGGTCTGCCAGGGCGTCGCCGCCGGTTCCGTGGCGGCCTGCAACTGACGACGGGCTCCGGCCCGAAGAGCGAGCGCCGTGGCCCCGAGGGCCGCGGCGCATCAGCAAGCCGCGCCACGCGCCGGCCAGCAGATGCCGCAGTGCCTGCTCCAGTTCCATCCAACTGTCCTTTGACCTAGATTGAGTGCTCCGGCCGATCACACGATGGGCCGGACGGGAGGATATGATGACCGATACGACCTCAGGCGCGCCGGTCGACCGCGCGCGGGCCTCCGATCTGTCAGCGGTAGGCCGCTTCCTCAAGGCAACCGAACTCGACACGCGCATGCTCGGCATGGTGGGCGCGCTGCTGATCATCTGGATCGGCCTGCACCTGCTGTCGGGAGGCCTGTTCCTGACGCCGCGCAACCTGTGGAACCTGTCGGTCCAGTCGTCGTCGGTCGCGGTGATGGCGACCGGCATGGTGCTGGTGATCGTCACCCGCAACATCGACCTGTCGGTCGGATCGATCCTCGGCTTCGTCGGCATGGTGATGGGCGTGACCCAGGCCGAATTCCTGCCCCGGGTGCTCGGCCTGCCGCTCGGCGACCCGTGGATCTGGGTGATCGCGCTGGCCGCCGGCCTCGTCGTCGGCGCTGCGATCGGTGCGCTGCACGGCTTTCTCATCGCCTATCTCAGCATCCCGGCCTTCATCGTCACCCTCGGCGGCCTGCTGGTGTGGCGCGGCGCGGCATGGTGGATGACCAGCGGCCGCACCGTGGCGCCGATGGATGCGACCTTCCGGCTGATGGGCGGCGGCCCAGACGGGGCGATCGGCTCGACCTGGAGCTGGGTGATCGGCCTGGTCGCCTGCGCGGCGGTGGTGGTGATGCTGCTCAACGGCAGGCGCCAGCGCAAGCGCTTCAAGTTTCCGCTCAGGCCGGTCTGGGCCGAGTTCTTCCTCGGCGCGGTGACCTGCGCGGCCATCGTGGCCGCCGTCTGGGTCGTCAATTCCTATCCCTGGCCGGTCAACATCGTGCGCCGCTATGCCGAGGCCAACGGCATCGCCATTCCGGAGGGCGGCCTGTTCATCGCCCACGGCATCGCCATTCCGGTGCTGATCGCGATCGCCGTCGGCGTGGTCATGACCTTCATCACCACCCGCACGCGCTTCGGCCGCTACGTCTTCGCCATCGGCGGCAACCCCGAGGCGGCGGAACTCGCCGGCATCAACACGCGCTGGGTGGTGCTCAAGATCTTCATGGTGATGGGGCTGCTCGCGGCGGTCGCCTCGGCCATCTCCACCGCCCGCCTCAACGCTGCGACCAATGCGCAAGGCACGCTCGACGAACTGCTGACGATCGCCGCGGCGGTCATCGGCGGCACCTCGCTCGCCGGCGGCTCGGGCACCATCGCCGGGGCCATGCTGGGCGCGCTTCTGATGCAGTCGCTGCAGTCGGGCATGGTACTGCTCGGCATCGACACGCCGCTGCAGAACATCGTCGTGGGCCTGGTGCTCGTCGTCGCCGTCTGGCTCGACACCATCTATCGCAAGCGCATCTAGCCGGGAGCCAGGATCATGGAACAGACCCGCATTCCGCTCGTCGACCTCAGGAACATCTCCATCGCCTTCGGCGGCATCCGCGCCGTCGACGACGCCTCGGTCGACCTCTTCCCCGGTGAGGTCGTAGCCCTTCTCGGCCACAACGGCGCCGGCAAGTCGACGCTGATCAAGATTCTGTCGGGCGCCTACAAGCGCGACGGCGGCACGATCTTCGTCAATGGCGAGGAGGCGCATATCGCCAACCCGCGCGACGCCAAGAAATACGGCATCGAGACGATCTACCAGACGCTGGCGCTGGCCGACAACGTCGACGCCGCCGCCAACCTCTTCCTCGGGCGCGAGATCATGACCGCCTACGGCACGCTCGACGACGTCGCCATGGAGGCCGAGGCGCGCACGGTGATGGGCCGGCTCAACCCGCGCTTCCAGCGCTTCAAGGAGCCGGTGATGAAACTCTCCGGCGGCCAGCGGCAGTCGGTGGCGATCGCCCGCGCCATCCTGTTCAACGCGCGCATCCTGATCATGGACGAGCCGACCGCGGCACTCGGACCGCAGGAGACCGCGCAGGTGGGCGAACTGGTCAAGCAGCTCAAGGCCGACGGCATCGGCATCTTCCTGATCAGCCACGACATCCACGACGTGTTCGACCTCGCCGACCGGGTCTGCGTGATGAAGAACGGCCAGGTGGTGGGCACCGCCCGCACCCAGGACGTGACCAAGGACGAGGTGCTCGGCATGATCATCCTCGGCAAATGCCCGCCCGGCGCGATCCCGGGACCGGGGGCGATGCAGGCTGCCGCGGCCTAAGTCGCTCGCGGGGGGCCGGCGGCGCTGCCGCCAGGGCCCCTGGCCTGCCGGATCGCAGGGCCTGGGCATTCCCTCTCCCGAAGAACGTGCTTTAATGGGGGCGAGGGGAGACCGCAGGCCAGCTCGAGTTGAAGAGATATTTTCCGAGTCTCATTTTCACGGCCGTCACGCTGGTTGGGCTGGCGATGGCGGGGCTTGTCTATTTCGCCACGGTCGAGGCGGCGCGCATCAAGTTCCAGGCGGTCGCCGACGATGCGCTCAACCGCATCGAGGGCAGGGTGGAATTCGACCTGTCGCTGCTGCGGGCGACGCAGGCGATGTTCCTGTCGCAGCGCGGCGCGATCTCGCGCGACCAGTTCCGCACCTTCTTCGGCGCGCTCGACGTCACCCGCAACTTCTCGGGCCTGAGCGGCATCGGCCTCTTGCGGCTGGTGCGGCGCGGCGAGGAAGCCCAGGTCTCACACGAGCTGAAGCAGGGCTACGGCATCGACCGCACGCCCTTTCCGCCGTCGGATCGCGCCTGGCTCGCCCCGATCGTGCTGTTCGAACCCATGGACAGGGTCGGCCTCGACGCCATGGGCTACGACATGTTCACCGACGACGCGCGCCGCGCGGCGATCGATGCCGCGATGGCGGGCGGCGGCGAGCCCCGCGCCACTGGCCCGGTCCTGCTCGGTGCGATCACCGGCAATGCCAGCCCCCAATCCGGCATACTGGTCTTCGCGCGGCTCGATGGAGCGGACGGAGGGGCCGCGCCGCCGACGGGCCTCGTCTATGTCGCCTTCCGCACGGCGGAGCTGTTCCAGGCGGCGCTCGGCAAGGGGCCGCTGCTGCCGCTGACGGCGGAGGTGTTCGACGGTGCGCCGGCCGACGCCGGACTGCTTTTCCAGACGGCGACGCCGCCCGATGCCTCGTGGGGCGACGACTTCGTGGTGCGCCGCGAGACCACGGTCGCCGGCCGCGCGTGGACGATCCTGTTCAGGCCCACCACGGCCTTCGAGCCGCCGTCGCCGCGGGCGGCACCGATCATGCTGGGCATTTTCGGCCTGGTGCTGGCGGCAGCCATCGCGCTGGTCGCCCGCTACCAGCAGCGCGCCTATGAGACGGCCGCCAAGCTGCATAAGACGACGGAGAAGAGCCTGCTCGAGAAGGACCTGATGCTTCAGGAGATGAAGCACCGGATCAAGAACTCGATCGCCCGCGTGCTGGCCATGGCACGCCAGACGGCCGCCAACAGCCGCGACATCGACGAGTTTTCCGCGTCCTTCTCGGCCAGGCTGCAGGCCATGGCCGCCTCCCAGGACATGCTGACCAGGTCGCGCTGGCAGCGGGCCGACCTCGGCGAACTGCTCAGGATCGAGCTCGCCCAGGTGTTCGGCAAGGACCTGCCTGACGATGCCGTGGCAGGGCCGCCCGTGGAACTGGACGAAACCACGACGCAGGCGCTCGGCCTGACCTTCCACGAGCTGGCCACCAACGCGCTGAAGTATGGCGAGGCCGACATCTCCGGCGGCGACCTGAAGGTCGACTGGCGGGTGCAGGGCCAGGGCGCCGACAGGCGCCTGGTGCTCAACTGGCGGGAAAAGAACGGCAAGGGCGTGGAAGCGCCGCAGCGGACCGGCTTCGGCACGAAGCTGATCGACATGAACATCCGGCGCGAACTGGGTGGGCGAATCGACCGGCGCTATGCCGGAGAGGGGCTCACGGTCGAAATCGACATTCCCCATCCTGACTGACCGAAGCCTGCGCGAGGACCGGGGTCGACAGCCCGAGGCGATGCAGAAGTCCCGGAGGCCGGCATCGCCGGCCCCCGGGCGGTCGCTTGCGCTTAGATTAGTTGCAGCGGGCGGTGTAGAGCCGGCCGCGGCTGTCGCGGTATTCGCAGTAGCCGTTGCGCAGATTGCGCACCAGCAGGCCGGAGGCCGCGCCGACGGCGCCGCCAATCAGCGCACCCCTGCCGCCGCCGATGACGGCACCGGCCACGGCACCGACGCCGGCACCGGTCGCGACGTCGCGTTCGGTGGTGGTGCAGGCCGCCAGTGTGACCACGGCGACGAGCGCCAGAATTGCAGACTTCATATTTAAGGTCCTCTCACTTTAACAACGTCCCCGCCGATACTTATCGCATCGGCGAAATTTCCGAAATCGATTTTCGGAATACTGCACGTGGTTTCGGCGCCCGAGGCCTTCGGCGAGGCGGCACCGGCCGCGAATCCGTCAACGTTCGGGAACCTGGCCCGGCTTGCCGACGACCGCGACCATGTGCGAGACCTTGAGCTCGGCCTCGAGCGTGCCGTCGGCCCGGACGTTCCAGACGAGCTGATCGTAGTCGTCCTCCAGCGCCGGGTCGACCTCCAGGCACTTGCCGAACAGGCGCGGGTTCTGCGGCGCAAGGCTGCGCAGCGTGCCGGGCAGGGTCGCCTGGCAGTCCTCGTAGGCTTCGAACAGGGCGACAGGCGGCTCGACTTCGCGGCAGCCCGAAAGGTCTTGCGAACAGGACACCAGCAACAGCAGTGCAGCAATGTGTTCCATGGCCAACCACCTGGGCCAAGTAACGGCCCATCGGCCCGGAAGTTCCACGGTCGGCCGTACCTCAATCGGTTGAAGAGGGTTGGCTCGCGCGCCGGCGGCGGCTCAATCGAGCTCGTAGTTGGCCGAGGGCATGGCCAGCCGATAGCGAAGCTGGCCCGGGCCGATCTCGAGCTCGGCGCTGCCGCCGAGAGCCGTCGGCACGACGCGCTCCAGGGCGACGCTGCCGAACCGCTTCTGACGCGTCTGGAGATCGCCCGTCGTGTCGATCGCCTCGGTCCATTGCAGCGTCATCACCGCGCCGTCCTCGTGTTCCGAGCCGTCGATGACGGCGGTGATCTCGACGATCCCGTTCGACCGCGAAAGCGCGCCGTAGGAGACGGAGTTCACCGCCAGTTCGTGGATGGCGAGGCCGACATGCAGGGCGGCGTTGGGGTTGAGGTAAGGATCACGTCCGGAGAAGCTGATGGCGCGGGCAGTATCGACGCTGTAGCGCCCGATCTGGCCGATGGCGAGCTCGCGGAACCGCGCGCCGCGCCAGTTGGACGACGTCACCAGATCCTGGGACGCCGAGATCGACTGCAGCCGCCCGCGGAAACGCACCAGGAAGCCGTCGATCGAACCGGAATAGCGCCCGGTCTGGCTGGCGATGCTCTGGATGATGGCGAGCAGGTTCTTGGACCGGTGGCTCACCTCGCGCAGCAGCGCCTTCAGCGTCTGTTCGCGCCGCTTCTGCTCGGTCACCTCGACGACGGTGATGACGACGCCCTTCATGCGGCCGCGCGGCCCCCGGTCGGCATCGATCCAGATTTCGAACCAGCGCATGCCCGAGTCCGGGTCGGCAAGACTGACCTCCATCCCGTCGGGATTGCCGGTGGCGAGCACGTTCTGCTTGGCGGCGTCGAGGCGGTCGGCCTGCTGCGGAGGCAGCAGGCCGACGGCCTTGCCGTCCTTCTGCAAGGCTTCGGACCATGGCGGCTGGAGGTTGTGCGACCAGACCGTGCGCAGCTGGCGATCCTGATAGAGGACCGCGATGCCGGCATTGCGCAACGCATGCGGAAGCGCCGTATTCACCCTTGGAGGTGGAACGGCCTGCGAAGGAGAGGTGGTGGCCATGCAATCAAGACCCGCACTGCTCAGGCCTGCGCATATAACGGAAGGCCGGCGGAACGAGCCTGAAAGACACCGTCGCCGGCCGGTCGACCGCATGACCCGAAAGAGGTCCCGCCGGGCGGCGCCTCATTGCGAGAGCGCTACCCGGCGGTGCTGGAAACCGATTGAGGGGAGCGGCTTCCAGTTTCGGGTCAATTCTCCATGTTGCCGGCGTCACCCTGCGCGCCTGAAAAGGCCCGCGATCAAGGAAATGACCAGGAACGCCAGGAAGATGAAGAAGAGTATCTGTGCGATGCCGGCTGAGGTTCCGGCGATCCCGCCGAAACCGAGCGCGCCGGCGATTATCGCCACGACCAGAAATACAAGCGCCCAGTAAAGCATGATCTATCTCCTTCAAATGACGTCTAAAAAACGTGCCGCCCCTGCGATTGGTTCCCCGGACGGGCGGTAAAAAAAGCCTATGCGGCAGCTTTTGCTTGTCTGTCAAAGAACAATGCCTGGCTGATCAGCGCCTTGACCATTTCGGGATTGAACGGCTTGGTGACGAGGAAGGCCGGCTCGGGCCGTTCGCCGGTGAGAAGGCGCTCGGGGAAGGCGGTGATGAAGATCACCGGCAAGGGCCGCGAGGTCAGCATTTCGTTGACCGCGTCGATGCCCGAGCTGCCGTCGGCGAGCTGGATGTCGGCGAGGATCATCTTGGGATGCGTCCTGTGGAACAGCGCCGTGGCCTCGGTACGCGTGCGGGCGGTGCCGACCACGCGGTGGCCGAGGCTTTCGACCATCTCCTCGATGTCCATCGCGATCAGCGGCTCGTCCTCGATGATCAGGATGTCGGTTGCGACCTGGCGCGAGATCTCGGTGCTGGCTTCCTGGAGCAGACGGTCGAATTCGTCGTCCTCGACGCCGAGGATCTCGGCTGCTTCGACATCGGAGAAGCCTTCGACGGCAACCAGCAGGAAGGCCTGCCGCGGACGCGGGGCGACCGCCGCGAGGTTGGCCGCGGCACGCTGCTCCCAGCCGAGCGACGCCGTCTCCTGGGGTATGCGGATGGAGACCGACGTGAACAGGCGGGCAAACATCTGGTATAGCGCTATGCGGTCATTGGAGGCCGTAGGGAAAATCTCGATGTCGGCGATGATTGCCTCGAGCATTGCCGCGACCAGCGCGTCACCGCTCTCCTGGGAGCCCGACACTGCGCGCGAGAAGCGACGCAGATAGGGCAGATGCGGTGCAATTCGCGTGGAAAGGGTCATTTGTGGACGTCTCCCTCATGTGACGTTGCAGACCTTCGAAGAAAGCTTTCAACGTTTTGCGGTTGCGAAAGTTCCTCACATGGAACCTATCCCGTTCCCGGGAGTTTGATGCAGAATTCGGGCGACCGGACAAGGCTGTCACGTGGCCCCGATTCTGGGGGACAGCCTGTCGGCACAAAGGGCAAAGCACGTAAATGACAAGGCAGACAAGTGGCGCACGAAACGCCCAGCCGAACCGTCGGGGCGACGGAGACCTTCTGGGAACCAATTCCGAGATCGGCCGAAAACTCAAGCAATATTACGATGAGCTCGTGTCCGATGACGTGCCGGACCGCTTCGCCCAGTTGCTGAGCCAGCTGGAAGAGGCCGAACCCGCACAGCAGAAGGACTGATCCCGCATGGCAGCCACATCCGGCTTCAAGGCCGACCTGCTCGCCGCGATCCCCGGCCTGCGCGCCTTCGCCATGTCGCTCTCGCAGAATGCCGACCGGGCCGACGACCTGGTGCAGGAGACCCTGGTCAAGGCATGGGACAAACAGGCGAGCTTCCAGCCGGGCACCAATCTCAAGGCCTGGCTGTTCACCATCCTGCGCAACGAATTCTATTCGCAGATGCGCAAGCGCGGGCGCGAGGTCCAGGACAGCGACGGCATCATGACGGCGCGCCTGGCCGTGCATCCGAGCCAGCCGGGGCGCCTCGACCTCGAGGATTTCCGCAAGGCGCTGGAACAGCTGCCGGAGGACCAGCGCGAGGCGATCATCCTGATCGGCGCTTCGGGCTTCTCCTACGAGGAGGCGGCCGAGATCTGCGGCTGCGCCGTCGGCACGATCAAGAGCCGCGTCAGCCGCGCCCGCAACCGGCTGCAGGAAATCCTCGATATTTCGGGCGAGGCGGATTACGGCCCCGACGCGATCGCGGCCCAGGTGATGGGCTCAACCGTCGGCTGACCGCCCCCCGGCCGCGCCGCCGATGCTGGCCGCGACCGCGTCGACGAGATCGGCTCCGGAGTAGGGCTTGGTCACCAGCGCCACGCTGGGAAAGTTGGCGAAGATGTCGTCCTGACGGTCGTATCCCGAGGCAAAGACGAAGGGCACGGCATTGGCCTGCAGGGCGCGGGCGAAATCGAGCGTGGATTCGCCGCCGAGCATGACGTCGATGATGGCCGCGTCATAGCGAAGGGGCGTGGTCGCGGCCTCCCGCAGATTGCCGGCAACGAAGACGTCCAAGGCCCCGCTTTCGCGGCAAAGCTGCTCGACGTCCAGGGCGATGATGGCCTCGTCCTCGAGCACAAGGATACGCAGTCCAGAAAGCTGGGAAGGCACGTCGCGGACACTCCGTGGAAGCGAATCAAACCATGGCGGCAGTCGCCGATGTTGTCATTTAAAAAAGACATCCCGGATGAAGCGTGCGCGACCCCGCCATGGGAACCTTCGGCGCCGCGCGTGCGTTGGCCGGCATGGATCAGGAGGCACCGCTGAAAGGACAGGGCGAGACGAGCCGGATAGCGCGGCAGGTTACGTGCGAACGGTGTCCGCTCAGGCCGCTGCCGGTGTTCAGGCCGTTCGAGAAGCGCGAACTCGCATTCGTCAACGAATTCAAGCGCGGCGAGTTGTCCGTCGACAGGGGCGCGACGCTGCTCGCGGAAGGCAGCCACAGCGCGCATCTGTTCACCGTGCTTTCGGGCTGGGGCTTTCGCTACAAGCTGCTGGCGGACGGGCGCAGGCAAATCCTCAACTACGTCCTGCCCGGCGACATGATCGGGCTGCAGGGCAGCCTCATGGGCGAGATGCAGCATTCCGTGGAGGCCCTGTCGCCGATGCTCCTGTGCATGTTCGAGCGCGACCGGCTGATGGAACTCTACAGGGACCATCCGGGCCTCGCCTACGACGTCACCTGGATCGCGGCGCGGGAGGAACGCATGCTGGACGAGAACCTGCTCAGCGTCGGGCGCCGTTCCGCCCTGGAGCGCGCTGCCTACCTGCTCGCCTTCATCGCAAGCCGGGCAGGCAAGGTCGGAATGAACGGGAACGGCGGCACCGACATTCCCATCACCCAGCAGCACATCGCCGACACGCTCGGGCTTTCGCTGGTGCACACCAACAAGACGATCCGGAGGCTGATCGACCGCAAGCTGGTGCGGTGGGGCGACGGCGGCTGCAGGCTGCTGGACGTCGAGGGCCTGATGCGGCTGGCCGGCTGGAGTGGCCTCGACGAAGGCGTGCGCCCGCTGCTCTGAGCCTCAGCGTACGTATTTGCGGTCGAGTTCGTCGACGCCCCAGTTCACGCCGGGCACGACGTTGCGGATCACGGCGTAGACGACCAGCAGCGCCGGAATGGCGATGAAGCCGCCGAGCGCACCCCACAGCCAGATCCAGAAGGCCAGCGCGAGCAGCACGACGAAAGGGTTGAGGGTCATGGTCCTGCCGATGACGAGCGGCGTGACGAACTGGCCCTCGATGGTGTTCACCGCGAGATAGAGCACCACCGGCATGAGGCCGGCGCCGAGACTGTCGAACTCGGCCATGCCGACCGCAAACAGCACCGCGACCATGATCAGCGGACCGACGAAGGGAACGAAGTTGGTGATGATGGCAAGCGCTGCCCACAGCGGCGCCGAGGGCACCCCCAGCAGCGCCAGGCCGATGCCGACCGCGACACCCTCGAGGATGTTGATGATGGTGATCGACACCAGGTACTGCGACACCAGCTGTTCGACGTCGCGAAAGATATGGGCGACGCGCCAGCGCAGGCGGCGGTTGAAGCAGAGCCTCAGGATGGCCGTCCTGGTCTGGTAGCGGGTGGCGACGAAGAAATAGAGGCTCGCAAGGAACAGCAGCACCTGGGCGATGTAGGCCGGAGCGAGCGCGGCCACGGTTTCGACGCTCATGCCGTCGTTGACCGAGACGGCGACACCATCCTCTCCCGCCAGCTTGCGCAGCTGGTCGCGCATCTCGCGCAGCGAATCGAGCGATCCCTTGAGGTCGGCCAACTGAATCGAGAGCTGCGCCCAGATCTGAGGCAGGCGCTGCAGCCAGAAGCGAAGCGGCGAGGCCACGGCAAACGCGAAAGCGCCGACGCACACGACGAAGACCAGCACGACGATGATTGCCGAAAGCGCCGGTGGGACACGCTTGCGCTCGAGGCGGACGGCGAGCGGACCGAGCATCAGCCCGATGACGATGCCGAGCCCGATCGGAGCAAGGATGAACTCTCCGGCATGCAGCGCAAAGATCGCCGCGAGGAAACCGATGAAGATCGCCGACACCTGCGAGCCGCGCACAAGCAGCAGCTCGAAGTTCGACTTTGGCGGCAGGCGGAGAATGGGCGCCTTCTTGACGGTACGGTTCGACATCTCGACCTTTCATCCGAATGAGGCTGGAAAAACGTGTTTTGGTCGGCGATGGTTCCTGTCGGCAGGGAACCGAGCGTTGCATCGGGCGTTTCGCAACCAGCCAACGAAAAGGAGCACGAGGTCATGGCGACAGCCGCTGGAAAAACCGGAAACGGAATGAAGTCGACGCCTGATCTCGAGGCTGACATCAAGCAACTGAGGGCCGACATCGAGGCGCTGGCCAAGCAACTGGCGAAGACCGGCGAGCACGGCTACGGCACGGCGAAGCGGGCTGCGCTGAGGGGCGCCGACGAACTGAAGACCCAGGGCGACGCGGCGATAGAAGCATTGCGCGCCAACGCCAGGGATATCGAGGACCAGGTGCTGACCAGCGTGCGCGAAAAGCCGGTGACGTCGCTGGCGATCGCCGCCGGTATCGGTTTCCTCGTCGCGCTTCTGGCGCGTCGCTAGGGCGGCGGGTACTCCGACGAATGCAGGTCAGCTGTTCTAGCTGTTTTTCTTAGACCCGGGGGCTTCATGCTGGCATCCCTTATCGCGGATCTCGCCTCGTCCGAGGCGGCACATTCACTGCGGCGGGCGCGACGTTCGGCCATGGCCTATCTCGCCGCGGGGTTCGCGGCGCTATGCGGCTTGGGTTTCCTCGTCGCCGCCGCATTCATCTGGGCGGCCCGGACATACGGCGACATCGAGGCCGCCATCGGGTTCGGCGTCGGCCTGCTGGTGCTGGCCGGACTGATCCTGCTGCTGCATCGGCTGCTCGCCGACGTACGGTCGCGCAACGACAGGCGCAGGCGCCGGTCGGAAGTGGCGACGCTCGGGATCGCGGCCGCGGCCGCGGTGGTGCCGTCGCTGCTGCGCAGCAAGGGCGGCATCGGCGCGCTGCTCGGGCCGCTGGTGGCGCTCGTCGCCTACCAGATCTACCGCGAGAATCGTGGCCCCGCCGACGACGACGATGACGGCGTCTCGGGCGACTGAGCTTCCTGCCTGCCTATATCCGACGCCAGCGGCATCGATACCTGTGCCCTGACGCCTTCCGGCAGATATTCGTGGCGGACCTCGCTGGAGATGACCTTGGCCAGGCCGCGGCGGATGAGGATGGAACCGAAGCCGTGATGGGTCGGGGGCGAGACTTCCGGTCCGCCGTTTTCGGTCCAGTCGAGCGCCAGCCGCCGTTCGCCCTTGCCGCCCTGGATCACCCACGACACCGCCACCCTGCCGGCAGGGACCGAGAGCGCGCCGTATTTCAGCGCATTGCTCGCCAGTTCATGCAGGACCAGCGCGAGCCCGAGGGTCTGGTCGGGGTCGAGCAGCACGTCCTGGCCGATGATCGAGATGCGCGGCGCATCCGCCTCGTCGAAGGGTGACAGCTCGAGCCGCGCCAGCTCGCGGATGCCGATGCCGCGCCATTCGTGATCCGACAACAGGCCGTGGGCGAGGCCGAGCGCACGCAGGCGCTCGCTGAAGGCGTCGAGGAACTGGCGCGGTTCGCGCGCGTGGCGCACGGTCTGCGTGGCCAGCGCCTGGACGGTGGCAAGCGTGTTCTTGACCCGGTGATTGAGCTCGCGCAGCAGCAGGCGCTGCCGTTCCTCGGCCGTGTGGCGCTCGGTGATGTCGTAGTTGACGCCGAAGACCAGCGTGGGCCTGCCCGCCGCGTCGCGCTCGACCACCCGGCCGCGGGCGGCGAGCCAGCGGGGCGGCTCGATGCCCCTGACCCGGTATTCGCCCGAGTAGTCGTCGTTGCCCGCCAGCGCATCCCTGAACGTCCTGCGCGTCCGCTCGACGTCGCGACGGTCGATGGCGACGAGGATGTCGCGCGCCCGCATCTGGGTGGCCGGAGGCCGGTTGAACAGCCCCGGCAGCAGCGTGTCGCATTCGACGATGCCGGTCCGCGGATCCCAGACCCAGCTTGCCAGCTGCGCCGCCTCGAGCGCGATGGCCCGGCGCTTCTCGGCATGCGTCAGCGCAGCCTCCGCTCGCGCGCCGGCGAGGGAGCGGTCGCGCAAAGCAAGCAGGCCGGAAACGAGTGCGGCGATCGCCTCCAGTTGGCCCCGCCTCGCAGCCTCCGGCTCCGGGCGTTTGATGCGATCCAGGACGAGCAGGCTTCCCGCCGGGCGCCCCGCGACCATCACCGGGACATCGACGCGGAAGGGGAAGGCTGCTGGGGGGGCCAAGGCGCCCTCGGTGGCCAGGGCCGCAACGTCGACCGTGGCCAGGCCGAAGCGCGCAGCGGCCGTGCGGCCGCCGCGGTCGTCCGGCAACAGCAGCAACGCCGCCGGCGTGTCCGCCACGGCGGCGGCCAGGCCGGTCAGCCTGTCCAGATCCGGATCGGGGGGGCCGTCGGCCGCTTGCGGCGGACGGCCTGCTCCGTCCTCGGCCGGTCCCCCGCCGGTCGTTGCGTCGTCGTCTGTAGCCATTGCTCTGAGCCTCGCCGTCAAACTAGCGGCGCGGCGCGTGCTTGGAAAGTCTCGGCGGCAGCGCCCGGGAACCAGGCCGCTGTGCCACCGTTAGCCCTAGCTTGCACAGGCAAGGAGAAGGCCATGACCAAGATCATCCCGGGTTGGAAGGCTCGCCAGGGCAACCGAGGCCGACAGGTGCTGCTGGTCCTGGTGGCCGCGCTGCTGCTGGCGGCCGCGGCATGGGCCGGGGCGGAATTCCATGGCGAGGTCATCGACCAGAACGCCGAGCAGACGACCGACGCACCCGGCTAACCCGGCAAATTCAAACGGGTTTTGACGATCCGGCGGGCGTGCCGGACAAGATCGGGCACAGCCTCGGGGCGGGAACCATGGCGCGCTCACGGCGTTGTGACCACGTAAAGGGGCCGCGCAGGACCTTTCCCGCAAAAGACCGGTCGAGGCGCGGCATGCATGAACACACGCACGAGGAGACGTTAACATGATCCGCAAACTCTTGGCTACGACGGCAGTCGTTGCGCTGCTGGGCGGCGGTGCCTTCGCCCAGGATACGACTGCTCCCGCACCGGCGCCTGCGCCGACCGAAATGACCCCGGGGGCTTCGGAGGTGATCCCACGTGCTGACGGCATGCTCGCCTCCAACATCATCGGCGAGACCGTGTACAACGGCACTGCAGAGGACGCCGAGAACATCGGCGACGTCAACGACCTGGTGCTAACGTCCGACGGCAAGGCCGACCAGCTTGTCATCGGCGTTGGCGGCTTCCTCGGTATCGGCGAGAAGAACGTGGCGATCGCGTTCAACGAGTTCGACTGGGCCGAGAAGGGCGGCGACCGCTGGCTGGTCGTGCCGATGACCAAGGAACAGCTCGAGGCCCTGCCCGACTTCGACCGCCGTGGCTACGATCCGGCCCCGGCACCGACCGCGGCAACCGAGCCGATGCCTTCGACCGACCAGACGGCACAGGCTCCGGCGCCCGCGACGCCCGAAGCCACGCCGCCGGCCACGACGGCCCAGGCTCCGGCCACGCCTGACGCGACCGCCACCGACCAGACCAAGACGACGTCCATCGACAAGTCGGCCTTGAAGCAGCTGCCGGCGACGGACATCCGCGCCGAGGAGATGGTCGGCACGACGGTCTATGGCGCCGATGACGCCAATATCGGCGAGATCGGCGACATCGTGATGACCGCCGACGGCAAGGTCGACGCATATATCATCGATGTCGGCGGCTTCCTCGGCATGGGCGAGAAGAAGGTGGCCGTGGGCAGCGACAACCTTGCCTTCATGGTCGACCAGGATGGCAAGAAGTACCTGTACACGACCTTCACCAAGGAACAGCTCGACAAGCAGCCGGCCTATGACGCAAGCAGTTGGGCCGAGAAGCGCGACGAGCAGCGCCTGATCATCACCCAGTAGATGCGGCGGCATCAGAGCCGGAAAGGCCCACCCCCCGGGGTGGGCCTTTTCGTTGGTCTTCGTTCACGGCAGCCGTGCGAAATGGCCGACCGCGCCGGCGTCGGTCAGCTCGGACAGAGCGAGCGACTGGTCGAGCTGCTCGGCCCGCAAGGCAAGCAGCCGCTCCGCAAATTCCAGCCGCACCGGCAGCCAGGCCGGGTCGTCGGCCAGGTTGCGCGTCTCGCCGGGGTCGTTGGCGAGATCATAGAGCAAGGGCGGAAGTCCACCGGCGAAATGCACGTACTTGACCATTTCGGTGCGGATCACGGCGAGGTTCAAGGCGCGTGAACCGAGCCCGAAATGGGCTTCGGTCGCGCCCTCGGCGACGGAGCGGAAATCATAGGCCCAGTGCGCCGCGTCGCGCCACGACGCGGGCGTCTCGCCGTCGAGGAACGGCCCGAGCGAGCGGCCGTCGAGATGCGGCTGCGCCGGAGCGCCGATGAGGTCGAGCAGCGTCGGCATGATGTCGACGGCTTCGCTGAAGCGGTCCACGGCGGTTCCGGCGGCGCGGCCGCGGCGCGGGTCGCGGATGATCAGCGGGATGTGGTAGCTGCCGTCGAACCAGCCGCCCTTGCCGAGCATGAAGTGGTCGCCCATCATCTCGGCATGGTCGGAAGTGAGGATGACGACGGTGTCGTCCCAGGCGCCGGCGGCCCTGATTCCCTGCCATATCCGGCCGAGCTGGGAATCGACCTCGGAGATCATGCCGTAATAGAGCGCGCGGATGGTGCGGAACCCTTCCTCGCTCCAGTCGCCGACCTTGCCCGAGGCGCCGGGGACGAAGCTCGACTTCTTCTGGTGATGGGCGAGATGATAGGCGAGGAACGGGTGGCTCGCCGCCTCGTCCTGCAGGCTCGCGGCGCGCCGATAGGCCGGGCCTTCGGCTGGATCGTACATGGTGTTGAACGGCGCGGGCACGATGAAGGGCGGGTGCGGGCTGAGGAACGAGACATGGGCGAACCAGGGCTCGCCCGCGTCCTGCTCGCCCAGCCAGCGCAGGAACTCGCCGGCGAGGAAGGCGGCAGGGGTCTCGTCCTTCGCATAGACCGGAACGGCATTGCTGACCTCCGGCGCGTCGCGATCTGCTGGGCGGTGTATGTCGGGGAAGCCGGCGGAGGAATCGATGCCGCGCGCGGCGAGCCAGGACAGCCAGGCCTTCTGGTGCTCGGGCAGCAGCTGGCGCGTGGTGAAGCCGGGCAAGACACCTTCATAGGTGCGCAGGAACGGATCGCCGGGCGCGCGGTTGCGCGGATCGGGCGAGACGTCGGTATAGCCGAACAAGGTCGGGTCGTAGCCGACGCGGCGGGCGGCGCGGGCGATGTTGTCGTGGCGGTCGTCCATCGGCGTGCCGTTGCGGCAGACGCGATTGTTGGCCTGGTGGAGGCCGGTGTAGAGGCAGGCGCGCGCCGGCGAGCACGGGGCCGCGCCGGCATAATGGCGGCGAAACAGCACGCCCTCGCGCGCGAGCGCATCGGTGTTGGGCGTCTTCACCACCGGATGGCCGACCGCCGACAGGCTGTCGCCGCGCCACTGGTCGCAGGTGATGAGAAGAATGTTCGGCCGTCCGCCCTTGTTTGCCAAGCTCGCCCCCGGAGTTCGAATTTGCGGCCAAGGAAGCCGCTTTCACGGTCAGGCGCAAGCGCCTTCGCGCGGCCAAAAATCATGCCAAATTGTGTGAACGAATTGGCGTTTGTTGTTCACTAATCGAGCACAGATCATTGCGTGACCGGCCACTATGCCCCGACGGCCGATGCGCCCATATTCGGCCCAACAGAGCGGCAGGGGCCGCGGCAAGCGAAAGGAGCAAGACGATGCTCAACCAGATCAAGGGCCTGCACCACGTCACCTCGATGGCCAGGGATGCCGCCGAGAACAACCAGTTCTTCACCCACAAGCTCGGCCTGCGCCGGGTCAAGAAGACGGTCAATTTCGATGCGCCGGACGTCTACCACCTCTATTATGCCGACGAGGTCGGCACGCCCGGTTCGGTGATGACCTATTTCCCGTTCCCGAACATCGGCAAGGGCCGTCCGGGCGTCGGCGAGGTGGGCACCACGGTGTTTTCCGTTCCCGAGGGCACGCTGCCCTTCTGGGAGCAGCGCTTCGCCGAACAGGGCGTGACCGGCCTGTCGCGCGACGAGCAGTTCGGCGAGAAGCGCCTGAACTTCGCCGGTCCCGACGGTGACGGTTTTGCCCTGGTCGAGGCCAAGGGTGACAAGCGTGCGCCCTGGGTCAAGGGCGGCGTCGCCAACGACGAGGCGATCCGCGGCTTCCATTCGGCGACGCTCAGGCTGCGCGACGCCGGCGCCACCGAGGAACTGCTCAAGTTCATGGGCTACGAGGAAGTCGACGCCTCCGGCAACATCAAGCGGCTTGCGGTGAAGGACGGCAACGGCGCCGACTTCATCGACATCGAGACGCTGCCGGGTGCGTCCTTCGCCGGCCTCGGCGCGGGTTCGGTGCACCACATAGCGTTCGCGGTGGATAACCGCGCCAGGCAGCTCGAGGTGCGCAAGGCGCTGATGGACACGGGCTACCAGGTGACGCCGGTAATCGACCGCGACTACTTCTGGGCGATCTATTTCCGCACCCCCGGCGGCGTTCTGTTCGAGGTGGCGACCAACGAGCCCGGCTTCGACCGCGACGAGGACACCGCCCATCTCGGCGAGGCACTGAAGTTGCCGACACAGCATGCGCATCTGCGCGACTATCTCGAAAAGACCCTGCAGCCGCTGGGCGACTGAGGAGGAAAGATGAGCCAGGACGCATATATCCACAAGCTGCTGCCCGGCGAGCCGGGCAGCCCGCTGGTCTTCGCCTTGCACGGCACAGGCGGCGACGAGAACCAGCTCGTCGGCTTCGCCCGCGAACTGGTGCCGGGGGCGACGGTGGTGTCGCCGCGCGGCGACGTGTCGGAAATGGGCGCGGCGCGCTTCTTCCGCCGCACCGGCGAGGGCGTCTACGACATGGACGACCTGGCAAGGGCCACCGCCAAGATGGCAGGCTTCGTCGAGGCGCATGTCGCGGAGGCGAAGCCTTCGCAGGTTTTCGCGCTCGGCTATTCCAACGGCGCCAACATCCTGGCTTCGGTGCTGTTCGCGGCGCCGGACAGGTTCGACGCGGTTGCGCTGATGCACCCGCTGATCCCGTTCAAGCCGGACGTGGCTGGAAGCCTGGCGGGCAGGCGCGTGCTGATCACCGCGGGGCGCCGCGACCCGATCTGTCCGCCGGAACTCACCGGCCGCCTCGATGCCTATCTGCGTGACGCGGGTGCCGATGTCCGGCTGGAATGGCATGAGGGCGGGCACGAGGTGCGCCCGAACGAGATCGAGGCGGCGAAACGCATCTTCGCCAGCAAGGAGCAGGGACAATGACCGAGGAACTTCCGACGATCGAACTCGAGGACCGTGGCACCAAGGGGCGCTATGTCATCCGCGGATCTGGCGGGGCGGAGGCCGAGATGACCTTCACCACGGTCAGCGAGCACCTGTTCATCATCGACCATACCGAGGTGCCCGACGCATTCCGCGGCCAGGGGGCCGGCCTCAGGCTGGTGACGCGGGCGGTCGAGGATGCGCGTGCCTTCGGCAAGAAGATCATCCCGCTCTGCCCGTTCGCCGCCGCCCAGTTCCGCCGCCATCCGGAATGGGCCGACGTGCTGAAGAGCTGAAGCGCTCGCGCGGCAACGCGAGGAAAGGGCCGGTGCGGCAACCGCATCGGCCCTTTCGTTTTGTTCGGTTCGTCGCGATCGAGCAGGCGACTTGTTACCAAGCGGAAACCCTGCCCCTTGCCGCCGCAGGATGCGCAAGCCGCCCATATGACTGATTTGTCGGCGAAATTGACCGAACTGACAGCATTGTTGACCGTTTTTGAGGTTTTTAGCGCTTGTTTCATTAGCGCAGGCTCATCAGCATCGGGCCGTTACAGAGTTCGATTATTTTCACTTCAACAGGGGAATGAAATTCAACGAATAGGCAAGAATCGATGCCCGGCTCCAAGCAAGTTTCCGAATTCGACCGCCAGTTCCAGCCGCGCTCGCGCGTCAACCGCCGGCCAAGCCTCGCCATCCGCCAGCGTGCCAACGAGCACCCGATGATGATGTTCAGCGTGTTCGTGTTCGCTTCGCTGACGTCGATGGCCCTGGCGCCGGCCAACGGCCCGGCCTTCGCATCGATGGGGCCGACGCCGCGCCTCGTCGAGGGCGCGCGGACGACCGCCAAGACCGACCGGTTGCCGCTGTCTGAAACCGAGATCGCCTGCCAGGGGCAGGCCTGGGGCAGCGAGAGCGAGGCATGCCTCGTCGCCATCGCCGAGGGCGCCGGGATGCGCGAGCCGCGCAAGGTGCGGCTGATCGCCAGCGCCGAGGCGGTGCACACGACCCCGAACATATTCTAGACGGCGGCCGGCCCGCCGCATCGTTCCCTGCCGCGCATCGTTATCCTCCAGCGCGTACCTCCCCCCGCGGCCATGACCCCGCGGGGGGCCTTTTTTGTGGTGCTGCACAAGGCGGGTTTAGTCCCTAGGGACGATGCACGCCGGGCGAGCGGCAAGCGATGCTGCGACCCTGGCAGGGAGGAGTTCGGCATGGGCCGCGTCGCAGGAAAAATCGCTATCGTCACCGGCGCGGCCTCGGGCATGGGCGAAGCGACGGCGCGGCTGCTGGCCCGCGAGGGCGCCGCCGTCGTGGTCGGCGACCTGCAGGCGGAGAAGGGGCGGCTGGTGGCCGAGGCCATCGCGGCCGCCGGCGGGCGCAGCCTCTACGTCGCCCATGACGTGACCTCGGAGAAGGGCTGGCAGGCAACGATCGCGACGACGCTCGACACCTTCGGCGGGCTCCATATCCTGGTCAACAACGCCGGCGTCGGCGCGCCGTTCGGTTCCGTCGAGCAGCTCGGCCTCGACGATTGGCGCAAGGTCATGTCGGTCAACATGGAAGGCGTGTTCCTCGGCACCAAATACGGCATCGAGGCCATGCGCAAGACCGGCCAGGGCGGCTCGATCGTCAACTTCTCCTCCACCATGGGGATCGTCGGCAGCCCATCGACGGCGGCCTATGTGGCGAGCAAGGGCGGGGTCAAGCTGTTCACCAAGTCGGCGGCGCTGCACTGCGCCAAGGAACGCTACGGCATCCGCGTCAATTCGGTGTGTCCCGGATGGATCCGCACGCCGATGTCTTCGGGTGCGCTCGACAAGCTCAGCGGGAGCGGCGAAGGCAACAAGGCGATCGAGCTTACGCCGCTCGGCCGTGTCGGCGAGCCCGACGACGTCGCCTATGGCGTGCTCTACCTCGCCTCGGATGAAGCGAGCTTCGTCACCGGCACCGAGCTGGTGATCGACGGCGGCTACACCGCCCAGTAGCGCCTCATCCGGCGCCGGAAACCTGCTCGCTCACGGCACTCAGCGCACTGCGCACGTCGAAGGTGCTGAACGGCTTTTCGAGGATGTGCGGCCTGAGGCTCGCGGGCAATTGCTCGATCTCGGCCTTGGCGCCGATCAGGTCGCCGGTCACCAGCACGAAACGCTGCGCCATCTCCGGCCGCCTGGCGACGATCTCGCGCAGGATGGTGATGCCGCTGCGGTCGGGCATGCGCAGGTCGGAGAAGACGATGTCGACGGGGGCTTCGCCCAGCGCGTCCGCCACCGAAGTCCAGCTCGACACGATGCGCGCCTTGACGCCCATGAGTTCGAGGATGTCGGACAGCGATCCGGCGACGTCGGGCTCGTCGTCGATGATGACGGCATGGCGCAGGCCGCTCGACTTCGGCGCACTCTCGGCGATCGCGTACCGGTCGGCGCCCATGGCCGGCAGTTCGACGAGGAAGCGCGCGCCGGTGGGCTCCGCCGGTTCGAACCAGATGCGGCCGTTGTGGCGGTCGACGATCGACTTCGAGATGGACAGGCCGATGCCGGTGCCGACGCCGATCGGCTTGGTGGTGAAATAGGATTCGAAGACGCGGCCGCGGATTTCCTCGGCGATGCCCGGGCCGCTGTCCTCGACCGAGAAGCCGGCGCCGCCGCCGGCGGTACGGAAGGTGCGGACCTGGATGATCCTGTCGCCGCTGATGCCGGCGAGCGCGTGCTGGCTGTTGACCAGGAAATTGGCCGCCACCTGGGTCATGTGGTCGGCGTCGGCCATCACCATCAGCGGGCCCGGCGCGAATTCGGTGTCGATGCCGATGCCGCTCGAACGGGCTCCGTAGGCGGTGACTTCGAGGGCCGCGCGCACCACCTGGTTGAGATCGGTCTCGGCCTGGGTGGTGGGATGCAGGCGAACCATGCCGAGGAAGCTCTTGACGATGCGGCCGCAGCGCTCGGCGGCGGCGCGCACCTTCTCGGCCCTCAACTTGGTCTGGGTGTCGGAGGCGAATTCGTGCAGCAGCGTCGACTGGGCGACGACGACGGCGAGCGGGTTATTGAGTTCGTGCGAGACGCCGGCGAGCAGCGACCCCATCGCCGCCATCTTCTCGTTCTGGTGCAGCCTTTCGCGCTGGCGGTTGATCTCCTCCTCGGCGCGATGCTTCTCGCGCAGGTCGCGGATCGAGCCGAAGAACAGCCGCCGGTCGGCCAGCCGCATCTCGTTGGCGGTCAGCTCGATGGGGATGATCTCGCCGGCGGCGTTCTGCGTCACGGTTTCGAGGCGCTGGCCGACCATCGGCGCGCCGCGCCCGGCCATGTAGTCGGCGCCGTTGCAATAGCCCTTGCGGTAGTAGGAGGGGATGACGGTATCGAGCAGGTCCTTGCCGAGGATCTCGTCGCGGCTCCAGCCATACATCTTCTCGGCGGCGGGGTTGAACTCGATGATCGAGCCGGTCTCGTCGATCACCATGATGGCGTCGAGCGACGACTGCAGCATCGTACGCCGGATGATCTCGCTGACATGATATTCGGACTGCGAACGCTCGACGGCGTCGCCAAGGGCGGCGGCGATGATCTCGAGCGCGGCGACCTCGTCGTCGGTCCATTCGCGCTCCATGACGCAGTCGTTGACGGCCAGCGTGCCCCACAGATGGCCATGCGCCGACACGGCCACCGAGAGGAAGGACTTGATGTGCTGGTTCTCGAAATCCGTGCGCAGGAAGCCGGTGAGGTCGCGCGTGAGGCCGGCGAACATCTTGCCCTGCCGGCCTTCCTCGGCGAGCCGCTCGAGCAGCGGGTCGGAATCGACGATGGCCTGGTTGATGGTCGTCGGCGGCGCGGCGATCTCGTCGACGTTCGGGTCGACCCAGTAGGCGGCGATGGATTGGGCAAATCCCTGTCCGGGCAGGTCGCGCAGCCGAAACAGGATGGCCCGGTGGCCGGCGAACGCGGCGGCGAGGCATTCGAGGATGCGGTCGATCTCGAGCTGCCAGTCCGGCGCCTGGCGCAGCCGGCGCACGATCTGTGCCGCCACCAGGGTCGGGCTCGGCGTCCCCGACGGATTGTCGGTGCGTGAGACGGTCAACAAGGTCATTGCGGAATCCTGACGGAACCTCGGCCTGCGTCAGCTGGCTTCGCTGCCGGGCAGCGAAAAGATATAGCCTTCGCCGCGCACGGTGCGCAAAAACTTCGGGTTCGACGGGTCGTCCTCGATCTTCTTCCTGAGCCGCATGATGCGGATGTCGACGGCGCGCGAGGATTCCGGGTCCTCGGCGAAACCGATGGCCTCCGAGATGATGGTGCGGCTGAGCAGCCGGTTGGGCCGGGTCAGGAAGACCTCGAGCATGTCGAACTCGCTCTTGGCCATGTCGACGACGGTGCCGCCGTTGCCGGTCACCAGGCGGCCGTCGAGGTCGGCGTGGAACGGGCCGAAGGCGATGGTGCGGCGCGGCTGTTGCGCGGCCTGCAATGCCTGGCGGAAGCTTTCGGGCTGCGGCACGCGGCGCAGCACGCTGCGCACGCGGGCAAGCAGTTCGCGCAGCTCGTAGGGCTTGACCATGTAGTCGTCGGCGCCCAGCTCCAGGCCGACGATGCGGTCGAGCGCGGTGCCGGCGGCGGTGGCGTAGATGATGCCGATCGGCATCCTGGCGCGCAGCCAGCGCCCGAGCGACAGTCCGTCCTCGCCGGGCATGGCGATGTCGAGGATCGCGAGGTGGAAGGATTCGGTGTCGATGAGGGCGCGCAGGGCGGCGGCGTCCTCGACGGCGGTCACGTCGAAACCGTTCGCGCCGAGATATTCGGCGACGGCATCCCTCAGGTCGGGCTCGTCTTCGACAATGACTATCCGAGCGCGCAGTTTCGTCTCGCCTCCGCTACCGGCGGAAAGTAGATTGGGTATAAACATGATGTCCAGTGATGATTTGGCGTGGGCAGTTGCTAACGGAAGGGCGGCTCGCTAGGGACGAGCGAAAGCTTCGGGCGGCGCGTTCGGGGACCCATCCCCGGCCGAGTGCGTCGCGCGGCATCTTCTTGCCCCTGCAAGCGCCGACGAGGCCGCTGCGGCAGGCAATGACTCCACTGATGTTGAAGTCCCGGATGACCTCATGGCTGGAAGATCGGTCGTAGCGCTCGTTGCCATCGCGGAGGTCGTCGCCTCCGACCTCGCCGATCACCTCGACCGGCGCGGCCACGACGTGCGCACGGCGCGGCGGCTGTGGGAGGCGGAATCGCTGCTCTCGGCCAAGGGGCTGGACGTCGTGGTGGTGGGCGACGGCCTGACGCCGGCCGAGGGGCGGGACCTCCTGCGCACGTTCGGCGGCCAAAGCGGGCCCGCCTTCGTGCTGATCTGCCGCCCGACCGAACTGGTCGACAAGGTGCTGGGGCTGGAACTGGGGGCCGCCGACGTCGTGGAGAGCCCCATCAATGTGAGGGAGCTCGCCGCGCGCATCGGCGGCCTTCTCGCGCGCCGGGGACGCGGCACGCAGGAACTGGTGGTGCTGGAGAACTCGACCGTCGACCTGCGCTCGGCGCTGGTGATGCACGCCTCCGGCGAGGAGGAGCAGCTGTCGCCTGGCCAGATCGCCCTGCTCAAGCTGTTCCTGTCGCGACCGCGCAAGGTGCTCACCCGCGACGACATCATGGCGGCGGCGCCGGCCGAAAACGCCGACGCCTTCGACCGCTCGATCGATTCGCGCATCGTGCGCCTGCGCCGCAAGCTCGACACGGAAAGCATCATCACCATCCGCGGAGCCGGCTACAGGTTCGATCCGCCCGCCGGCGCGCCACCGCGCAGGCCGGAGCCATCCGAAAACCAGGAGTGATGGCGCCCTGTTGTCCAAGGCGTCAACGACCGAAGGTCGACGGCGCGGGTGCTGCCCTCTGGAGGACCGGTCCGGTGTCGGCTCCGTCCTTGAGGACGACGCTGGCCGCGCCCGCGAACCCGAGCAGGCCCTGGGCATAGAGCAGGGCCGAAAGTACCGATGCCGCGCGATTCCTGTTCATGGTTCCGCCCCGTCCTGGCTTGCGGTTCATTCTAGGGCGGCGGGACGAATGCAGTTCCGCCGCTCCAGCGGTTATTCCTGGCCGCATTTGTGCGAAGCAGACGATCCGCCCGCCTGCAAATGCTCCAGCGATCCTACTGATCGGGTCCCGCGCCGCTGACCTGCCCTCGACGGCGCGGGTACCCGATCCTCGCTGCGCAGAGCGCGCGAGACTCTGCGTACCGCCGCCGGTACGAAACCGGACCGCCCACGCCCATGGACCCCGCGGCAACGCAGTCAGACGAAACTCACATCGTGGCGGTGAGACCGGCGCCGGCCGACGGGGCAAACCCCGCCGACAATTCCGCCGCCATGGCGTTGCCCTGGCCGGCCAGGATGCCGATTCCCGTCAGAATCGCCGTAGCGACGCCCACCCGCAGGAACCAGATCGCAGCCAACCGTTTTGCGCCGCCCATCCAACCTTCATTATGTTCGTTTCGCACAAGCAATCTGTGTTGCCGCTGTATCGGGAAGATGCCGCCGAAAGCCCTCCGGTGGTTGCGATTGTTTCAATGTTGTTTCGATCGTCACCGTGAGCCTGAGACATCGGCGGCAGCGTGCTTGTCTTGCTCCAAATCGGCCGCCGGGATGAAGGCGGCGCAATATAGGGGTGGCGATGTGAAATCGCATCGCCTGTATTTAGAAACAATAATGAAACAAGAATGATTGCTAAACGAAATTATATCGAAACACCGCTCTGGCAAAAAAGCCCCATTGCGAAACACATTCCGGCCGGCGAGACCGGCCTTGGGGGGCTGCCATGAAAATCCAACTGAAAGGGAAGCTTATCAATCTTGTCGCGATGGCCATCACCGGAGCGTCACTGCTCGTCGGCGCGGGGCAGGGCGCGGCCCAGGCCGCAAGCCAGGTCGTTGCGCGCGTGTCGATCGGCCAGCAGACGATGCATGTGATGGTCGACGGACGCGTCGCCTATGTGTGGAAAGTCTCGACGGCGGGCCGGGGCTATGTGACGCCGACCGGTTCGTTCAAGCCGACGCGCATGCACGAGATGTGGTATTCGCGCAAATACGACAATGCCCCCATGCCACATTCCATCTTCTTCAAGGGCGGCTACGCGGTGCATGCGACCAACCAGATCGGCCGCCTTGGCCGGCCGGCTTCGCACGGATGCGTGCGGCTGCACCCCGACAACGCCGCCGATCTCTACCAGCTGGTCCAGACCTTCGGTCCGAAGAACACCAGCATCGTCATCGTAAGGTAGTCCGCGACGCCCATAGGGCTGTCGTGCAAGCGCCTGTCCGAGCCCTCGGCTCGCGGCGGGCGCTTTTCCTTTGTACGCGGGAGGAGGTTCACAGGCGGGACCAGCGGGCGGTCGCTCTATTTGCACGGCAGTGCACAAGAACTGCAGGATCGACCGGGATACGGCCAAGCTCTTTAGTCGGAAAACTGAAGATACGGCAATTTCAAACATTTCCTATCGTTTTGCACGCCTGTGCAATTTTTTGTCGAAACGTGATTGACACGGACGTGCCGGCAATGGAATGAATATGCCAACAGGCGCGGTTACGCGCCGACCGCCCGGAGGAGGGGCGGAGCGCCAAGGGGCGCGATGTGAGCAGGGCCGAAGGTCGCTTGGCGACCCAGGGCCCGGGCGCATGAGAGGAGGGGACCATGTACGTGCCATCACGGGAAGGGCGTGCAGCCTGTCGGGCTGCCGGCTGCATCGCGGCCACACGCGGCTCCTGCCGCCCGTCGCGAGGCTAGGCCGGTGGCGAGCACTTCCGAGACATCGGCTGCGGCCGCCGCGCCCGCACGTCGGCGGTCGATTGCCGCGCCAAGCCGGTCGCAGCGCCTGCGCTACAGGCTCAAGGTGGCGCTGCGCGAACCGACGACGACCATCGGCCTCCTGGCGGCGGTCCTGTTTGCCTATCTGATCGTCGTCCCGATCATCTCGATGCTGTCGGACGCGGCCCGCGTCCAGTTCGGCGACGAGCGCCGCATCAAGCAGGATGTCGGCGAGCTGACCTGGTACTACCTCGAGCGCGTGTTCGCCTCGCGCGTCTCCTACGACCTGTTCTGGGGGCCGCTGGTCAACACGCTCAGCGTCTCGGCGGGGGCGATCGCCCTGTCGATGCTGGTCGGCGGCACGCTCGCCTGGCTGCTCAGCCGCACCGACATGTTCGGCCGCCGCTGGTTCGCCACTGCGCTGATCGTGCCCTACATGCTGCCGGCCTGGACCTTCGCGCTGGCCTGGACGACGCTGTTCAAGAACCGCACCGTCGGCGGCCAGCCGGGCTGGCTGGAATCGCTCGGCTTCGCGCCGCCGGACTGGCTGGCCTACGGCCAGGTGCCGGTGACCATCATCCTGGCGCTGCACTACTCGCCCTTCGTCATCCTGCTCTTCGGCAACGCGCTGCGCCGGTTCGACTCGCAGCTCGAGGATTCCGCCCGCATCCTGGGTGCCGGCCGGCTGACGGTGGCGACCAAGATCATCATGCCGCTGATGCGTCCGTCGCTGATGTCGGCGATGGTGCTGATCTTCGCCAAGAGCCTCGGCGAGTTCGGCGTTCCCTACGTGCTCGGCCTGCCGGTCAATTTCGACGTGCTGGCGACCTCGCTCTACCAGAACATCGCCTCGCGCCAGGTCGGCGTGGGCGCCGTGCTCGCCGGCTCGATCATGCTGATCGGCATCATCACCATCACCATCGACGCATGGCTGATGAAGGAGGCGCGCCGCTTCGTCACCATCGGTTCCAAGGGGTCGATGAACCGACTGAGCCCGCTCGGCATCATGCGCTTGCCCGCGACCGGTTTTGCCGCGCTGATGTTCCTGTTGAGCGTCGGGCTGCCGCTGATGACGCTGATGCTGTCCACGGTGATGCGGGTGCCGGCCAAGTTCACCTTCGACAACTTCACGCTCGACTACTGGATAGGCACCGACCTCAACACGGTGGCGCTGCAGACCGGCATCCTGCTCAGCCCGGATTTGTGGAACGCCGCCTGGAACAGCCTGCGCATCGTCGGCATGGCCTCCCTGGTCTCAGGCCTGCTCGGACTGCTGGTGGGCTATGTGGTGGCGCGCACGCCGGTGAAGCCGCTCGGCACCTTCCTGCGCCAGGTGACGTTCCTGCCCTATCTGGTGCCCGGCATCGCGTTCGCGGCCGCCTACCTGTCGCTGTTCGCCGTGCCGCGCGGGCCGATCCCGGCTCTCTATGGCACGACGCTGATCCTGATGCTGGCGCTGATCGCCGACCAGATGCCCTATGCCTCGCGCGCCGGCATCGCCGCCATGATGCAGCTCGGCAAGGAGCCGGAGGAGGCAGCACAGATCGCCGGCGCCGGCTGGTTCCGCCGCATGACCTCGATCGTCATCCCGATCCAGAAGGGATCGCTGACGACCGGCGTGCTGCTGCCCTTCATCTCCGGCATCAAGGGGCTCAGCCTGTTCGTGGTGCTGGCGGTACCGTCGACCGACGTGCTGACCACCTATTCGCTCAGGCTGGTCGACTACAACTACACGCAGGCCGCCAACGCCGTCGTGCTGATCATCGCCGGCCTCGCCTATTTCGGCGCGCTGCTCGGCCAGAAGCTGACCAAGACCAATCTCGCCCAAGGACTGGGGAACTGACATGCCGAAGATCAACCTGAACGGCGTCGAGAAGAACTACGGGGCGAACGCCGCCAATGCGGTGGCCGACCTCGACCTCGAGATCGGCGACGGCGAGTTCATGTGCCTGCTCGGGCCGTCGGGCTGCGGCAAGACCACGACGCTGCGGATGATCGCGGGGCTGGAGCATCTGACGGCCGGCGAGATCAGGATCGGGGCGCGGGTGGTCGATTCGGTGACCGAGGGCGTGTTCGTGCCGCCGGAGAAGCGCGAGATGGGACTGGTGTTCCAGAGCTATGCGCTGTGGCCGCACCTCACCATCGAACGCAACACCGATTTCGGCCTGCGCCTGCGCAAGATGCCGAAGGCCGAGCGCGAGCAGCGCGTCGACCAGGTGATGAAGACGCTCGGCATCGAGAAGTATCGCGACCGCTATCCCTCGCAGCTTTCCGGCGGCCAGCAGCAGCGCGTGGCGCTCGCCCGCATGCTGGCGGTCAATCCGGAGGTGCTCCTGCTCGACGAGCCGCTGTCCAACCTCGACGCCGCACTCCGGCTCGAGATGCGGGCCGAACTCAAGCGCCTGCACCGCGAATTCAAGACGACGATCGTGTTCGTGACCCACGACCAGTGGGAGGCGATGACGCTCGCCACCACCATCGCGGTGATGAGCGAGGGCCAGTTGCAGCAGGTCGGCACGCCCAACGACATCTACGACCGGCCGGCCAACCGCTTCGTCGCGCAGTTCGTCGGCAACCCGCCGATCAACATCGTCGAGCTGGGCAACGGCAAGTCCGAGGTGTCGCGTCTTGCCGGCAGGTTCTTCGCCGAGCGTTACGGCGAGCTGCGCGATGCCGGTGCGGTGGGCATCCGCCCCGAGGCGATCCGGCTCGCGGCCGAAGCGGGGGAGGTGCCGGATGGCGCTTTCTCCGGCCTCGCCGAGGTGACCGGCATCCTGCCGACCGGCGGCAGCTGGATCATCGAGCTGACCGCCGCCGGCGAAAAGCTGTTCCTGACCACGCACCAGTCGCCGGAGGTCGAGGTGGGCGAGGCGACGACCTTCTGGGTCAAGCCGAAGGCGCTGCATGTGTTCGACGCGGCGGGCAATCGCTCGGAGGCGGCCGACCGGCTGCTGAGGCCGGCGAAGGTTCACTGAGGAGGAACGCGGCGAGGGCAGCGGCGCGCAAGACAAGAGACGACGGGGAAACCAGGGCCGCCGATGCCAGGCGGTCCTACACAGGGAGGAGAGAATGACTGGACTGTTCGAGAAGAAGGTAGCGAAAGGGATGGCGGCTTCGGCGCTGGCGCTCGTTGCCGGCCTGTTCGCCGGCGAGGCCGGGGCGCAGGAGAAGTTCGACCTGAATGCGCTGATCGAGGCGGCAAAGAAGGAGCCGCCGATCAACGTCTATTCGAGCACGGGCAAGATCGTGAAGCAGGCGGAGAACTTCACCAAGAAGTACGGCATCCAGGCGACCGGCACCAAGGCCAATGCCGCGGCTCAGCTCGAAATGGTGATCCGCGAGGGCCAGGCCAAGAACGTGCAGGGCGACGTGATCCAGATCAGCGACGTGCCGGCGGGCGTGGCGCAGCTGGTGCCGCAGGGCTTCGTCGAGAGCTGGCTGCCGCCGGATCTCGCCGACAAGATCCCGGCCAAGTACCAGAACCCGCTCACCATCTCCAACGAGGCCAATGTCTTCGCCTACAACACCCAGCTCAACGAGAGCTGCCCGGTGAAGAACATCTGGGAGCTGACGGAGGTGAAGTGGAAGGGCAAGGTCGCCATGCAGGACCCGCTCAACAAGGCGTCCTATGTCGACTGGTTCAACCAGATGGCGACCAATGCCGACGACAAGGTGGCCGCCGCCTACAAGGAGCACTATGGCAAGGATCTGGTGACCGACGAGGAAGGCGCCACCGCCGCCTGGGTCAAGGCGCTGGCGGCCAACGGCCCGCTGCTCACCGACGCCGACGAGGCGGCCGCGCAGGCGGTCGGCGCGCCCGACCAGAAGGAGCAGTTCGTCGGCCTGATCAGCTCGGCCAAGTTCCGCAACAACAAGGACGTCGGCTCAAAGCTCGGCCTGTGCACCGGGCTCAAGCCCTTTGCCGGCTGGATGTATCCGAGCCTCGGCTTCATCGCCAAGGGCACCGACAGCCCCAACGCGGCGAAGCTGTTCATCCACTACCTGATGACCGAGGAAGGCATCGCCCCGCAGGCGGCGGACGGCAAGATGTCGACCAACACCGACGCCAAGCTGCCGGACGACGAGCCGTCGGGCATCGGCAAGGCGCTCGACCAGATCTTCACCTACGATTCGGCGACGGCCCAGGACGACTGGGACGCACGCCAGGATTGGCAGGATCTCTGGCGCGTCAACTACAAGAAATAGGCTTGCCATTGCCGCGCCCGGCAGTGCCGCCGGGCGCGTTTCAGCCGGATTTTTACGGGAGGGAACGATGAAACCGGCGTTTGGAACGAGCAGGAACAGTGCATTCTCGGCCACAGCACTAGAGCGTTTCCGCTTTTCTTCGAATCGCGGAAACGCTCTATCTCTTTGTTTTGACACAATTCCGGACGGAAAACCGCTGCGCACTTTTCCTGGAATTGCTTTAGCCGGCATCATGGCCGCGCTGGCGATGTCGACGACCCCGGCGCGGACCCAGGCCTTCGACCTCGACGCGCTGGTGGCGGCGGCGAAGAAGGAAGCGCCGATCAACATCTACGACAGCACCGGCAAGATCGTCGAGATGGCCGAGAACTTCACCAAGAAGTACGGCGTGCAGGCGACCGGCATCAAGGTCTCGGCCAGCGCCCAGCTCGAGATGATCGTGCGCGAGGGGCAGGCCAAGAACGTCAAGGGCGACGTGGTTCTGATCACCGACGCGCCCGCGGGCCTGGCGCAGCTTTTGCCGCAGAAATTCGTCGAGAGCTGGCTGCCGCCGGACATGGCCGACAAGATCCCGGCCAAGTTCCAGGATCCGCTGGCGGTCACCACCAATGCGGCCATCTGGGCCTACAACACGGAAGTCTATGATTCCTGCCCGGTGAAGAACCTTTGGGAGCTGACCGAACCGAAATGGAAGGGCAAGGTCGCCTTCTACGACCCGCTGTCGAAGGGCACCTATCCCGACTGGTTCAACCAGACCGCGACGCATGACGACGCCAAGATGAAGGAAGCCTACAAGGCGAATTTCGGCAAGGACCTGGACGTCGGCGAGGACAGTGCCACGGCGGCCTGGGTGAAGGCATTCGCCGGCAATTCGCCGCTGCTTGCGGACGCCGACGACGCGATCTCGGAAGCCGTGGGTGCGCCCGGCCAGAAGGAGCCGTTCTTCGGGCTGATGAGCTCGGCCAAGTTCCGCGACAACGCCGACAAGGGCTACAAGCTCGGCCTGTGCGAGAACATGCTGCCGTGGCCGGGCTGGACCTATGTCAAGCTCGGGCTGATCGCCACCGGCACCAAGAGCCCGAACGCGTCGAAGCTGTTCATCCGCTACATCCTGACCGAGGAGGGCATCGCGCCGCAGGTCAAGGACGGCAAGCTGCCGACCAACCCCGACATCGGCCTGCCGGCGGACGAGCCCTCGGGCATCGGCAAGGTGCTGGATAGGCTGCAGCAGTACGACGCCGCGACGGCGCTGGAAGATTGGGACGCGCGCCAGGATTGGCAGGACCTCTGGCGCGTTTCCTACAAGAAATAGCTTTCCCGGTGGGCTAGGGACGGGGCCTTCTCTCCTTCGGCTCCGTCCCGCTTTTTTCCCCCGGTCCGACATGGAGACCATTCGCATGACCGCAACCCCGGCACGGAAACTCGCGGTGCCCAAGGCACTGCTGCTCGATTTCGGCGGCGTGGTGGTGGCGACGACTCCCGTGCCGGGCTGGCAGGCACGGCTTGCGGCCCATGTGCGTGCATTGCTCGATCAGGCAGGCGTGGCCGCGCCCGAGCTTGCGGTCGGGCAGATCGCCGACGACATCAAGGCGGGCGGCATCGCCGACTCGCACTGGAAGGATGCGATGTCGCGGCCATATTCTCCGCGCGAACTGCGCCACGAGGAGTTCTGGGGCGACTTCGTCGCCGGCGACTGGCCGAAGCCGGCGCGGGACGTCGTCGTGGCCTGGGCCTACGACCTCTGCCGCAAGATGGGCGGCTGGAAGAGCAGGCGCGTGCTGCGCAACGGCATGCTCGAGCTGCTCGACGCGGCGGATGCGGCAGGCGTGCCGGTCGGCATCGTCAGCAACGCGCTGTGCGGCCAGGTGCATGTCGACTTCCTCGACGCCCACGGGCTGGCCGGGCGTTTCGCCGTCGTCATCCACAGCGACGAGGTGAAGGTGCGCAAGCCGAACCCAGAGATGATCTGGCTGGCGACGCGAGCGCTCGGCATCGAGGCATCCGAAGCCTGGTATGTCGGCGACAATTTCGACCGCGACGTGCTGTGCGGCCACCGCGCCGGCGTCGGCGGCAACATACTGATGGAAGACAAGGGAACCTACGACCTGCCCTATGAGCTCCAGCTCGAGCCGGATGCCGTCGTGGCCGACCCGGTGGGGCTGCTCGCCCTGTTTGCCCAGGCGATGCGCGGGATCGCGGCATGACCGGCGTCGACGAATCGAGAAAGCTGCGCGAGGTCGCCGAGCAGGCGGCGAAGCTGGTGCGGGTTCCGCTCCTGGACGCGTTCCGCTCGAACATCGCCGTCGACTACAAGGTCGACCTGCACGACGTCGTGACCAGGCACGACAAGGAGTCGGAGGTCGCGATCCGCGCCTTCATCCTCGATCGGGTGCCGGACTCTAGCGTGCTCGGCGAGGAGGACGGGGCCAGCGGCGCCGGCCGTGTGCACTGGTATGTCGATCCCATCGACGGCACGGCCAATTTCGCCCGCGGGCTCGCCTTCTGGTGCGTGTCGGTGGGCGCGGTGATCGACGACGAGATCGTTGCGGGGGCGGTCTACGATCCGGTCGCCGAGCTGATGTTTTCAGCCGACCTTTCCGGCGCCTGGCTGAATGGCGCGCCGCTCAGGTCGCGCTCGGTAGCCGACGAAAGGCATGCGACGCTGATCACCGGCTATCCGGTGGCGCGCGACCTCAGGCTCGACGGGCGCGAGCGGTCGCTGGCCCATTTCGGCGAGCTGGCCGAGACGTTCTCGGCGCTCAGGCGGCCCGGCAGTGCGGCGCTCAGCATCTGCCATGTCGCCGCCGGCTGGGTGGATGCTGCCGCCGGTTTTGGCGTCAATGCCTGGGACGTGGCGGCTGCGATCCTCATCCTGCGTCAGGCGCAGGGCGCCTACCTGCCCCTGACCCTCGGCAAGGTGGGGGTGGAGGCGCGCGACTTCATGTGCCCCGGCTATGTGGCTCTCGGCGAGGGGGCGGACTATCCGACCCTGATGCGCATCGCGCGCGACATTTCCGACCGGCGGGACGCCGCCGCGGCCGGGCGGCCGAAGCTGTCGGTCGCCGGAGGCAAGCCATGAGGGCGCGGCACGGCACGGCTGTGCAGAACTTGCCGTCAGCGTCAGCCTATTGCGGATGCATCGAAGCCGGAAAAGAATATCCAATCCGTGGCGTTGACGAATTTGCACGCGTGTGCAACCTGACCGCAGGACTTACCGATGAGCATTGACATGACCGTTCACGCCAGCGCCCCGCAGCCAGCCATCGCAGCCGAACTCGACCGGCGCGCCGCCTTCTGCCGAGAGATCGCCCGTTCGGCCGGGGCGGTGGCCCTCGACGGCTTCAGGAACCGGCTTCCCGGCTTTGGCATGAAGGGGCCGCAGGACTTTCTCACCGAAACCGATGCCGCTGTCGAAAGGCACCTCAAGCTGCGCATCGCCGAGGCATTTCCCGAGGATGGTTTCCTCGGCGAGGAGACGGGCGGCGCGATCAAGTCCGACATCTGGGTGGTCGATCCGATCGACGGTACGGCCAACTTCGCCCGCGACATCCCGCATTTCTGCGTCGCCATCGCTTTCGTCAGCAATGGCGAGACCGAGCTCGGCGCGATCTACAATCCCGCCCTCGACGAGCTCTATTTCGTGCGGCGGGGCCAGGGCGCGACCCGCAACGGCAAGCCGATCGCCGTGGCCAGGACGACGGATTTCAACGCTGCCTGCGTCGAATTCGGCTGGTCGAACCGCATGTCCAACGCCCGCTACCTCGAAGTGCTGTCGAACATCCTCGGCAGGGGCGCGAATGTGCGCCGCGGCGCTTCGGGCGCGCTGGGGCTCGCCTATGTCGCCGACGGTCGCTCCGACGCCTATGCCGAACTGCACATGAACCCCTGGGACTGCCTCGCTGGGCTGCTGATGGTGAAGGAGGCCGGCGGCGTGGTCGGGCCGTATCTCGCGATCGATGGCCTTGCAAAGGGAGGTGCGGTGCTGGCGGCGGCGCCCGGCGTCGCGGCCGGCATGAGCGAAGCGACCGGCATTGCGCTGGAAACGCGCTGACGCCTTAACGGGGACGACCATGGACATGACCAGCCCTCGCCACGAGCGGCCGGCGCTCAGCCTCATCGAGCGCGACATCGCCGGTTACGGCGTCGACATCTATGTCGGCGGCATGGAAGGGGCGGGCGACCTGGCGGCTCTCGCGCAAAGGAACATCACCACTGTGGTGAACTGCGCGGTCAACCTCGACTTCAACTACGCGACCGAGCGGTTCGACGAGGGCGAGGGGGCCGACGCCATCTACGGCGTCGGCGCGGTGCGCTACTACAAGCTCGGCCTGATCGACGGGCACGGCAACCCCGAAACCATGATGCTCTCGGGGTTCTACCTCTTGCGCGGGGCGTTCAGCCAGGAGCTGCCGGACAAGCGCACCTATCGGCGGCGCGAGAAGGGCAACGTGCTGGTCAATTGCCGCGGCGGCCGCAGCCGCTCGGTGACGCTGGTGGCGCTGTTCCTGCATGTCGAGATGCCGGAGAAGTTCCCGACGCTCGACGCAGCGCTCGACCATGTGCGCACCCAGCGCGAACTGCGCCGCGACGAGTGGTTCGAGGCACCAAAGCCGATGCTGATCGAGGCCGCCCGCAAGGCGCGCCGGTGGATCGCGATGATCGACAAGGGCTTGCCGCCGGCGCCGGTGCCGGCGATGGCCGCAAACGACTGACGGACCGGCCGTCGCGCAGCGAGAATGACATGAAGATCGCCGTCATCGCCGACCCGCATTTCCACGACATCGACAACCGCCAGGGTGTCGGGCGAGGCGACCGGGTGGCGGTGCGCACGCTGGCCGACACCAACGCCTCGACCCGCGTCTTCAACGAAAGCTTTCACGCCACCCGGGCGTTGCTCGACGACATCGTCCGGCGCGGCATTTCGCTGGTGGTGGTCGCGGGCGACCTGACCGACGACGGGCAGGCGTCGACCATGGCGGCGGCGACGGCACTGTTAGCCGATTATTCGCGCCGTTTCGGCCTGCGTTTCGTGGCGACGCCGGGCAATCACGACCTCTACGCCATCCACGGCCGGCACCAGAGCAAGCGCTTCCTCAACGCCGATGGCTCGCACACGCTGGTGACCAGCGATCCGGACATGGAGCAGGGCGGCTCGGCCGCGCGCATCGTTTCGGACGAGATGTATTGCGGCGGCTACGGCACGGCGATCCCGGCGATGGGGGCTTACGGCTTCTTCCGCAGCGAGGGCGACCTGCATTGGGAGTGCCCGTTCGGGCATGACGATGCGCTCGAGGCGCGCAGCTTCGAGATCGTCTCGGCCGACGGGCGGACCGCCAGGCGGATGGCCGACGCCTCCTTCCTGGTCGAGCCGGTGGCGGGATTGTGGCTGCTCTCCATTGACGCCAATGTCTTCGAGCCGAAGAACGGTGATCTCGATCCGGCCGCGGAGAAGAGTTACCACGACAGCACCGATGCCGGCTGGAATTCGATGCCGCGCAACAAGGGCTTCGTCCTCGACTGGATGAAGGACGTCGCCACCCGGGCGAAGGCATCGGGCAAGCAGTTGATCGCGTTTTCGCACTATCCCGCCATCGACCCGCTCAACGGCACCTCGGCGGACGAGGCGAAGCTCTTGAACGACACCAGCTTCCTGCGCCGGACGCCGTTGCCCGATGCGTCGAAGGCGGCGGCGGCCACCGGCATCAAGGTGCATTTCAGCGGCCACCTGCACATCAACGACACCGCCGTCTTCCGCGACGGCGACGACTGGCTGGTCAACATCGCCGTCCCGTCGATGGTCGGCTTCCCGCCGGCCTACAAGATCGTCGAGATCGGCGACGGGCGGCTGGAGGTCGAGACGATCGTCGTGGCCGAGGTGCCTGCCCACGACGCGGCCTTCCCGCTCTATCGCGTCGAGGCGGCGCGGGAGGCAACGTCCGCCGCGGTGACCTCTGCGGCAAACCACGCCGACTTCCTGAGCCGTCACCTCGCCGAGATGGTGCGGCATCGCTACCTGCCCAAGGAATGGCCTCGGGATCTGGCGGCGCTGGTGCCGCAGTTCGACCTCGGCGATCTCGAACGGCTGGCGGATATGGCAGCGCCACTGACGGTGGACGACGCCCTGCCGCTGCTGGCTTCCTTGCCCAGGAGGGCAGGGGCGGATTGGCAGGAACTGCCGTTTTTCGAAATGATCGTCGACTGGTACCGGCTGCGCAAAGGGCGCGAGGTGGCGCTCGATTTCATCGAACCCGAACGCCTCGCCGCCTATCGGCTTCTCGCCGCGCGTTTCGCTGCGGGCGCGTGGCCGGCCGGCTGCCTGCAGGATCGCCTGGCTTCGTTCATGCGCATGACGATCGACTGGCTGGAGAGCGCGCCGTCACGCGACTTCTCGGTCGATCTTTCGACCGGCGAGGTGAGCGCGAAGGATCACTTGGGGCGCACGGTGCGGCGCCAGACCGGGTCGGCGTGAAAGCACACCCTGCCGCCGCCGCGGGCGGCATCGTCACTGTTAAGCAGCCTGGTGATGTGATCGGCGACCTGGTCGATCGGCTGGCGGAAGGTGGTCAGCTGGTATGACGCCCAGCCGGCCTGCTCGATGTCGTCGAAGCCGACGACGCAGAGTTCCGCCGGCACGTTCATGCCGAACTCGACCCGTGCAGCGTCCATGAAGCCGCAGGCGAGCAGGTCGGTGACGCAGAAGGCCGCCTCCGGCCTGTCGGAGCCGCTGAGCAGCAGCCGTCCCGCCTCGAAGCCGGCGCCGTAGCCGGTGGGACCGGCCCGCGTGATGCTGACCGAAAGGCCGGCCTCGCCCGCAGCCGCCTCGAAGGCACGCTCGCGCGCCACCAGGCTCGGCGTGCCGGCCTGCGACGACACCACGGCGATGCGGCGGCAACCGGCCCGATGCAGCATGTGGAAGGCTTCGCGGGCGGCCGCTGCATTGTCGACGGTGATGTTCTCGGGACCGTCGAGATGGTCGTCGCGGTTGATCAGGATGACGTGCTGGCCGCTGTTGATGCAGGTGTTGATCAGCGATGCCGGCGGCGTGCCGGACAGCACCACGGTGGCATTGGCGCGGTAGTTGAGCGTCTGGCGCAGTGCCGCCTCGACGCTGGCGCTGTCGCCAGAGGTGTTGATGACCATGGCGACGCGGTTGATCCCCTGCAGGCGCCGGGTGATCGCGTCGAGCAGGCGCGAATGATAGGGCGTGTTGATGTCGGCGCCGATGAGGCAGACGATGCCGCTGTCCTCGTGGATCAGGCTGCGGGCGAGATGGTTGACGTGGTAGCCGAGCTTGTCGGCGGCCTCCAGAACCCGCTTGCGGGTCGTTTCCGAAACACTGGCGCCGTCGGTGAAGGTGCGGGACACCGCCGAGCGCGACACGCCGGCAAGCTCGGCGACCTGTTGTGCGCTGACGAAGGACCTGCCCGGCTTCAGTTCGGACATCGTTGGCTCCAGTTTGGACCGGTCGGCGACTCGTTCACCGGCATTGCACAAATGTGCAACGCCTGCACCGTGATACAATCGGACAGGCGCGTCTGCAATGCTGCAAACACGATCTTGCAGGCTGGCGATGCAATGGCGATCGACGGCTAGGCGGCGGCGTCGACCGGCGGGACGATGTCGGCCGGCGTGAGGTTGCGGATCAGCGTCGACAATTCCGGCTCGTCGATGAGCATCGCCGCATCCGCCGGGGTGAGCCAGGCGCGCCGGCGCGCGCCCTCCTCCTGCCACGAAGCGAACTCCTCGCTGACCTCGATCAGGTAGGCGGTGACCTCGACATGGACGAAGCTGGTCGACAGCCGTTTCCAGTAGCAATAGCTGCCGGCCGGCCTTTTCAAGGCCTTGCCCAGCACGCCTGCCTCTTCGCGGGCCTCGATCTGGGCAGCCTGGCGGGCGCTCTTGCCTTTCATCGGCCAGCCCTTCGGCACGATGAAGCGGCGCGTGCCGCGCGACGTGACAAGCATGACCTCGAGCTCGCCGTGCCCATTCAGCCGAAACGGAATGGCGGCGACCTGGACGATGCGCTCGCCATTCGTCGCCTTGCGCAGGGTCTTCTTGTCCTTAGGCATTTTCGCCCGACTGTCCTCTCTTCATCCTAGTCGGCCGGCCGCTGCCGCATCTGAAGCACTTTGGCCGGCCCCGGTTCATCATAGCGAAGATAGTGCGATGAACACGATTGCAAAATGCGTAAAATCCACTCACTCTGCAACAGGCCAGAGCGACGAAAGATCGTTAGACGGCGAAAAATGTGGAGGGAACCAAAACATGAAGACTGCCTTCTTGTGTTCGGCGGCGCTTGCCGCGGTGCTTTCGGCTGGCGCCGGGCCGGCTGCGGCCAAGAGTCTGACGCTCTATTGCAGCGCCGACGAGGCCTGGTGCCAGCAGATCAAGACCGGCTTCGAGGAGAAGACCGGCATCACCGTCGACATGACCCGCAAGAGTTCGGGCGAGACCTACGCCCAGGTGCGCGCCGAGGCGGGCAACCCGAAGGGCGATGTGTGGTGGGGCGGCACCGGCGACCCGCATCTGCAGGCGGCCCAGGAGGGCCTGACCGAGGAATATGTCTCGCCGATGCGCGGCGAACTGCACGACTGGGCGATCAAGCAGGCGGAAGCCGCCGGCAACAAGACCATCGGCGTCTATTCCGGCGCGCTCGGCTTCGGCTACAACAAGGACCTGCTCGCCAAGAACGGCCTGCCCGAGCCGAAGTGCTGGGCCGATCTCGTCAAGCCCGAATACAAGGGCCAGATCCAGATCGCCAATCCGAATTCGTCCGGCACCGCCTATACGACGCTCGCCACCATGGTGCAGCTGATGGGCGAGGACAAGGGCTTCGACTACATGAAGGCCCTGCACAAGAACGTCAACCAGTACACCAAGTCCGGGTCGGCGCCGATCAAGGCGGCCGGCCTCGGCGAGACGACCATCGGCATCGTGTTCATGCATGACGCGGTGGCGCAGACCGCGGCCGGCTTCCCGATCGTGACGGTGGCGCCCTGCGAGGGCACCGGCTACGAGATTGGCTCGATGTCGCTGATCAAGGGCGCGCGCAACCCAGACGAGGCCAAGCAGTTCTACGACTGGGCGCTGTCGGCCGAGATGCAGAGCAAGGCCAAGGAGGCCAAGTCGTTCCAGCTGCCGTCGAACAAGTCGGCGACGGTGTCGGAACTGACGCCGGACCTGTCGACGATCAAGCTGATCGACTACGACTTCAAGAAGTACGGCTCGAGCGAGGAGCGCAAGCGGCTGCTTGCGAAATGGGACCAGGAGGTCTCCTCGCTGCCGCAGTAATCGATGCGCTCCCGCGACTTCAGCGGCGGCCTGCATCCGACCGTCATCCTGTGGATGGCGGTCGGATGGCTCGGCCTTGCCGTGCTCCCCTGGTATGGCGTCGAAGACGGGTTCTTCGGCTTTTCCTGGCTGTTCGGGGGCTATCCGCTCGACAGCGCGTTCGCGCCCGCGCTGATCCTCAACCTGAAGGGCGAGAAGCTCTGGCTGGCGCCGCTGGGCGTCCTGCTCGCGGCACCGCTGCTTTTGTGGGGGCGACCAAAAGCCGACCCGCTGTTCGGCAGGCTGCTCGTCGGCATCGGTGCCGCGGGTTTCGCCTGGCTCCTGTTCCAGGGCTTCGCCATCGGCCTGCGCGGCTGGCAGTTCGGCTGGCTGGAAGCGCTGTTCGGCGAACTCGGCGACCGCCAGTTCGGCATGGGCTACGGCGCGCTCTTGGTCGGCCTCGCCTTCCTGTTCCTGTTCTCGCTCGGGCTTGCGGCGCGCGGCGCGGTCGGCGGCGACGTCTTCGTGGTCTCGACCATCGCCTTCGTGGTGGCGTCGGTGGCGCTGTTCATCTTCATGCCGATCCTGCAGATGCTGGCCAATGCGCTGCTGACGGCCGACGGCACCTATTCGTTCACGACCTTCCTCGGCAAGCTGTTCAGCGCCCGGCTGTGGGGGCTCGACTGCATCGCTGGCGGCAGCCGCTGCGGCGTCGCCTGGAACTCGCTTTTCCTTGCGGTGCTCGTCGGCGTGCTGACGACCGTGCTGGGGCTAGTCTTCGCCCTGGTGATGACCCGCACCGGCTTCCGCCATGGCAGGCTGCTCAGGGCGCTGACGGTGCTGCCGATCATCACCCCGCCCTTCGTCATCGGGCTCGCCATCATCCTTTTGTTCGGCCTGTCGGGCGCGGCGACGCAGACGTTTTCGGAGCTGTTCGGCGTGCAGCCGACACGCTGGGTCTATGGCCTGCCCGGCTTGCTCATCGCCCAATTGCTCGCCTTCACCCCCATTGCCTTCCTGGTGCTGATCGGCGTGGTCGAGGGCGTCAGCCCGTCAATGGAGGAGGCGGCGCAGACCTTGCGCGCCAGCCGCTGGCAGACCTTCTGGACCGTGTCCTTGCCGCTGATGCGGCCGGGCCTCGCCAACGCCTTCCTGCTCGGCTTCATCGAGAGCATGGCCGACTTCGGCAATCCACTGGTGCTGGGCGGCAATTTCGACGTGCTGTCGACGGAGATCTTCTTCGCCATCGTCGGCGCCCAGAACGACGAGGCGCAAGCGGCGATCCTGGCGCTGGTGCTGCTCGCCTTCACGCTGTTTGCCTTCTATCTCCAGCGCTTCTGGCTCGGCCGGAAGTCCTACACGACCATGTCGGGCAAGGGCGACGCGGGCGTGCACCCGCAGCTGCCGCTCGGCCTCAAGCGCGCCGTCTACGGGGTTGCCGGCTTCTGGGTCGCGTTCACCATCGTCGTCTACGCCACCATCTTCTACGGCAGCTTCGTCAAGCTCTGGGGCGTCGACCACAGCCTGACCTTCGATCATTACCTCAAGGCCTTCGCCATCGGCTGGAACGAGTTCGGCATCCACTGGAAGGGGTCTGCCTGGAGTTCGTTCTGGACGACGCTGCAGATCGCTTTGGTCTCGTCGCCGCTGACGGCGGCAATCGGGCTGCTCACTGCCTATCTTCTGGTGCGGCAGAACTTTGTCGGCAAGAACGCCTTCGAGTTCGGTACCATGCTGTCGTTTGCCATCCCCGGCACGGTCATCGGCGTGAGCTACGTGATTGCCTTCAACGTGCCGCCGATCGAGCTGACGGGCACCGGCATCATCCTTGTGCTGTCCTTCATCTTCCGCAACATGCCGGTGGGCGTGCGCGCCGGCGTGGCGTCGATGTCGCAGATCGACAAGAGCCTCGACGAGTCGTCGCTCACCTTGGGCGCCAATTCCTGGCAGACCTTCCGCAAGGTGGTGCTGCCCTTGCTCAGGCCGGCGATCGTCGCGGCGCTGGTCTATTCCTTCGTGCGCGCCATGACGGCGATCAGCGCCATCATCTTCCTTGTCAGCGCCCGCTACGACATGTCGACCAGCTACATCGTCGGCCGCGTCGAGAACAACGAATACGGTGTCGCCATCGCCTACTCGGCGGTGCTGATCGGGGTCATGCTGGCCGTGGTCGGTCTGATGCAGCTCATCGTCGGCCGGCGCAACATCGGCCGGCGAGGGCAGGAGCTGTCGCAGTCGCGCACCAATGTGAACCAGCCGGCCCTATCGGGAGGCGGCTGATGGGCGCCCTCCGGTTGCCGCTCAGGGGCTTGATACCCCCACCCCTGACCCCTCCCCACAAGAGGGAGGGGGACTGCCGGTGCACAGCCTTGCTTCAGTCAATGAGGGGGCGGGGAAGGCCGACCGCTGGAGGCAAGGCGCAAGAATTCCCCTCCCCCGTGTGGGGAGGGGTTAGGGGTGGGGGTGCGGCCGGGCACAGGCCTAAACAGACATCGAGGAGGCGCTGATGGCCGAGATCAAGAGCAACGCCGCTTCGGTTGAGTTCCGGGGGGTCACCAAGGTCTACGGCAGGAGCCCGGTGCCGGCGGTCAACGACGTCTCGCTGTCGGTCGAGGCGGGCAAGCTGGTGACGCTGCTCGGGCCGTCGGGCTGCGGCAAGACGACGACGCTCAGAATGATCGCCGGGCTGGAAATGGCGACGCGCGGAAAGATCCTGATCGGCGGGGCCGACGTCACGCATCTGCCGGCGACGGACCGCGACGTCTCGATGGTGTTCCAGTCCTATGCGCTGTTCCCGCACATGACGGTCAACGAGAACGTCGAGTACGGGCTGAAATTCTCCGGCTTCGCCAAGAAGGAGATTGGCGAGCGGGCGCGCGCCGGGCTCGAGCTGGTCGGCCTCGGCGGCTACGGCAGCCGGCTGCCGAGCGAGCTTTCCGGCGGCCAGCAGCAGCGCGTGGCGGTGGCGCGCGCGCTGGTGCTGGAGCCACAGGTTCTCCTGTTCGACGAGCCGCTGTCCAATCTCGACGCCAAGCTCCGGCGCCGGGTGCGCGAGGAGATCCGCGACATCCAGACCAAGCTCGGGCTGACCGTCGTCTACGTCACCCACGATCAGGAAGAGGCGCTCGCCGTCTCCGACCGCATCATCGTCATGAACAACGCGGTGATTGCCCAGGACGGCACGCCGCGGGAGCTCTATGACGCGCCGGCGGACGCCTTCGTCGCCGACTTCATCGGCGAGGCCAACATCTTCGACTGCGAGATCGCGTCGGTGGCGGACGGCCTGGCGCAGGTGCGGTTGGGCGGGCTGGAAACCAGGCTCGATGCGCGCGGCATGGCGCCGGGGCCAGCCAAGCTCGCGGTGCGGCCGAACCGTGTCGAGATCCATCCAGCGGGGAGCCCGCGCACGTTGCCTGGGCGGCTCGACAAGGTGACCTATGTCGGCTCCGACCTGGAATTCATGGTCGGCACCGCGTTCGGCGAGGTCTTTGCGATTTCTCCCGACGTCGACGCGCCGTTCCGCCCGGGGCAGGAGGTCGGCGTCGGCTTTGCCGCGCGCGGGCCGGTGCTGATCAGGGGGTAGGACTTTCCACACACGTCGGTCTTTCTCGACCCTCGCGGCGGCGGTTTGGTCACGGCATGGATCCTCGGGTCTGCGCAGGTCGCTTCGCTCCTGCTCCGCCCGTGGATGACGAATTCCTTCTGACGTCGCCGCCAAACTTCGACGGTTGCGACCAGCGGCAAACACTCGTGCTTCGTCATCCTCGGGCTTGACCCGAGGATCCATGCCGTGACCAATTCGTTTCCGCTGGCGGCAGCCGGTCCAGCCGAAAGGCTCAGACGAACCCCTGCGCCGCCGCGGCGACGGCGAGGTATCGCGTCAGTTTGGACGTGCCGACGAGCGCCAGGAAGCTCCACAGCGGCTCCTTCAGCATGCCGGCGACCAGCGTCAGGGGGTCGCCGATGATCGGAACCCAGGCGAGCAGCAGCGACCAGCGGCCATAGCGCCGGTACCAGCGCTCGGCGCGCTCGAGCGCCGCCGGGCCGGCGGGGAACCAGCGTCTGTCCTTGAAGCGCTCGACCTGCCGGCCGAGCAGCCAGTTGATCCAGGAGCCGAGCACGTTGCCGAAGGTGGCGACGGCGATCAACAGGGCGAGCGAGAACTGGTCCTTGATGATGAGCCCCGCCAGCACGGCTTCGGACTGCGCCGGAAGTAGCGTCGCGGCCAGGAAGGCCGCGACGAAGAGGCCGCCATAGGCGGCGAGACTGGTCATGCGCCGGGCGGACTACTGGGTGGCCTGAGCCCGGCCCGAAAGGCCGTCGATGATCGGGCAGTCGGGGCGGTTGTCGCCATGGCAGTTGTGCACGAGATGGCGCAGCGTGTCGCGCAGCTCGGTCAGTTCGGAGAGCTTGCGATCGATCTCGACCAGCTTGATTTCCGCGATGGCCTTGACGTCGGCGCTTTCGCGCTGCTTGTCGCCATAGAGCGACAGGAGCTGCCGGCATTCCTCGACCGAAAAGCCGAGGCTGCGCGAGCGCTGCAGGAAGCGCAGGCGATGCACGTCCGACATGGAATAGTCGCGGTAGCCGTTGCCGGCCCGGTCCGGGCGCAAGAGCCCGATGTCTTCATAATAGCGGATGGTCTTGGCCGGCAGGCCGGATTTTTCTGATGCGGCACCAATGTTCATAGGTCACTCCTCGAGCGAACTTTTCCGTTGATATAGGGCTTCCAGTTACTGGAAGCGCAAGGGCACATTCGAAATTGTGAATATGGCGGGCCGGCCGGTCTGGCCGCCGGCCCGCCGATGCTCATCAGGCTTCGTAGGCCAGCGAAGTCATCATGCCTGCCGCCATGTGGTAGAGATGGTGGCAGTGCAGCGCCCAGTTGCCGGCATTGTCGGCGTCGAAGGCGATGGTCACCATCCCCATGTTGGACGGCACCAGCACGGTGTCGCGCATCGCGCCGGCGATGCGCTTGCCGTTGACGGCGACCACCTGGAAGCTGTGTCCGTGCAGATGCATCGGATGCGACATGGTGGTGTGGTTCATGAAGGTCAGCTCGAACCGGTCGCCGCTCTTGAGCGGGATGGGCTTGTCCTTGCCGTGGACGGCCCCGTCGAGCATCCAGACATAGCCCGGCGCCTCGGTCATCATCATGGTCTGCTGGCGGGTGGCGGCCCGTTCGGCGAGCGGCTTCACCGCCCGCAGGCGCGATTCGAGGTCGCCCGCCACGGCCGGGAAGTCGGCTTCGGCCATGTCGGCCAGCTTGGCCACGGTCGCGCCCTTGGCGGCAAGCACGACGCCGGTGCGCATGCGACCGCCTTCCTGGACGGCGAAGACCGGCCAGGCCGAAGCTTCCTTCGGCAGCTCGACGACGACGTCGAGACGCTGGGCGACAGCGAACTCGAAGCGCGAACCCTCGATCGGCTCGACCGGCATGCCGTCGACCGCGATCAGGCGGCCGGCCAGCTTGCCGAGGTCGATCCACATGTTGGTGCTGGCGGCACCGTTGATCAGCCGCAGCCTCACCCGTCCGCCCGGTTCCACCGCGAAGACCTCGGGGTCGTCGAGGGTGCGGTCGTTGGCGAGCAGGGCATCGTACTGGACGTCCTGCAGGTGGGCGGCGCCGCCCATCTGCATGCCATCCATCTGCATGCCGCCCATATTGCCCATACCGCCCATGCCGCCCATGTTCATGCCGCCCATGGAGCCGCCACCCATGTCCATGCCGGCCATGGAATTGCCGCCCGAATCGGATGCGGGCATCTCCATGCCGGACATGTCATGAGCGCCGGCCTTGAGTTCGGCGAGGATCTCGTTCGGGTCGCGGAAGGTGAAGTCGTGGAACAGCACGACGACTTCCTGCATGTCGGCACCGGCCTCGGCCGGATCGCGGACGATCAGCGGCGCGGCGAGCATGTGCTGCTCCTGCAGGCCGAAATGCGAGTGCATCCAGAAGGTGCCGGGCGTGGCGACGGGGAAGTCGTAGTCGAAGCCGGCGCCATCGGCGATCGGCTCCTGCGAGATGCCGGAAACACCGTCCTGCTTCCAGGGCGGGGTGAGCCCGTGCCAGTGGATCACGGTCGGTTCGCCGATGCGGTTTTCGAGGCGCACGCGGAAGCGCTCGCCGGCATTCATGACGAGCCCCTGCGTGCCGTCGTTCTGCGTCAGGCCGAACACGTTGGCGGCACGCCCCTTGACCTCGATGACCCGCTTGCCGGCGGTGATGACCTTGTGGCCTTCGGCCCGGGCCGGACGTGCCGGAAGGAGCAGCGAAGGAACCGCGGCGACCGAAAGCGTGGCGGCCGATGCCGTCAGGAAGCGACGGCGTGAAAGCGTTTTCATTTCCAATAGTCTCCAAAACTGAAAGTGTTCCGGCCGAACCGGCCGGATCGGACGCCAGCTGGCGTCTGTCAGGTCAGGAGTAGGAGGGTGGCCGTGGATGCGGTGCGGAGGTCGCGCCGTGCATCGGCTCGGCGGTGCGTGGCAGGACGGTCTTCTGTGCGGTTTGCGGGAAGGCCGCGGGCATCGGCACGGGCGCGCAATAGCTGCAGCTGATCGCGCACTGGGTCACGCAACCCTTGGCGTCGGCCTGCTTGGCGAGTTCGCCGGCGGCCCCATCGCAGCAGAGCGTGCTGGGAACGGCGTGGTGGGCTGCCGTCTGGGCGGCATGCGCCTGGTGCTGGTTGCCGGTCGGGTGCGCGAAAGCCGCCTGCCCGAAGCCGAGCATCAAGAGCAGCAGCGCCGGAACGAACAGGCGCAACGCGGACCGTGCCAGCATGTGGAAAGGGGCTGCCGTCACCCAAGCATCTCCGCAACGGCCGACGACGCGCCAGACGGCTGCGCGGCGCCAGTGCGTCGTTGGGTGTGATGCCGATGCTTCATGTGCATGTTGTATTATGACTCTTTCATTGGGTCCGTGGTCAAGCCTCTTTGTCGCTTTCCGCCTGCGGCGTAAAGAACACATCGGCGTGAATGTCGGCTGCGTGAACGCCGCGCTCGGCCAGTACGGCCCAGGCCGCGTCGACCATGGCGGGCGGACCGGCGACATAGGCCTTGGCCCCTGTGAGTGAGGCGTGGTCGGCGGCGAGCGCATCCGTCACGAATCCCTGGCGCAGGTCCGGCGCGCCGTCCTGTGCCGGAACCGGCACGAAGGTCAGGTTCGGGAACTCGACCGTCAGTTTGCGGAAATGGTCGACGAGATAGAGGTCGCGCATGGCGCGCACGCCGAAATAGAGATGGATCGGCACCTCGACGCCACCGTACAGCGCCGTCTCGACGATCGACTTGACCGGTGCGAGACCGCTGCCGCCGGCAATGGCGACGATCGGGCCGGAATGCGCCTCGCGCAGATAGGCGGCACCCGTCGGGCCCTCGATGCGGACGACGTCGCCGGCCTTCAGCCCGGCATGGATCCGGTTGCTCGTCTGCCCGCCGGGCACGGCGCGCACGTGCAGCTCGATCAGTTCTTCCTCGGGGCGATTGGCCATCGAATAATGCCGCGGCGGCGCGCCGGGGACGGTGAGCGTCAGGTATTGCCCCGCGGCGAATCGGAAGGCGGGACGGTTGGCGAGCCGCAGGCGCAGGGCGAGGATGTCGTGGGTCATGGCTTCGACGGCCGCGACCTCGGCGTCCTGGGCGATGGACGGTTTCGCCACATAGGCATCGTCCAGCCACTCGACCGTGACGTCGCCGGTCGGCAGCGAGCGGCAGGCGAGGATCAGCCCTTCGGCACGCTCTTCCTCGGTGAGGGCGAAGGGCGAGTGCTTGCCGAGCTCGACATCGCCGCTCACCAGCCGCGACTTGCAGGAACCGCAGCGGCCCGAGCGGCAGCCGTGCGGATAGTTCACGCCGGCCTCGAGGGCGGCAAGGAGGATGCTCTGGGCCTCGGCGACCGGGACGCGGCGGCCGACCTGCGGAAGGGTAAGATAGGTCATGAAAAAAATGCTCAGGCTGCGCGGCTCTTGCCGAGCACCGCTTCGATCCCGCGGAGCTGGTCGGCGAAGGTGCCGTAAAAGACATGGATGTCGTCGATGACGGTGATCGGGGCGACGCGCACGCCGGTGCGGCGCTTGGCCTCCTCGGCGATGGCCGGCTCGCGCAGGTCGTGTTCGACATAGGCGAGGTTCTGCGTGGCCAGCCAGCGCTTGAGCGCGAGGCAGTCGGGGCAGGTCGGCGTCGTATAGATCTCGATCCTGGATGCGGTTTGGTTGGTCATATGCGTGGCCTCGGAAGTCCTGGAAGGGGGCCGGCCCGCCTGAGCGGCGGGCCGGAGAGGCGTCAGTGGCTGCTCGCCAGGGCTGGGCTGACGCCGATGGGGGAGCCGGCCGTGGCACGGACCGGCGCCTGGAAGCGCTTCAGCCGCATGGCGTTGCCCAGCACGAACACGCTCGACAGCGCCATGGCACCGGCCGCCAGCATCGGCGACAGCAGCGTGCCGCTGACCGGGTAGAGCACGCCGGCGGCGACCGGGATCAGGCTGACGTTGTAGGCGAAGGCCCAGAACAGGTTCTGCCTGATGTTGGCGATCGTGGCCTTGGACAGGGCGATCGCATTGGTCACGCCGAGCAGGTCGCCCGACATCAGCACCACGTCGGCGCTTTCGATCGCCACGTCGGTGCCGGTGCCGATCGCCACGCCGACATCGGCCTCGGCGAGCGCCGGCGCGTCGTTGATGCCGTCGCCGACGAAGGTCACCTCGCGGCCACCGGCGCGCAGCCGCTTGACGGCATCCACCTTGCCGTCGGGCAGGACCTCGGCCACCACCTCGTCGATGCCGAGCTGGGCGGCGATGGCCTCCGCCGTGCGACGGTTGTCGCCGGTGATCATCGCGACCTTCAGACCCATGTCGTGCAGGGCGCGGATCGCCTGGGGCGTCGTTGCCTTGATCGGGTCGGACACGGCGATCACCGCCGCGAGCTTGCCGTCGATGGCCGCGTAGAGCGGGGTCTTGGCCTTGTGGCCCATGCTGATGGCGGTCTCGGCGAATTCCTGCACGCCGATGCCGAGCTTGGTCATGTAGCGGTCGGCGCCCACGGCGATGCGGTGCTTGCCGACGGTGGCGCTGACGCCGAAGCCGGGCACGGCCTCGAACTCGCCCACGGCGGCCGCGGCAAGGCCTTCTTCCTTGGCGGCGGCAACGATGGCGGCAGCCACGGGGTGCTCGGACTGCGCCTCGACGCTCGCCACCAGCGACAGGACCTTGGCGCGGTCGAAGCCCTTCGCCACCTCGAGGTCGGTCATGACCGGCTTGCCGGCGGTCAGCGTGCCGGTCTTGTCGAGCGCCACGACCTGCGTCGTCTTCAGCGACTGGAGCGCCTCGCCGTTGCGGAACAGGACGCCGAGTTCGGCGGCGCGGCCGGTGCCGACCATGATCGAGGTCGGCGTGGCCAGGCCCATGGCGCACGGGCAGGCGATGATGAGCACGGCGACAGCGTTGACGAGCGCGAAGGTGACGGCAGGCTCGGGGCCGAAGAACAGCCAGACGGCGAAGGTGAGCGCCGCGGCGACCATCACCGCCGGCACGAACCAGGACGTGACCTTGTCGACCAGGGCCTGGATCGGCAGCTTCGAGCCCTGCGCGGTCTCGACCATGCGGATGATCTGGGCCAGCAGCGTGTCGGCGCCGACCTTGGTGGCGCGGTAGGTGAAGCTGCCGGTCTTGTTGATCGTGCCGCCCACGACTTCCGCACCCTCGCCCTTGCTCACCGGGATCGGCTCGCCGGAGATCATGGATTCGTCGACGAAGGACGAACCCGACACGACGATGCCGTCGACCGGGACCTTGTCGCCCGGACGCACCTGGACGACGTCGCCGGCGGCGACTTCCTCGAGCGGCACGTCGACGAACTCGCCGTTGCGCTCGACGCGCGCCGACTTGGCCTGCAGGCCCATCAGCCGCTTGATCGCCTCGCTGGTGCGGCCCTTGGCCTTCGCCTCGAGGAAGCGGCCGAGGATGATCAGCGTGATGATCACCGAGGAGGCCTCATAGTAGACGTTGACCGTGCCCTCCGGCAGCAGGCTTGGGGTGAAGGTGGTGACCACCGAATAGGCCCAGGCCGCGGTCGAGCCGAGCATGACCAGCGAGTTCATGTCGGGCGCCATGCGCAGCAGCGACGGCACGCCCTTCTTGTAGAAGCGCATGCCGGGCCCGAACTGCACGATGGTGGCGAGCAGGAAATAGGTGAGGTAGAGCTGCTGCTGGCCGATGTTCGTCAGCAGCCAGTGGTGCATCGACGGAAACAGGTGCGAGCCCATTTCGAGCACGAAGATCGGCAGCGTCAGGATGGCGGCGATCGCGAAGTCGCGCTTGAGATGGGAAAGCTCGCGGTTGCGGGCCTCCTCGCGGCTGTCGGCAGCGGAGCCGGCGTTGGCGGTGTCGCCGCGGCGCGGCTCGTACCCCGCCTTGCGGATGGCCGCGTCGATCGCCGTGCGCGGTGCGCTGCCGGCAAAGGATTCGATCGTGGCGCGTTCGGTGGCCAGGTTGACCGACGCCTTGAGCACGCCCGGCACGGCCGCGATCGCCAGCTCCACGCGGCGGACGCAGGAGGCGCAGGTCATGCCCTCGATCTCGATCTCCGACTTTTCGACCGGCACTGCGTAGCCGGCGCCCTGGATGGCGGAGATGACGGCTCCCGACTCGACGCTGCGGTCGAAGGTGACGTCGGCGCTTTCAGTCGCCAGGTTGACGGCAGCAGACGTCACGCCCGGGACCTTGGCGATGGCCAACTCGACGCGGCGCACGCAGGAAGCGCAGGTCATGCCTTCGATGGGGAAGCTCTGACGGGTGGCGCCTGCGGACAGATTTGGTGGATTCAGGGGTGCATTCATGGTGCGAGACCTCATTTCGTCACTTTCGCATCGAGGTCTAGTGGTTCCAGTGTTGGGAAGGTCAACAGGATTTTTCTGGCCTCGTGAAAATTGAGTAAGAGTTTGAAAAATGGAGGTTAATCGGGCTGTTCCGATCCGGATGGCGGAAAATTCACGCCCAGACGACCGATCACGAATTCGTTACCAGGTGACCTTTGACCTTCCAGTTGCTGGAATCACCACCTACGGGACACGGCGCCAGTGCCGGCCAGAAACAAGGATAAAGACATGCTGAAGTTGAGCGTTCCGGACATGACCTGCGGCCATTGCGCCAGCGTGGTGACCAAGGCTGTGCAGAGTGTCGACGCCGGCGCGCGCGTCGAGATCGATCTCAAGTCGCAGACCGTCTCCATCGCCACCTCGGCCGAAGCGACGAAGATCGCCCAGGTACTCGACCTCGCCGGTTACCCCGCGCAGTCGGCCTGAGCGCCACGGCTACACGACGAAGGGCGGCGCGGACCGGCAGACGGCGCGCCGCCCTTTGTGTTTGCTGGTCTTTCCAAGAAGATTTGCGCGCACGAGGAAGAGTTTCCGGCGGCGCGGGGGGCCCGCGAATGTGACGCGGGGCGACGGCGCGCGTTCCCCTAGTATTTCGTTTGCAAATCAAGCTATGATGGCGCGCGGCCTTCCTGAAGGGAGAGAGTCCCTGGGAGATGCCCGGAGGAACTGAGGATGGCCATTGCGCTCGTGCTCGTTCTCATAGTCATCGGCTCGGTGCTGTTCCACGTGCTGAGCCCCTGGTGGTGGACGCCGATAGCCTCCAACTGGGGCTACATCGACAGCACCCTCGTCATCACATTCTGGATCACCGGAGCGGTCTTCACCGCCGTGGTGCTGTTCATGGCCTATTGCGTCTATCGCTTCCGCCACAAGGAGGGAGCGAGGGCGCACTACGAGCCCGAAAGCCGCAAGCTCGAATCCTGGCTCACCGCGATCACCGCCGTCGGCGTCGCCGCCATGCTGGCGCCGGGGCTTTTCGTCTGGAGCCAGTTCATCAGCGTTCCCAAGGACGCGACCGAGGTCGAGGTCGTCGCCCAGCAATGGCAGTGGAGCTACCGCCTGCCGGGAGCCGACGGCAAGCTGGGCACGTCGAATGCGCGCCTGGTCAGTCCGGAAAACCCGCTGGGTGTGAACCCCGAAGATCCGAACGGCCAGGACGACGTCGTCGTGGAGGCGGCGGACCTGCACCTGCCGGTGGACAAGCCGGTCAAGGTGCTGCTGCGTTCGATCGACGTGCTGCACGATTTCTACGTGCCGGAGTTCCGCGCCAAGATGGACATGGTGCCGGGCATGGTCACCTATTTCTGGTTCACGCCGACCAGGACTGGAACCTTCGAGGTGCTGTGCGCCGAACTCTGCGGCGTGGGCCATGCCTTCATGCGCGGCACGCTGCTCGTCGACACGGAGCAGGACTACACGACCTGGCTGCAGCAGCAGTCGACCTTCGCCCAGTTGTCCGCGCCCGCCAAGGTGGGCGCGCTGGCCGAACCGGCCGGGACCGCGGCGAAGGCTGAATAGGAGACGCATTCGGCGCTGCCGGCCCGGGCCGGCGCAGCCGCGAAGAGCACGACAGTCAGCAAGAGGTGTTTGGATGGTCGATGTCACGCCTCATGGAGCAGACCTGATCCCGCCCGCGGAAGTGGCGGAGGTCGAGCTTTATCATCCCCACAGCTGGTGGACGAAATACGTCTTCTCGCAGGACGCCAAGGTCATCGCCATCCAGTATGCCGGCACGGCGCTGGCCATCGGCTTCGTCGCGCTGGTGCTTTCCTGGCTGATGCGGCTCAAGCTCGCCTTCCCCGAGGCCTTCGCCTTCATCACGCCGGAGGCCTACTACCAGTTCATGACCATCCACGGCATGATCATGGTCATCTACCTGCTCACCGCGGTGTTCCTCGGCGGCTTCGGCAACTACCTGATCCCGCTGATGGTCGGCGCGCGCGACATGGTGTTTCCCTATGCCAACATGCTGAGCTACTGGATCTACCTGCTCGCCGTATTGGTGCTGGTGGCCAGCTTCTTCGCGCCGGGCGGACCGACGGGCGCGGGCTGGACGCTCTATCCGCCGCAGGCGATCACCTCGGGCACCCCAGGCGGCCAGGACTGGGGCATCATACTGATGCTGGTGTCGCTCATCCTGTTCATCATCGGCTTCACGATGGGCGGCCTCAACTACGTGGTGACCGTGCTGCAGGGGCGCACCCGCGGCATGACCCTGATGCGCCTGCCGCTGACGGTCTGGGGCATCTTCACGGCAACCGTGATGGCGCTGCTCGCCTTCCCCGCGCTCTTCGTCGCCTGCGTCATGATGCTCTTCGACCGCATCGTCGGCACGAGCTTCTTCATGCCGGCGATCGTCGAGATGGGGCAGCAGTCCACCACCAGCGGCGGCAGCCCGATCCTGTTCCAGCACCTGTTCTGGTTCTTCGGGCACCCGGAGGTCTACATCGTCGCGCTGCCGGCCTTCGGCATCGTCTCCGACCTCATCAGCACGCATGCGCGCAAGAACATCTTCGGCTATCGCATGATGGTGTGGGCGATCGTAGGCATCGGCGCGCTCTCCTTCGTGGTGTGGGCGCACCATATGTATGTTTCGGGCATGCACCCGTATTTCGGCTTCTTCTTCGCCACCACGACGCTGATCATCGCGGTGCCGACCGCGCTCAAGGTCTACAACTGGATCCTGACGCTGTGGCGCGGCGACATCCACCTGACCATCCCGATGCTGTTCGCGCTGGCCTTCATCGTCACCTTCGTCAATGGCGGGCTGACCGGACTGTTCCTCGGCAACGTTGTCGTCGACGTGCCCTTGTCCGACACCATGTTCGTGGTCGCGCATTTCCACATGGTCATGGGCGTAGCGCCGATCCTGGTGGTGTTCGGCGCGATCTACCACTGGTACCCCAAGATCACCGGCCGCATGCTCAACGAGGCGATGGGCCGATTCCATTTCTGGGTCACCTTCGTCGGCGCCTACCTGATCTTCTTCCCGATGCACTATATCGGGCTGGTGGGCGTGCCGCGGCGCTATCCCGAGCTCGGCGACACCGCCTTCGTGCCGGACTCGGTGCAGACGCTGAACGAGTTCATCACGATCGCTGCGCTGACGGTCGGCTTCGCGCAGCTGGTGTTCCTGTTCAACCTGTTCTGGAGCCTGCGCAACGGCAGGCAGGCGGGCGACAATCCGTGGCGGGCGACGACGCTCGAATGGCAGACGGCGGGGACGCCGCCGCCGCACGGCAATTTCGCCAAGGAGCTTCCGGTCGTCTACCGCTGGGCCTATGACTACAGCGTGCCGGGCGCACCGGAGGACTTCATCTCCCAGAACGACCCGGGCCCGCTGACGCAAGGCGACAGGGCATGAGTGTCGTCGTCGTCTTCATGCTTGCGATCACGGCGGTTGCCGGCTGGTGGCTGGCGCGGCAGCGACTGATGTCCAAGCCGTGGCTGGAAGTCGGCCCGGTGACCGCGCATCCCGAGACCGAGGCACCGCTCACGCATCCGGCCAAGATCGGGCTCGGCGTGTTCCTGACGGTCGTCGGCGCGCTGTTTGCGCTGTTCATCAGCGCCTATTTCATGCGCATGGCCTATGCCGACTGGCAGCCGGCGCCGGTGCCGCGGCTGCTCTGGCTCAATACCGGCATGCTGGTCCTGGCGAGTGCGGCGCTGCAATGCGGGGTTCATGCCGCCCATAAAGGGCAGCTGACCAACCTTCGCCTCGCCCTGCTCGCCGGCGGGCTCGCATCGCTTGCCTTCCTGGGCGGGCAACTCCTGGCCTGGCGGGATCTTGCCGGCCGGGGCTACTACGCCCTCGACAATCCGGCGGTGAGCTTCTTCTACCTTTTGACCGCCATGCACGGCCTGCATATCGTCGGCGGCCTGGTGGCGCTGGGGCGGACCAATCTCCGGGCGCGGCGGGCGGTCCACGCCGAGGGGCTCACGCTCTCGACCGAACTCTGCGCGATGTACTGGCACGTGCTGCTGGTCGTCTGGTTCGTGCTGTTTTCGGTGCTGATGGGCTGGGCCGCAGAATTCATCGACATCTGCCGCAGGCTGCTGAGCTAGGGAGGAAGCGGATGGCCGACACCACGCTGGGACACGCCGACCACGGAGCGCAACGTCCAGCCGGCCTCAGCGGCGTCGCCGCCGACTGGGCCTCGGACCAGAGGGCGTTCAAGAACGTATCCTGGGGGAAGGCCATGATGTGGATCTTCCTGCTCAGCGACACCTTCGTGTTCGGCTGCTTCCTCCTTGCCTACATGACCGCGCGCATGTCGACCACGATACCGTGGCCGAACCCGAGCGAGGTGTTCGCGCTGAACATCGGCGGCTCCGAGGTTCCGCTCATCCTGATCGCGATCATGACCTTCGTGCTGATCTCGTCGAGCGGCACCATGGCGATGGCCGTCAACTGCGGCTACCGGCGCGACCGCAAGAAGACCGCGGCGCTGATGCTCCTGACCGCCGCCCTCGGCGCGACCTTCGTCGGCATGCAGGCCTTCGAGTGGACCAAGCTCATCACCGAGGGTGTCCGCCCGTGGGAGAACCCCTGGGGTGCGGCGCAGTTCGGCTCCTCGTTCTTCATGATCACCGGCTTCCACGGCACCCACGTGACGATCGGCGTGATCTTCCTGCTGATCGTCGCCCGCAAGGTGTGGCGGGGCGACTACGACACCGGCGCCCCCGGCTTCTTCACCAGCCGGCGCGGCCAGTACGAGAGCGTCGAGATCATGGGGCTCTACTGGCACTTCGTCGATCTGGTGTGGGTGTTCATCTTCGCGTTCTTCTATCTCTGGTGAGGTCAAGCGATGACACAGACAGAAGTCGGGGATCAGGGCCTGCACGGCCATGGCGGCCACGCCCGCGCCGTCGCTCACGAAGAGGGCCAGCAGCATCCGATCAAGCTCTATCTGGTCGTTTGGGGCTGGCTGTTCATCCTCAGTGCCTGCTCCTACGCGGTCGACTATTTCGGCGTGCAGGGCCTCTTGCGGTGGGGGCTGATCCTCACCTTCATGATGCTCAAGGCGGGGCTGATCGTGGCCGTGTTCATGCACATGGCCTGGGAGAGGCTGGCGCTCGTCTACGCCATCATCGTGCCGCCGCTGGTGATCCTGGTGTTCGTGGCGATCATGGTGATCGAGTCCGACTACACCGAGGTCACCCGGGTCTTGTCCTTCGGCGCGGGGCGCTAGAACGGCGGGCATCCCGATCAACGTAGTTTCGCCGCCCTGGCTGTCATTCTCAGCCGCGTTCGTGCGCAGCCAGACGATTCCGTCTGGTGCCATGATGCCGACCGCCCAGGCATCGCGGCCGCTTCCTCGTTGACAGGGAAAACGATGGGAGGAGAATGGTTTCTCTCGTTCTCCTACGCGTCAGCACCCTCCAACAGAAGGACGCCTACGATGACGATCGCAAGGAAACTTCAAGACTACATCGACGGCAAGGGCATCCACTACGATACCGTTGCCCATCACCGCACCTCGACCAGCAGCCAGTCGGCGCAGGCGGCGCATATCCCGGGTCGAAGGCTCGCCAAATCGGTGCTCCTTCACCACGAGATGGGTTATGCGCTGGCGGTCGTGCCGAGCAGCCACCGGGTCGAGCTGAACACGCTGCAGGACGTGATCGACAAGCGGCTCGGCCTCGCCTCGGAAGACGAGGTCGGCCAGCTGTTCAACGATTGCGACATCGGCGCCGTGCCGCCGATCGGCGCGGCCTATGACGTGCCCGTCATCCTCGACGAAAGCCTCGGCGGGGAGGGGGACGTCTATTTCGAAGGCGGCGACCACAAGACGCTGGTGCATGTCACCGGCGGCGACTTCCGCGACCTGATGCAGGGCGCGCGCGTCGCCCGGTTCAGCCATCCGGCATGAACCGGCCAAGCCTGTACGCCCCGAGAGGGGCGAACGTGGGGTAATCCGAAAGGGGAGGCGGCGCCGGCCCGGCGCCGCCAAAGCGCCGGCTACATGCTGCGCTGCTTGCGCGCCTTGGGCGCGGCCGGGACAGGGGCCGGTTCCACGACCTTGCGATAGAGATGCCAGGTCGCGTGGCCGAGCACGGGCAGGACGAGCGCCAAGCCGACCAGCAGCGGCAGCGAACCGGCCAGCAGGGTCAGGGCCACGACCAGTCCCCAGAGCAGCATCGGCACCGGGTTGGCGATGATGGCGCGTGCCGAGGTCTCGACAGCCGCGTAGGCGCCGACATCGCGATCGAGCAGCAGGGGGAAGGCGATGACGGTCGTGCTCAAGGTCACCAGGGCGAACACGAAGCCGATCGCGTTGCCGAGCACGATCAGGGTCCAGCCGCGCTGGGTGGTGAGCACGTCGTTGACGAAGCCGGAGAAGGATGCCGGCACGTTCTCGCCATAGAGCCAGGCATAGAGCGCATGCGCGGTAAGCAGCCAGGTAACGAACAGCGCCACCAGCATCACGCCAAGGACGGCGATTGCCGGCATGGCGGGCGAATTCCGCACCTCCAATGCGTGCTTCCAGGACGTGTCGAGCTTGAGCTCGCGCCTGCGGCTGATCTCGTAGAGGCCAAGTGCCGCGAACGGCCCGAGCAGGGCAAAACCGGTCAGCAGCGGATAGACGAGCTGCAACGCGTTGCCACCGGAGGTCCACGTGATCAGGAACACGCCAACGATCGGATAGATCAGGCACAGAAAGACGTAGTGCGAGGGCTTCTCCCAGAAATCCTCGAATCCAAGGCGAAGCGCGTCGAACACATCCGCCATCCGTATCCGACGTATGACGGGATGCGCGACGTCGCTGCCGGTTCCTGCTGCGTAGACATGGAAATTTGCCATCACCATTCCTCCGGGATCGGGTCCGGTTAGGTCGCGGCTCGCGGTGCTGCCGTCCAGCGTGACTGGTCACGCGAAACCGCGACCTGCACCGAGGCGGATCATAGCAATCCTCTTTGCCGTTGTCGCCCCCGCGCAGCGGTGGCCGGCAGGGTGCAACGTGTTGGCGCATGGTGCGTTTCCGTGAGCGGGGGTAGTATCCGGCGCGTCGACGCGAGGCGTCGACCTGACCAGGGAGACAGCCATGAGACTGATCGCATGGGGCGCACCCGCCCTTGTTGCAGCTTCGGTTCTAGCCACCAGTCCTGTCCACGCCGCCGGCGATGCCGCGGCGGGCAAGAAAATCTTCGCCAGATGCCAGGCCTGCCATGACCTGGCCGCCGACAAGAACAAGCTGGGACCGTCGCTGAATGGCGTCATCGGGCGCAAGGCGGGCAGCCTGCCGAGCTTCGAGGCCAAGTATTCGGACGCCATGAAGCAGGCGGGCGCGGGCGGCCTGGTCTGGGATGAAGCCAACATCGCGGCCTATCTCAAGGCACCAAAGGAAAAGGTTCCGGGCAACAAGATGGCCTTCCCTGGCCTGAAGGAAGATGCCGATATCCAGAACGTGATCGCCTATATCGAGGAAGCGTCGAAGTAGCGACGAGGGAGAGACTTCACGGGCCAGGAATTCTTGCTGCCGCCGCCATGTGCGGCGGCTCGAGTATTCTTTTTTGTCTCGGTTATAGCTGCTTCTACCTCAAACGGGGGATGCGCGGCGATTGAAAATGGTGTGGTTGGCATTATGGCGTTGCCTCGCATCCCGGCTCAGCTTTGCGAAGCCGGATGGAAATATTGCCAGAGGCAACGCTGAGAATACTGATCGCAGTTTCAAATTCCGACGACAGTTTTAATTCAGCTAACTATTTTGCCTCACTGAGGGGAAACTGCGGCTAACATGGGGGACCCTTGGAAGCCGCGTCATTTCCTTTTCTGTCCGTCTCAATCGGGCGCGTCGAAATCGGGCGTCACGGCAGCAATGTTGTAGGCTTCCAGCCTGGCAGCCGGCGCGTCGGCCGTGTCGAAGCTCAGGATCGTCGCAGTACCGGGGGTCACCGGGACCACGCGCGACGGCGGCAGGCCGAGAAAGACGTGGCAGGCCGCGCGGATGACGCCGCCATGGACGATGGCGAGCGTATCGCCGCTGCATTTCCTCAGGCAGTCGCGCAGGCCTTCGACGATGCGGGCGCAGAAATCCGCCCAGGGTTCGCCCTTCTCCGGGGTGAAGGTGCCGCCGCGCCAGGCGAGATATTCGTCCGGGCGCTCAGACTCGAGCTCGTGCTTGATGCGGCCGGTCCAACTGCCCATGTCGATTTCGCGCAGGCGCGGATCGAGCGGCGCGTCGCCAAAACCGAGCAGATGCGCGGTCTGGCGGGTGCGGCCAAGGTCGGAAACGACGATGTGGTCGGGGGCCATCGCCCTGGCGAAGGCGGCGAAGCTCTGGACCTGCCTGATGCCGCGCTCCGACAAGGGCGCGTTGTCGTGGCCCTGCAGCCGGTGCTCGGCGTTCCAGGTGGTCTCGCCGTGGCGCACCATGATCAGTCTCATCAGTCGATCCTTTCACCGTTCATTGCAAAGACCGCGCTCGGCTCACCGAGGAAGCTGAGGCGGATTGGGGCGCCGCTTTCGGCGCTGAAATAGCCTTCGGCCATCGCGGTCAGCCGCCGGCCGCCGGAGAAGGCGGTCACCATCGTGCGCCCGGCGATCGGGGCGGCCTCCTCGAAGCGTGCGGCGATCGAGGGGCGGCCCAGTATCTCGCCGACGGCGATGTCGTGAGCGCGGTAGAGAAGCTGCACCTGGCTCCGGGCCTGCGCGTGTGCCGCGTCAGCGAGCCGGAGCCCTTCATAGACGAGCCCGCCGCCGTTGTTCGAAACCTCGATCAGATTGGCCGGCGGGGTACCTAGGAAGGTGGCGACGAAGGTCGTGCGCGGGTTCTCGAGCAGGTCGATCGGTGCGCCGAACTGCTCGACCCGCCCGTTGTTGAGAACGGCGACATGGCTCGCCATGGTCATCGCCTCGACCTGATCGTGGGTGACATAGACCGAGGTCGCCCCGGTCGCCCGGTGGATGCGCATCAGTTCGCTGCGCATCTCGATCCTGAGCTTGGCGTCGAGGTTGGACAGCGGTTCGTCGAACAGCAGGATGCTGGGCTTAGGGCCGATGGTGCGGGCAATCGCGACGCGCTGCTGCTGGCCGCCCGAGATCTCCGCCGGATAGCGCTCCTTGAGGGCCGAGATGCCGAGCAGGCCGAGCACCTCGTCGACGCGGGCTGCGCGGTCGGCCTTGCTCCACTTGGCCACCTTGAGCGGCCACTCGATGTTGCCGGCGACCGTCATGTGCGGCCACAGCGCGTAGCTCTGGAAGACCAGGCCGGCGTCGCGGGCGCCGGCATCGGCGACGAGGCCGCGGGAGCCGTCGGATACCGTGCGGCCCATGAAGGCAAGTTCACCTTCGCTCGGGGTTTCGAGACCAGCCAGCATCCTGAGCAGCGTGGACTTGCCGCAGCCGGAGGGACCGACCAGCACGAGGAAGGCGCCCTGCGGCACGGAGATGTCGACATGATCGACGGCGGTGAAGCTGCCGAAACGCTTGCTGACGTCGCGGATCGCGATCGCGGCCGGATTGCCGTTTGCGGGGCTCATGCGGATTTCCACTTCTGGACGCGGTTCTGCAGGCGATGCGCCAGGAGCGTGGCGACGACGCAGAGGACGAGGATGACCATGGTGATGGCGTTGGCGAACTGCATGAAGCCTTCGGCCGCATAGCGGTAGGCGAGCATGCTGAGCACCGGCGAGGTCGAGGTGAAGAGCAGCACCACCAGCGACAGGTCGCGGACGATCTTGACGAAGACCAGCAGCCCGCCGGCGAGCAGGCCGCGTATGGCAAGCGGCATGATGATGGCGCCCATGCGGCGGAAGAAGCCGGCGCCGGTGAGCCGCGCGCTCTCCTCGATGTCGGCGGAGATCTGGCCGAGCACCGAGCGGCCCGACTGCACCGCATAGGGCAGCAAATGGGCGGAGGCGGCGATCACCAGCAGCAGGAAGGTGCCGTAGAGCGACGGCAGCGGGCCGATGGGGGCGCCGAACAGCGCGATGTAGGCGGCGGCGAAGGCGATGCTGGGGATCAGGATCGGCGTGAACGACACCTGGCCGAGAACCGTCGCCAGCACCGAGCCCTTGTTGCGGGCAATGGTGTGGGCGAGTGCCAGCCCGAGCGCCATGGTGGTGATCGCCACGGTGACGGCAAGCTTCAGCGTCGTCCACAGGGCGTCGATCAGCACCGGATTGCGGAAGATGCCGGCCTGGCCCTGGGCCATGTCGGTGCCGCCTTCGCCGATCCAGAAATGCAGCGTCCAGTTGGAGAACAGCGAGCCGTTCTGCAGGGCGAAGCTCGAGGCGGTGAGCACGACGGCCGGCACGAAGGTGGTCATTGCGCAGAGCGCGACTGCGACCGCAAACAGCGGCCAGCGCCATTTGCCGAGCGGGAAGCGCTTGGTGCGGCCACCCTTGCCGGTGACGGTGACGTAGTTCTTGCGGCCTGCGACCAGCCGCTCGCCGATCCACAGGAAGGAGGCGGAGACGACGATCAAGAGCAGCGCGATGACGAAGCCGCGCTCGGTCTGGCCGGTCTCGATCATGCCGAACAGGCGGGTCGACAGCGTCTGCATGCGCACGGGCAGGCCGAGCAGGGCAGGGGCGGCGAAGTTGGAGACGGCGCCGGCGAAGGTGAGCGAGGCGGCGGCGATCAGCGCGGGAGTGACGACCGGCAGGATGATGCCGAAGAAGATGCGCGAGCGCCTGGCGCCGGCGACCTGGGCCGCCTCGACGAGATCGGCGCCGACCGAGCTGAGGGCGGCGGAGATCACGGTAAATGCGAGCGAATAGTAATGAGCGATCAGCACGATCAGCGTCGGCACCAGCCCCCAGGCCAGCCAGTCGGGCACCAGCCAGCCATTGGCCTCGAAGAAGCCGACCGAGCCGCCGAGGCGGCTGTTGCGGAACAGCGCGCCCCAGGCGAGGGCTGCGGCGAAGCTCGGGATCATGAAGGGCAGGGTGGCGAGCAGGCCGAGCGCCTTGGGCGCCGGCACGTCGGTCAGCACGACCAGCCAGGCGAGGAAGCCGCCCATCAGGATGCAGCCGGCGGCAACGCCGATGCCGAGCAGCACCGTGTTCCACAGCGGTCGCCACCAGAGGTTCTCGGACATCTTCGAGGCGAGCACCGCCTGCCAGGCCTCGCGGCCGTCGGCGGTGAGCGTCGACAGGATGATCTTGGCCAGCGGGGCCACGACCAGGACGGAAACGATCAGGATGAGAATGATCGGGACGAGTGTTTCGGAGCGCAGAAGGCCTCTCCGGGACAACATGGATGTTGCGACGGCGGACATGACGATCTTTCTTGGCGGAACTGGCGGGGCGATGCGGTGCTGAAATGCACCGGCCGAACGGACCGGCGCCTTCCCCAAGGCGCCGGTCCGGCCGCGGTCACTGCAGCGTCAGCACGAGGTCGGCGATACGCTTGCGGGCGGCGGCGGTCTTCACCGGGTCGATGCGCCAGGCCTTCAGGTCCTTGAGCGGTACGGAGTCGGCATTGTCCTTGACGGTGGGACGGACGGCATAGTCGCCGGCGACGTTGAAGGGCTCGAAGGCCGGCCCGCCGGTGGCGGAATCGTCGCCCATCATGAAGTCGATCAGCAGCCGCGCCGCAGCCGGGCTCGGCGCCTTCTCGACCAGAGCCAGGACGGCCGGGAAGAGAATGCCGTTGGTCGGTTCCACATCGTTGGCGACCTGCAGGGCCCAGCCTTCTTTCTCGTTGTCGCGCCGGTCGGAGTAGGTGGCGAAGCCGACCGGCGGGTTCTTGGCGGTCTTGTCGCCGATGGCCTTGTTGATGGCGTCGCTGTTGGGCACCAGCACCAAATCGTTGTCGAACAGCTCGCGGATGAACTGCTCGCCGGCGCCCTGGAGGTCGCTGTCGACCTCGACCGCCTTGCCGAACTGGGCCTCGTAGGCCTTGGCCATCTCGTCGGGACGCAGCGAGAACTCGACCAGGAGGTCGAGCAGTTCGCCGCGCTGCATCGGGTCGACCATCAGCACGCGGCCTTTCCATTCCGGCGTGGTCAGCTGCCAGAGGTTCTTGACCGGCGCGCCGTTCGGATTGGCGGCCTCGTTGTACATCAGCACCTTGGTAGACAGGCGCTGGGTGAGCAGCGGCGCCTTGTGCTCGTCGGCCAGTTCGCCGGCGACTCGCGGCGGAATGTAGGCCTTGACGCGGTTGGTCTTGACCAGGTCCTCATAGACCACGGGGGTGTCGGCGATGTAGAGCACATCGACGGCGTTGACGCCGGCATCCTGCTCGGCGACGACGCGGGCGATCTGCTTGACCGAGCTCATGTCGATGCCGACGAGATCGATGCCGGGATAGGCTTCCTCGAAGGCCTTCTCGACCTTGGCGATGCGGCTCGACAGCGAGAAGACGGTGACCTTGCCTTCCTTCTGCGCCAGCGGCAGCAACTCGGCGGCCGTCATCTTGTCGAGTTCTGCGGTATGTGCGGCAAGCGGCAGCGCCGCCACTGCGGCGACGAGCGCCCATTTCATCGACTTGAGCATCTTTCCCTCCCAGGTTTTCTCAATCGAATTCTTCGAACAGGCCGGACAGGCGTTCGAGCGCGCCCATGACGCGGTTCTGGTGCCTGCCGGCAATGGTGAGCAGGATCGCGTTGACGATGGCGAAGGGCACCGTCGGCGTCTGGAACTCGCTGCCGGAGCGGCCGCGCGGGGCAGCCAGCACGAGGTCGGCCTCGGGCTGCATCATCGATCCCGCGAGGTCGGTTACCAGCATCGCCTTGGCGCCCTGGGCATGGCAGTGCTCGACCAGCGGGGCATAACTCGTCGGCTGCTTGCGGAAGGCGAGCGCCAGCACGAGGTCGTCCTTCTGCATGCCGACGACGCGCTCGGCGATGTCGCGGCCGCGCCCTTCCAGCACGATGGTGGTCATGCCGAAGCGGTCGAGGCGGCGGCGCAGGAACTGGGTGATCGACTGGGCGTGGCCCTGGCCGAACAGGAAGATGCGCCTGGCGTCGACGATCATGTCGGCGGCGCGGTTGATGGCCTCCTGGTTCACGGCGAGGCGTAGGGTTTCGAGCGCTGCGACCTCGTTGCCGATCAGGTCGAGCAGGAAGTCGCCGTGCTCGACCTTGGCAACGGAGCGGCGCATGCGCTCGGCGGCGTCCTGGCTGGCGACCAGTTCGCGCTGCAGCTGCGAGCGCAGTTCGGGGTAGCCCTTGTAGCCGAGCTTCTGGGCGAGGCGGGTGGTGGCCGCCTCGTGAACGCTGGCGCGCTCGGCGAGACGGGCGCTGGACAGGAAGGCGGCTTCGGCGGCGTTTTCGAGCAGGGTCGAGACGAGTCGCTGGTCGGCCTCGGTGAGGCGGTTCGAATGGCTCTTGATGCGATCCAGCAATGTCATGATCTTGCATCCACTTTGCATGAGACTCTTAGGATGCAAGATATCTTGCAGTCAAGCGCAAAGGTTGCAAGATCGAACTTTCTGCCTTGCACAGAAAGGGCCGTGAAAAACGAAAAGGCGCCCGGAAGGGCGCCTGTGGTGGAGGCGGAAAGGCGGCTAACGGGCTATTGGTATTTCATGTAGCCGACGAAGCCGGTGATCTTCCAGCGGCCATCCGCCTTGCGGCAGAAGTAGAGCGTCTGCCAGTTGAGCACGTCGTCGCTGCCGTCGGCGCGGCGGATGGTGCCGTCGAACTTCTTGCGGGCAATGGCGACATCGCCGGTGATGTCGATCTCTGTCAGGCGCGTGGCGCGGAAGATGCCGTCGGCGAGCGGCTCGGCATATTCGGTCGCCGCCGTCTCGGCCGCCTGGCGCAGCCACTCGTCGCGATAGAGCGAAAGGGCGGGGAAGGCGGCGTCCCACTCGTCGGGGTTGGCCGAGTTGTGGGCATGGATGCCGAGGAAGCGCTCAGTGTCGAAATCGCCGGCGACCATCGACCAGTCCTGGGCGACGAAGGCGGCGATGTCGCGGCGCACCAGCATCTCCCAGATGGCAGAGCGGTCGGCATCTCCGGCAAAGGGGTTTTCGGTCATCCGAGGCTCGCTTCTGGGTGGAACTGTTGTGGGAACGGAGCCGCAGGACGGCTGCGGCGATTCGGCGGGATGATGCCCGACACCCGAACGGATGCAAGCCGGATCAAGCCTTTTCCGCCTTCGGAAGGTTGCAGGCGTTCCGCCGCGCCGCTATGCCGGGCCGAGTTTTGAAAGTCGAAAGGCAGAACCGATGAAGACCGTTTCCACGTCGAAGTCGCATGGCGGCGTCCAGG